>NZ_JABWRY020000001.1:1270714-1588392 GCF_014269205.2 Pseudomonas kermanshahensis
GCCCATGGCGAAGTGGTGGTGGTCAACGAGAAGTTCGGCATCCGCCTGACCGACGTGATCAGCCCCAGCGAACGTATCAAGAAGCTGCGCTGAGTGAAGGGCACGATGCGCGCCGGCGCTGCTTTTGCCGGGCTGCTCGCCAGCCAGTGGGCCTGCGCGGCGGCCAACCCTGCGGCAACCACCGCTGCCGCGCCTGGCAGCCTGGGTGGGCAACTGGCGCAGATGGTCTTTGGCCTGCTGTTGGTGGTGGGCCTGATCTTCTTCCTGGCCTGGATGTTGCGCCGCATGCAAGGCGCGGCGGTCAAAGGTGGCCAGGTGATCGAGATCATCGGCAGCCGTGCCATTGGCCCGCGTGACCGCCTGTTGCTGGTGCAGGTCGGCAAGGAGCAGATCCTGATCGGCCACACCCCAGGCAGTATCGAGGCCCTGCATGTGCTGGCCGAACCCGTCGAAGTGCCCGCAACTGCCCGTCAGGCAGCGCCGGAGTTTGCCCAGCGGCTGATGGAGCTGATGGGCAAGGACCAGAAGGACAAGAAGTGATGACCGGCGTGCTGCGCATGATGTTGACCCTGGCGCTGCTGCTGGCCGCGCCATTGGCCCTGGCTGCCGACCCGCTGTCGATCCCGGCCATCACCCTGTCCAATGGGGCAGACGGGCAGCAGGAGTATTCGGTCAGCCTGCAGATCCTGCTGATCATGACGGCGCTGAGCTTTATCCCGGCGTTCGTCATCCTGATGACCAGCTTCACCCGCATCATCATTGTCTTCTCGATTTTGCGCCAGGCCCTGGGCTTGCAGCAGACGCCTTCGAACCAGATTCTGACCGGCATGGCGCTGTTTTTGACCATGTTCATCATGGCGCCGGTGTTCGACCGGGTGAACCAGGATGCGCTGCAGCCCTACCTGAAAGAGCAGATGACTGCCCAACAGGCCATCGACAAGGCCCAGGGGCCTCTGAAGGACTTTATGCTGGCGCAGACCCGGCAGAGCGACCTGGACTTGTTCATGCGCCTGTCCAAGCGCACCGACATCGAAGGCCCTGACCAGGTGCCACTGACCATCCTGGTGCCGGCCTTCGTCACGTCCGAGCTGAAGACCGCGTTCCAGATCGGCTTCATGATCTTCATCCCGTTCCTGATCATCGACATGGTGGTCGCCAGCGTGCTGATGGCCATGGGTATGATGATGCTGTCGCCGCTGATCATTTCGCTGCCGTTCAAGATCATGCTGTTCGTCCTGGTCGATGGCTGGGCGCTGATCATGGGCACACTGGCCAGTAGTTTCGGCGGCGTTTGACGCCGTCAAGGAGAGCCACGCATGACCCCTGAAGTTGCTGTCGACCTGTTCCGCGATGCACTGTGGCTGACCACGCTGATGGTCGCCATCCTGGTGGTGCCGAGCCTGCTGGTGGGCCTGATGGTGGCGATGTTCCAGGCCGCCACGCAGATCAACGAACAGACCCTGAGCTTCCTGCCGCGTCTGCTGGTAATGCTGGTCACGCTGATCGTCGCGGGGCCTTGGCTGGTGCAGAAGTTCATGGAATACATCACCACGCTCTACACCAGCATCCCGCAGCTGATCGGTTGACACGGCCATGCTGGAGCTGACCAACGCACAGATCGGCACCTGGGTCGCCACCTTCATCCTGCCGTTGTTCCGGGTGACGGCAGTGCTGATGACCATGCCGATCTTCGGCACGCGCATGCTGCCGGCGCGGGTGCGCCTGTACGTGGCGGTGGCCATCACCGTGGTGATCGTCCCGGCGCTGCCGCCGTTGCCCGAGTTCGAGCCGTTGAGCCTGCAGGGCCTGCTGCTGTGTGGCGAGCAGATCATCGTCGGGGCGTTGTTTGGGTTCTCGTTGCAGCTGCTGTTCCAGGCCTTCGTCATCGCTGGCCAGATCGTCGCGGTACAGATGGGCATGGCCTTCGCCTCGATGGTCGACCCGGCCAACGGCGTCAACGTCACGGTGATCAGCCAGTTCATGACCATGTTGGTCAGTGTGCTGTTCCTGTTGATGAACGGGCACTTGGTGGTCTTCGAGGTGCTGACCGAAAGCTTCACCACCTTGCCGGTGGGCAATGCGCTGATGGTCAACCAGTTCTGGGAAATGGCCGGGCGCCTGGGTTGGGTGTTCGGCGCCGGGTTGTTGCTGATCTTGCCGGTTATTGCCGCGCTGCTGGTGGTGAACATCGCCTTTGGCGTGATGACGCGGGCGGCGCCACAGCTGAACATCTTCTCCATTGGCTTCCCGCTGACACTGGTCATGGGCATGGGGATTTTCTGGATCGGCCTGGCCGATTTGCTTTCCCACTACCAGGCATTGGCCAGCGACGCGCTGCAATGGCTGCGTGATCTGGCAAGGGCGCGCTGAGCATGGCTGAAAGCGAGAGTGGTCAGGACAAGACAGAAGACCCCACCGACAAGCGCAAGCGCGATTCGCGCGAAAAAGGTGAGATCGCCCGCTCCAAGGAGCTGAACACGGTGGCGGTGACCCTGGCAGGCGCCGGCGGCCTGCTGATGTTCGGCGGCCACTTGGCCGAGACGCTGCTGAGCGTGATGCGCATGAACTTCAGCCTGACCCGCGACATGATCGTCGACGAGCGCGCCATGGGCGCGTTTTTGCTGGCCTCGGGCAAGATGGCGATCTGGGCGGTGCAGCCCGTACTGATTCTGCTGTTCGTGATCTCGTTCGTTGCTCCGATCGCGTTGGGCGGTTTCCTGTTTTCCGGCAGCCTGCTGCAGCCCAAATTCAGCCGCATGAACCCGCTGTCGGGGATCAAGCGCATGTTCTCGATGCATGCCTTGACTGAGCTGCTGAAGGCGTTGGCCAAGTTTTTCGCGATCCTGATCGTGGCGGTGGTGGTGCTGGTCAGCGACCGCCAGGCGTTGCTGTCGATTGCCAATGAGCCGCTGGAACAGGCGATCATTCACAGTGTTCAGGTGGTGGGGTGGAGTGCGCTGTGGATGTCGGCGGGGCTGCTGCTGATCGCGGCGGCGGACGTGCCGTTCCAGCTGTGGCAGACGCACAAGAAAATGAAAATGACCAAGCAGGAAGTGCGTGACGAGTACAAGGACTCGGAGGGCAAGCCTGAGGTCAAGCAGCGTATTCGCCAGCTGCAGCGCGAAGTGTCGCAGCGGCGCATGATGGCGGCGGTGCCGCAGGCGGACGTGATCATCACCAACCCCACGCACTATGCCGTTGCTCTGCAGTACGACCCGGAGAAGGGCGGGGCAGCGCCCTTGCTGCTGGCCAAGGGTACTGATTTCATGGCATTGAAGATTCGCGAGATTGGTGTCGAGCACAAAATCCAGATCCTTGAATCGCCGGCCCTGGCGCGGGCGATCTATTACTCCACCGAGCTTGAGCACGAGATCCCGGCGGGGTTGTACCTGGCGGTGGCGCAGGTGTTGGCGTATGTGTTCCAGATTCGTCAGTACCGGTCGGGCAAGGGCAAGCGGCCGGAGCCGTTGAAGGATGATTTGCCCATTCCGCCGGATTTGCGGCGCGATAGCTGATAGGTGCATGGCGATGGTCGTTTAGCGCCTGTGAGATCGAGCGCCGCCCGCGCGGCGCTCGATCTCAAACCCACCAAAAACCCCAAGGCGAACACCCAAACAGCAAAGTTGGAAGGCTTCTTGCAGAGCCACGCCCAGGCGCCCCCTGGGCGTCAAAGTTTTGCATCAAGAGGACTCGCGGTGGATCGCACTCAGTTAATCAACAACGCACGCCACAACCTGGCCGGTCTCGGCCGGGGCAACCTGGGTGTGCCGCTGTTGCTGCTGGTGATGTTGGCAATGATGATGTTGCCGATACCGCCGTTCCTGCTCGACGTGTTCTTCACCTTCAACATCGCCCTGTCGATCGTGGTGCTGCTGGTCTGCGTCTACGCCTTGCGCCCACTCGACTTCGCCGCGTTCCCCACCATCCTGCTGGTGGCGACGCTGCTGCGCCTGGCCCTGAACGTCGCCTCCACCCGTGTGGTCATGCTCCACGGCCAGGAGGGCCATGGCGCTGCGGGCAAGGTGATCCAGGCCTTCGGTGAAGTGGTCATCGGCGGCAACTACGTGGTCGGTGCGGTGGTGTTCGCCATCCTCATGATCATCAACTTCGTCGTGGTGACCAAGGGTGCCGGGCGTATTTCCGAGGTAAGCGCGCGCTTCACCCTCGATGCCATGCCCGGCAAACAGATGGCCATCGACGCCGACCTCAACGCCGGCTTGATCGACCAGGCCCAGGCCAAGGCCCGCCGCTCCGAGGTCGCGCAGGAGGCCGAGTTCTATGGCTCGATGGACGGTGCCAGCAAGTTCGTGCGCGGCGACGCCATCGCCGGCCTGCTGATCCTGTTCATCAACCTCATCGGCGGCATGCTCATCGGCATGCTCCAGCACGGCATGCCGTTCAGCGAAGCCGGCAAGGTGTACGCCTTGTTGACTATCGGTGACGGTTTGGTGGCGCAATTGCCATCACTGCTGCTGTCCACCGCTGCGGCCATCATGGTCACCCGGGCTTCGGGCTCGGAAGACATGGGCAAGTTGATCAACCGGCAGATGTTCGACTCACCCAAGGCCCTGGCGGTCTCCGGTGCGCTGATGATCATCATGGGCCTGGTGCCGGGCATGCCGCATGTGGCCTTCCTCAGCCTTGGCCTGATGGCCGGCGGCGGTGCCTACCTGGTGTGGAAGAAACAGCAGCAGGTGAAGGTAAAGGCCCAGGAAGAGGCGCAGCGCCAGCAGGACTTGCTGCCCTCGCCACAGCGTGCGCTGGAAACCAAGGAGCTGGGCTGGGACGACGTTACCCCGATCGACATGATCGGCCTTGAGGTCGGTTACCGCTTGATCCCGCTGGTCGACCGCAACCAGGGCGGCCAGTTGCTGGCGCGGATCAAGGGCGTGCGCAAGAAGCTGTCCCAAGACCTGGGTTTCCTCATGCCCACTGTGCACATTCGCGACAACCTCGACCTGCAGCCCAGCGCCTACCGCCTCACGTTGATGGGGGTGATCCTGGCTGAAGCGGAGATTTACCCGGACCGCGAACTGGCGATCAACCCGGGCCAGGTATTTGGCACACTCAACGGCATTGCCGCACGCGACCCGGCCTTTGGCCTGGAGGCGGTGTGGATCGACGTCGGCCAGCGCTCCCAGGCGCAGTCGCTGGGCTATACCGTGGTCGATGCCAGTACGGTGGTGGCCACGCACCTCAACCAGATCCTGCAAAAGCACTGTCACGAGCTGATCGGCCATGAGGAAGTGCAGCAATTGCTGCAAGTGTTGTCCAAGGCTTCGCCTAAACTGGCAGAAGAATTGGTGCCGGGTGTCATTTCCTTGTCGGGGCTGCTGAAGGTCCTGCAGGCATTGCTGTCCGAGCAAGTGCCGGTGCGCGATATCCGCAGCATCGCCGAGGCGATCGCCAACAACGCGGGCAAGAGTCAAGATACCGCCGCGCTGGTGGCCGTGGTGCGCGTCGGATTGTGTCGCGCCATCGTGCAAAGCATTGTCGGCGTTGAGTCTGAGCTGCCGGTGATCACCCTTGAACCGAGGTTGGAACAGATTTTGCTCAATAGTCTGCAAAGGGCCGGGCAGGGTCAGGAAGACGGTGTTCTTCTGGAACCGAGCATGGCCGAAAAGCTGCAGCGTTCGCTGATTGACGCGGCCCAGCGCCAAGAGATGCAAGGCCAGCCGGCCATTCTCCTGGTCGCCGGCCCGATCCGCGCCATGCTGTCGCGCTTCGGTCGCCTGGCTGTACCGAATTTGCATGTTCTGGCGTATCAGGAAATACCTGACAACAAGCAAGTCACCATCGTTGCCACCGTGGGCCCTAACGGCTGAGGTAGTGGATAATGCAAGTTAAGCGATTTTTCGCCGCCGATATGCGTCAGGCCATGAAGCTGGTCCGGGATGAGCTTGGCTCCGATGCCGCCATCATCGGTAACCGCCGCATCGCCGGTGGTGTCGAATTGACGGCCGCGCTGGACTACAAATTGTCCGCCCTGGCCCCGCGCGTACCCAACGCCGAGCTTGAAGAAGAGCTGCGCAAGACCCACACGCGCATTGCCACGGCCCAGGCCGAACTGGACCAGCGCAGCGACACCAGCGACAACAACCGCCAATTGTTCGCCGGGCAGTCGCTGACGGCCTCCGAGCCGCTGGTCGAGCCGCACGTGGACGCCCCGGCACCTGCCGCTGCGCCAGCCCCGGCGCCAGTCGACCCGCGCCTGTTCGATGCTATGCGCTCGGAGCTGTCGGGCCTGCGCGAGCTGCTGGAAGTGCAGCTCGGCTCGCTGGCCTGGAGCCAGCTGCAAGGCAGCAAGCCGCAGCAGGCCAACCTCTGGCGCCGCCTGCAGCGCATCGGCCTGTCCGGCCCGATTGCCCGTGAACTGCTCGACCTCACGACTGAGATCGAAGAGCCGCGCCAGGCCTGGCGCATGCTGCTGGCGCACCTGGCGCGGATGATCGAAATCCCCGAGGTGGAGCCGATTGAAGAGGGCGGTGTGATCGCCATGGTCGGCCCGGCCGGCATGGGCAAGACCACCACCCTGGCCAAGCTGGCTGCGCGCTACGTGCTCAAGTACGGCGCCCCGCAGTTGGCGCTGGTGAGCATGGACAGCTTCCGCATCGGTGCCCAGGAGCAGCTCAAGACCCTGGGGCGCATCCTCAATGTGCCGGTGACCTACGTCGACCCGGGCCAGTCCCTGGCCCAGGCGCTGGAACCGCTGCTGCGTAAGCGCGTGGTGCTGATCGATACCGCTGGCCTGCAGGCCAGCGACCCGGCCCTGCGCATGCAGCTGGAAACCCTGGCCAGCCGTGGCATCGCCGCGAAGAATTACCTGGTGCTGGCAACCACCAGCCAGAAGCAGGTGCTGACCGCCGCCTACCACAGCTACAAGCGCTGTGGCCTGGCCGGCTGCATCCTGACCAAACTCGACGAAACGGCAAGCCTCGGCGACGTGCTGAGCCTTGCCATCAGTCATGAATTGCCGGTGGCCTACCTGACCGATGGGCCGCGCATTCCCGACGATTTGCACTTGCCCCGGGCGCACCAGCTGGTCACCCGTGCGGTCAATGTGCAGCAGCAGGACGAGCCCAGCGAAGAGGCCATGGCCGATATGTTCGCTGATCTCTATCACAACCCACGGCGAGCGGGTTGATGATGAAGTGTGTGCAACGTAGCTATGCCAAGGGGCACGCAGAATTGCCTCACGTGTGGCCTGAGTCCCAGCGAGACAAGGTAAAAAACAGACATGGGTAGCATGCATCCCGTACAGGTGATCGCCGTGACCGGTGGCAAAGGTGGCGTCGGCAAGACTAACGTTTCAGTGAACCTGTCTCTGGCGCTGGCCGAGCTTGGCCGCAGGGTCATGTTGCTGGACGCCGACCTGGGCCTGGCCAATGTCGACGTATTGCTTGGCCTGACCCCCAAACGCACCCTGGCCGACGTTATTGAAGGGCGCTGTGAGCTGCGCGATGTGATGCTGCAAGGCCCCGGCGGTGTGCGCATCGTACCGGCGGCCTCCGGCACCCAGAGCATGGTGCACCTGGCGCCGGCCCAGCACGCTGGCCTGATCCAGGCGTTCAGCGACGTCGGCGACAACCTCGACGTGCTGGTGATCGACACCGCTGCGGGTATCGGTGACTCGGTGGTCAGCTTCGTTCGCGCGGCCCAGGAAGTGCTGCTGGTGGTGTGCGACGAACCCACCTCGATCACCGACGCCTACGCACTGATCAAACTGCTCAACCGTGACTACGGCATGAACCGCTTCCGGGTGCTGGCCAACATGGCGCAGAGCCCGCAAGAAGGGCGCAACCTGTTCGCCAAGTTGACCAAGGTCACCGATCGCTTCCTTGACGTTGCCCTGCAGTACGTGGGCGCCGTGCCGTACGACGAGTGCGTGCGCAAGGCAGTGCAGAAGCAGCGCGCGGTGTACGAGGCGTTCCCGCGTTCCAAGTGTGCGTTGGCCTTCAAGGCCATTGCGCAGAAGGTCGACAGCTGGCCGTTGCCGGCCAACCCGCGCGGGCATCTGGAATTCTTCGTCGAGCGTCTGGTGCAGCCCACCAGCGCAGGACCGGTACTATGAATGCGAGCGGCTTCAAGATGTACAGCAGGGCGTCGAAAGACGCCCAGTATGAGCTGATCGAACGCTACGCCCCGCTGGTCAAGCGCATCGCCTATCACCTGTTGGCGCGGCTGCCCGCCAACGTCCAGGTCGAAGACCTGATCCAGGCCGGCATGATCGGCCTGCTGGAAGTGGCCAACAAGTATGACGCCAGCAAAGGCGCCAGCTTCGAGACCTACGCCGGCATCCGCATCCGCGGCGCCATGCTCGACGAGGTGCGCAAGGGTGATTGGGCACCGCGGTCGGTGCACCGCAATACCCGTATGGTCAGTGATGCGATGCGCGCTGTTGAAGCAAGAACCGGTCGCGACGCTAAAGATCACGAGGTTGCTGCCGAACTCCAATTGAGTCTCGATGATTACTACGGGATTTTGAACGATACCCTGGGCAGCCGGCTGTTCAGCTTCGACGACCTGTTGCAGGATGGCGAGCACGAAGGCCTGCACGAAGACGGCGCCAGTGGCCAGGTGGAACCGGCGCGGGGCCTTGAAGACGAGCGCTTCCAGGCTGCCCTGACCGATGCGATCGCCAACCTGCCAGAGCGCGAGCGGCTGGTGCTGGCGCTGTACTACGACGAAGAGCTGAACCTCAAGGAAATCGGTGAGGTGCTGGGCGTCAGCGAGTCGCGGGTAAGCCAGTTGCACAGCCAGTGCGCCGCACGTTTGCGCAGCCGTCTGGGTGAGTGGCGGGCGCGCTGAGCGCCAGCCGTTGCACTGAAGACGCTGCAGCCGTTTCACGTTGTGCCGAATTGAATGAATGCGTGCTCGGGGGCCGAGCGCGTTTGAGACTGCTTGGAGGTCTAATTGGACAAGAACATGAAAATCCTCATCGTTGACGACTTTTCGACGATGCGGCGGATCATCAAGAACCTGCTGCGTGATCTGGGCTTCACCAACACCGACGAAGCTGACGACGGCACCACTGCGTTGCCGATGCTGGAAAACGGCCACTACGACTTCCTGGTGACCGACTGGAACATGCCGGGCATGTCCGGTATCGACCTGCTGCGCAAAGTCCGCGCCAGCGAAAAGCTTAAAACCATGCCGGTACTGATGGTGACGGCCGAAGCCAAGCGCGACCAGATCATCGAAGCGGCCCAGGCCGGCGTCAATGGTTACGTGGTCAAGCCGTTCACCGCTCAGGTGCTCAAAGAAAAGATCGAGAAGATCTTCGAACGCGTCAACGGCTGAGTCACGTCAGGGGGCGCGCCATGGATTCATCACAAACGTCTTTGGGGGAGTTCGAATCGACCCTGAAGAAGCATGCCCAGGAGCTGGTCGAGAGCCTGGAGCGCGGGCGCTTCGGCGAGGCGGTGCAGCTGATTCATCAGCTGAACCAGACCCGCGACCGCGGCCTGTATCAGGAAGTCGGCAAGCTGACCCGTGAGCTGCACAGTGCGATCGTCAGTTTCCAGATCGACCCGCACATGCCGCAGGCCGAGGAGGTCTCGCAGATCACCGACGCCACCGAGCGCCTGTCCTATGTGGTCAAGCTGACCGAGGGTGCCGCTAACCGCACCATGGACCTGGTCGAGGAAAGCACACCTGTGCTCAACGACCTGGCGGGTGAGGCCAAGGCCCTGAGCGTGGACTGGCAGCGCTTCATGCGCCGCGAAGTGGCCGCGCCGGAATTCCGTGATCTGGTCAAACGCGTCGACAGTTTCCTGACGCACAGCGCTGAAGGTAACCGCAAGGTCTCAGGCCACCTCAACGACATTCTGCTGGCTCAGGACTATCAAGACCTGACCGGGCAGGTGATCAAGCGGGTCACCGCGCTGGTCACCGAGGTGGAAAGCAACCTGCTCAAGCTCGTGCTGATGGCCAGTCAAGTCGACCGGTTTGCCGGTATCGAACATGACCACCAGCAGCTGCGTGCTGAAAAAGATCAAGAAAAACATCCGACTCGGGGTGAAGGTCCGCAGATTCATGCCGATAAGCGTGAAGACGTCGTGTCCGGTCAGGACGATGTCGATGATCTGCTGTCCAGTCTGGGTTTTTAAGGAGCACGTTTAATGAGCTTCGGCGCCGATGAAGAAATCCTTCAGGATTTCCTGGTAGAAGCCGGCGAAATTCTTGAGCAACTGTCCGAGCAACTGGTCGAGCTGGAAAGCCGACCGGATGATGCCGACCTGCTCAATGCCATTTTTCGCGGTTTCCACACTGTAAAAGGGGGCGCCGGCTTCCTCCAGCTCAACGAGCTGGTGGAGTGCTGCCATATCGCCGAGAACGTGTTCGACATCCTGCGCAAAGGTGAGCGCCGGGTCGACGCCGAATTGATGGACGTGGTGCTGGAGGCGCTGGACACGGTCAACAGCATGTTTGGCCAGGTCCGCGAGCGCAGCGAGGTCATCCCCGCTACCCCAGAACTGCTGGCGGCGTTGTCGCGCCTGGCCGAGCCTGCTGCTGCCGACGCGGTCGCAGCGCCTGCGGCTGCAGCCGAGCCGATCGCCGCGGCGCCTGCCGAAGAGCCAGACATCACCGACAGCGAATTCGAGCAGCTGCTCGACTCGCTCGACGCGGTCAAGGCCCAGGCCGCTGCCGATGAGCAGATGCAAGGCGAAACCGTCAGCAGCGCCGGTGACGAAATCACCGACGCCGAATTCGAATCGTTGCTCGACCAGTTGCATGGCAAAGGCCAGTTCAGCGCCGAAGTCGCCGCTGAGCCTGTGGCCAGCGCTGCGGCCCCGGTCAGCGATGAAATCACCGATGAAGAGTTCGAGTCGTTGCTCGACCAGTTGCACGGCAAGGGCACCTTCCAGGCCGATGCCTTGCCGGCCGCCAATGCGCCAGCAGCGGCAGCGCCGCAAAGCGTTGCCGCGGCCAGCCCAACGAGTGACGAGATCAGCGAGCACGAGTTCGAAGCCTTGCTCGATGAGTTGCACGGCAAGGGCAAGTTCTCGGGTGACGCGGTCGCGGTCGAAGCGCCTGTCGCCGCCAAGGTCGAGAGCAAGCCGGTGGCCAAACCGGCACCTGCTCCAGCCGCCGCCCCAGCAGCTACCAGCAAGCCCGCACCTGCGCCTCGCGCGCCGGCCCCAGCGGCAGAAAAACATGCGGTCAGCGAGGCGGAAACCACCGTGCGCGTCGACACTGCGCGCCTGGACGAGATCATGAACATGGTCGGCGAACTGGTGCTGGTGCGTAACCGCCTGGTGCGCCTGGGCTTGAACAGCGGTGACGAGGCCATGTCCAAGGCCGTGTCGAACCTCGACGTGGTCACCGCCGACCTGCAGACCGCGGTCATGAAGACCCGCATGCAGCCGATCAAGAAAGTCTTCGGCCGCTTCCCGCGCCTGGTTCGCGACCTGGCCCGCCAGCTCAAGAAAGAGATCAACCTGGAGCTGGTCGGTGAAGAAACCGACCTCGACAAGAACTTGGTCGAGGCCTTGGCCGACCCGTTGGTGCACTTGGTGCGCAACGCCGTCGACCATGGCGTCGAGATGCCCGACGAGCGTGAAGCCACCGGCAAGGCGCGTACGGGGCGGGTGGTGTTGTCGGCTGAACAGGAAGGCGACCATATCCTGTTGTCGATCTCTGATGACGGCAAGGGCATGGACCCCAACATCCTGCGCGCCAAGGCCGTGGAAAAGGGCCTGATGGACAAGGACGCCGCCGAGCGTCTGAGCGAGTCGGACTGCTACAACCTGATCTTCGCCCCGGGCTTCTCGACCAAGACCGAGATCTCTGACGTGTCTGGCCGTGGTGTCGGCATGGACGTGGTGAAGACCAAGATTTCCCAGCTCAATGGCTCGATCAACATCTACTCGGCCAAGGGCCAGGGTTCGAAGATCGTCATCAAGGTGCCGCTGACCCTGGCGATCATGCCGACCCTGATGGTGATGCTGGGCAACCAGGCCTTCGCCTTCCCGCTGGTCAACGTCAACGAGATCTTCCACCTCGACCTCTCGCGTACCAACGTGGTCGATGGCCAGGAAGTGGTGATCGTGCGCGACAAGGCATTGCCGCTGTTCTACCTCAAGCGCTGGCTGGTCCAGGGCCAAGTGCACGAAGAGCAGCACGAGGGCCATGTGGTGATCCTGTCGGTCGGCACCCAACGCATCGGCTTTGTCGTCGATCAACTGGTGGGCCAGGAAGAAGTGGTAATCAAGCCGCTGGGCAAGATGCTGCAGGGCACGCCGGGCATGTCCGGGGCCACGATCACCGGCGACGGTCGTATCGCGTTGATCCTCGACGTTCCGAGCATGCTCAAGCGTTACGCCGCGCGGCGTATTTGATTTCGGTGGCGCGCCCTGGCGGGTTGCGCCGCCTAATGGAGTGTTTATGGCAGTCAAGGTCCTGGTGGTGGATGATTCCGGTTTCTTCCGCCGCCGTGTCTCGGAAATCCTCTCGGCGGACCCGACGATCCAGGTAGTGGGTACCGCGACCAATGGCAAGGAAGCAATCGACCAGGCGCTGGCGCTCAAGCCCGATGTCATCACCATGGACTACGAAATGCCCATGATGGACGGCATCACCGCAGTGCGGCACATCATGCAGCGCTGCCCGACGCCGGTGTTGATGTTCTCTTCGCTGACCCATGAAGGCGCCCGGGTGACCCTCGACGCGCTGGATGCCGGTGCAGTGGATTACCTGCCGAAAAACTTCGAAGACATCTCGCGCAACCCCGAGAAGGTCAAGCAGATGCTGTGCGAGAAGGTGCATACCCTGTCGCGCAGCAACCGTCGTTTCGGCAGTTACAACCCAGCACCTGCTGCTGCGCCGGTCACTACCAGCAGCAGCCATGCGCCGACCAGCAGCTTCGCAAGCCCGACCTCGGCCCCGGCGCGCACGGCGGCCCCTGTACGCACCCCGGCCGCGGCGCCCGCGGCACATGCCCCGGCACCCAAGCGCAAACCTTACAAGCTGGTGGCCATTGGTACGTCCACGGGCGGCCCGGTGGCGCTGCAGCGGGTGCTGACGCAACTGCCCGCCAACTTCCCGGCGCCGATCGTGCTGATCCAGCACATGCCGGCGGCTTTCACCAAGGCGTTTGCCGAACGCCTGGACAAGCTGTGCAAGATCAGCGTGAAGGAAGCCGAGGACGGTGACCTGTTGCGCCCAGGCTTGGCGCTGCTGGCCCCGGGTGGCAAGCAGATGATGATCGACGGCCGTGGCACGGTGAAGATCCTGCCGGGTGACGAGCGCCTGAACTACAAGCCGTGCGTGGACATCACCTTCGGCTCGGCGGCCAAGTCGTACGGCGACAAGGTGCTGTCGGTGGTGCTCACCGGCATGGGCGCCGACGGTCGTGAAGGCGCGCGCCTGCTCAAGCAGGGCGGCAGTACCGTGTGGGCCCAGGATGAAGCCAGCTGCGTGATCTATGGCATGCCCATGGCCATCGTCAAGGCCAACCTGGCCGACGCGGTGTACAGCCTGGACGAGATCGGCAAGCACCTGGTCGAGGCCTGCGTCTGATGGACGTGCTAAGCCTGATCGGCCTGATCCTGGCGTTTGTCGCGATTGTCGGCGGCAACTTCCTCGAGGGCGGGCATGTCGGTGCGCTGATCAATGGCCCGGCGGGCTTGATCGTGCTGGGCGGCACCTTGGCGGCGGCGCTGTTGCAGTCGCCGCTGTCGGCCTTCAAGCGTGCCTTGCAGATATTGCGCTGGATCCTGTTCCCGCCCCGGGTCGACCTGGCAGGCGGTATCGACCGTGTGGTGAATTGGAGCCTGACGGCGCGCAAGGAGGGCCTGCTGGGCCTGGAAGGGGTGGCCGATGCCGAGCCCGACCCTTATGCGCGCAAGGGCCTGCAGTTGCTGGTCGACGGCGCCGAGCCTGAAGCCATCCGCAGCATTCTCGAAGTCGACTTCCTGACCCAGGAGGGCCGTGACATCCAGGCCGCCAAGGTGTTCGAGAGCATGGGCGGCTACGCCCCGACCATCGGCATCATCGGCGCGGTCATGGGCCTGATCCATGTGATGGGCAACCTGGCCGACCCGTCGCAGCTGGGTAACGGCATCGCCGTGGCGTTCGTCGCCACCATCTACGGCGTGGCCAGCGCCAACCTGATCCTGTTGCCGATCGCTAACAAGCTCAAGGCTATCGTCATGCGCCAGTCGCGCTACCGCGAGATGCTGCTTGAGGGCCTGCTGTCGATTGCCGAGGGTGAAAACCCACGCTCGATTGAGCTGAAGCTGCAAGGCTTCATGGAGTAACCATGCGCCGCCGTCGTCATACCGAGGAACACGAGAATCACGAGCGCTGGCTGGTGTCGTACGCCGACTTCATCACCTTGCTGTTCGCGTTTTTCGTGGTCATGTACTCGATTTCCTCGATCAACGAGGGCAAGTACAAGGTCATCTCGCAGGCCTTGCTCGGGGTGTTCAACGACCCCGAGCGGAGCATGAAACCGATCCCTATCGGTGATGAGCAGCCGCTGAGCGTGCGCCCGGCCGAGCCTTTGGTCAGGGACAGCGAGCAGACCGAAGCGGGCCTGGCGCAGACCAACGTCGACCCGCTGAAGACCATCAGCGACGACGTGCGCGACGCCTTTGGCGACCTGATCAAGACCGACCAGATGACCGTGCGCGGCAATGAGCTGTGGATTGAAATCGAGCTCAGTTCCTCGCTGTTGTTCGGCAGCGGTGATGCCATGCCCAGCGACAAGGCCTTCGACATCATCGAAAAGGTGGCGAACATCCTCAAACCGTTCGCCAACCCGGTGCATGTCGAAGGCTTTACCGACAACCTGCCGATTCGCACCGCGCAGTACCCGACCAACTGGGAACTGTCGTCGGCGCGGGCGGCCAGCATCGTCCGCCTGCTGGCCATGGAAGGGGTCAACCCGGCGCGCATGGCCTCGGTCGGCTATGGCGAGTATCAGCCGGTCGCCAGCAACGACAGTGCCGAAGGCCGTGCGCGCAACCGCCGCGTGGTGTTGGTGATTTCGCGCAACCTCGAAGTGCGCCGCAGCCTGACCGGTACAGGTAGCGCCAATGCCACGCCGGATGCGGCGTTGCGCCGTGCTGGCACACAAAGTGCACCGGCAACAGCGAGTCAGTAACTCGTCAATTCTCCGTCACTGCGTGTTGTCTTGCTTGCTGAGCGCGGTACCTGTGGGAGCGGGCTTGCCCCGCGAAGCAGGCGACGTGGTGGATGGCACGGGCTACGCCCGTGTTCGCGGGACAAGCCCGCTCCCACAAGGGTGGGCGCTAAATTTATGAGTCAAGAGTTGTCCTATGAGAGTCTGGGCAGTAGCCAATCAAAAAGGTGGCGTCGGCAAGACCACCACGACCATCGCCCTGGCTGGCCTGCTGGCTGAGGCGGGCAAGCGCGTGGTCGTCGTCGACCTCGACCCGCATGGGTCGATGACCAGTTATTTCGGGCACAACCCCGATGCGCTGGAACACAGCTGCTATGACCTGTTCCTGCACCAGGGCAGCGTGCCCGAGGGCTTGCCGGGGCAATTGCTGCTGCCGACGAGCGACGAGCGTATCTCGCTGTTGCCATCGAGCACTGCGCTGGCGGTGCTCGAGCGCCAGTCGCCGGGCAAGAACGGCCTGGGGCTGGTGATCGCCAAGAGTCTGGCGCAGCTGTGGCAAGACTTCGACTTTGCCTTGATCGACAGCCCGCCTTTGCTCGGCGTGCTGATGGTCAACGCCCTGGCCGCGAGCCAACAACTGGTGATCCCGGTGCAGACCGAATTCCTCGCGGTCAAGGGCCTGGAACGCATGGTCGGCACCCTGGCCATGGTCAACCGTTCGCGTAAACAGGCCCTGCCTTACCAGATCGTGCCGACCCTGTTCGACCGCCGTACCCAGGCCTCCCTGGGCACGCTCAAACTGCTGCGCGACACCTATGGGCAGCATGTCTGGCAGGGTTACATCCCGGTCGACACGCGCTTGCGCGATGCCAGCCGCAAGGGCGTCACGCCTTCGCAGTTCGATGGCAAGAGCCGTGGGCTGATTGCCTACCGGGCGCTGCTCAAGCATTTACTGACCTACAAAACCGCAGTGCAGGTGGCCTGATGACGCAGACACGGCAAACCAGCACACGGCCGCAGATGGCCCTGCAATCCTACCTCGATGGCTTGTTGCAAGAGGCCACCGAGGCCGACGACCTGATCGAACTGCCGACAGCACCGGAGGCCTTCGCCGACGCGGTGCGCGAGGAGCAGGTGCGTGATGCACGCCAGCCTGCCCAGGCCACCCTCGCGGCGCCCCGGCCCTTTGCCGAACCTCGGTTACAGGTGCTGCCCAGCGTGCTGCCGGTGGAAGAACCGGTGGTGGCGGTGGTCGAGCAGCTAGTTGTGGCCGAGGCCAGCATCCCGGTACTGATCGAAGCGCCCGCGGTAGAACCGGCGGTGCCGGTGGTGGATGTGCACCTGCCTGCGCCGAACCTGCCGGTGCCGCCGGTAAGCATCGATGGCCGCCCGGCCTGGGCAGCGGATCCGTTCGAGTGCCTGCTGTTCGACGTCGCCGGGCTGACCCTGGCGGTGCCCTTGGTGTGCCTGGGCTCGATCTACAACCTGGCCGGCCAGGAGCTGACGCCGCTGTTCGGCCAACCGGACTGGTTTCTTGGCATCCTGACCTGCCAGGCCGGCAACCTGAAGGTCCTCGACACCGCGCGTTGGGTAATGCCCGACCGCTACCGCGACGATTTTCGCCAGGGCCTGCAGTATGTGATTTCGGTCCAGGGCTATGAATGGGGGCTGGCCGTGCACCAGGTCAGCCGTTCCCTGCGCCTGGACCCGTCCGAGATCAAGTGGCGCAGCCAGCGGGGCCAGCGCCCCTGGTTGGCCGGCACGGTGATCGAACACATGTGTGCCTTGCTTGACGTCGCCGAACTGGCCGAGCTGATCGCCAGCGGCGCAGTCAAGCAGATGCACGCCAAACACAAATGACACCGAACACACCGCCTAGCGCGGATTTTGAGGGGTAGGGGAATGAAAAAGTCGTCCGCACAAGGTTCCGAAGATCCGATCCTGCAATGGGTAACCTTCCGTCTGGACAACGAGTCCTACGGGATCAATGTCATGCAGGTGCAGGAAGTGCTGCGCTACACCGAGATCGCCCCGGTACCGGGCGCGCCGAGCTACGTGCTGGGCATCATCAACCTGCGTGGCAACGTGGTGACGGTGATCGACACTCGCCAGCGTTTTGGCCTGATGCCGACCGAGGTGACCGACAACACCCGTATCGTCATCATCGAGGCGGACAAGCAAGTGGTCGGCATCCTGGTCGACAGCGTTGCCGAGGTGGTCTACCTGCGTCAGTCCGAGATCGAGACGGCGCCAAATGTGGGTAACGAAGAATCGGCCAAGTTCATCCAGGGTGTGTGCAACAAGAACGGCGAACTGCTGATCCTGGTGGAACTGGACAAGATGATGACCGAGGAAGAGTGGTCCGAGCTTGAGAACATCTGAGTTGATCCTCGAGGTTGCTGTCATCTTCCTGGCGCTGCTTTGGGCGCTGGGTGTGTGGATGTTCCTCAACCACACCAAGCGTCAGCGCGAGCTGGCGGCGCAACAGGCTGCGGGCGATGCGCTGCGTGATCAGCGTATCAAGGACCTGGCCAAGCGCCTGGACGACTACCAGAACGGTACCGTGCGCATGGGTGAGGCCATCCATGACCTGCGCGAGACGTTGGCCACCTTGCCGGATCGGCTGGAGCGGCTGGAGCAGCGTGACCCCAGCAGCGTCACCTTCAGCCAGGCGGCCAAGCTGGTCGGCATGGGCGCGAGCGTGTCCGAGCTGACCGAGACCTGCGGCCTGACCCAGGCCGAGGCGGAGTTGATGAGCAAGTTGCACCGCACCGAGTGAGCTGAACCCCTGGAGCCGCTGTGCGGCCCTTCGCAGCGCAAGGCTGCTCCTACAGGTACAGCGCCATTTTGTAGGAGCAGCCTTGTGCTGCGAAGGGCTGCGCAGCAGCCCCAATTGCTCACAGGTCAGGTGGTAGCCCAGGAATGCATCCCACCTACCTTGGCCAGGCGATTGAGCGGCAAGCGGTCATGCCAGACCAGGCGCAAGGCCTCCATGTCGACATACAGAAAGCTGTTGATGCGCGGCATCGCGTACAGGTTGTACAACTGACGAATCAGGTACAGGTCGGGCAGCAAGCGGTCGGTCACGGCGTTGAGCATCGCCGGGCCGGTGATATGGCTGAGGCGTTTGGCGTACGCATAGAACCCTCGCGGGTCGCTGGCCAGGGTCGGCCGCGCCCGGTAGAAGTCCGGGTCGGCAAGAAAACGCGCCTGCATCTCTTCCGATATCGCCAGCAACGTCGGGTTGCCGGCATGGCTGCCGATCATGCTGGTGTTATACAGGGTGTTCATGCCCAGTTTCTGGTTGGACATGGGCGGATGCAGGAGCAACCCGTCATCGGTGGTCGCGAGCTCCACATCATTGATCGCCGCCTGTGCGCTTTGGCCCAATAGTTCGTCATCGACGTCCATGTACAGCCCACCTTCGGCGTGCAGCATCGGGTAGCGCAACACGTCTGACGCGGAAGAGAAGTTGGTGGCCACGCCATTATTGCCCTCGATCGCTGCCTGGTAATGGCTGAAATACTGACTCTGCTCGAAGGCTTTGAAAAACGCCTGGTCCTCCAATGGCAGTACTTGCAGCCCCGGCACGTTCCTGGCCAGTTCATCGACGTTGTGCGCATAGGCCTGCGGGTTTGCCTTGGAGAGGTACAGCCGGTACTGGTACGGGCCTTCTTCCAGGCGCCGGGCATTGCCAGCCAACGTCTCAAGCAGCTCGGGGCCAAGTGTCTTGTCGCCTACCCACAGCGATGTAATCCGTTGCGGGATGGGGCGAGCGCCGGCGGGAAATGGGCTGGGTAGCTGCACAGGCAGTTGCAGGTCGATACCCAGGCCACGCAGTGATGCCATGCGCATCGGGTCGGTGACGGCCCGGCCTTCGGGGTTGGCTGGGCGCATGTTGCCGGTGAGCGGTTCGGCTTCGAAGTAGGTCGGGTCTACCTCATTGGTGCCTTCCTCGGTGATGAACAGGTCGGCCTGCATGTCATAAACCAATTCAAGCTCTTCCGGGTAATCCGGCGTCTCCTCGTAATAGCTGATCATACGATCGGTGTCGCCGTTGTACCGCGGGTAGCGCCGTATAGAGTTGGCCACTGCGGCATCGCCGTCCGGCAATGGCGCGATGGGGGCAGGGCGGTGGAAGTAAGGCGCGACATCCACCGGGGGTAAATGTGGTGGGTCGGAAGGGCTCAGCGGGTAACCCCACTGCTCGTTCACCCGGCGCGGGGCGACGAAGCCGTCCTGCTCGAAACGCAACAGGCCCTTGCCTTTGGCCACCGCTTCCAGTGCCAGTGGCGTTGCATTGAGCAGGCCGTAGGTGATGTTGCCGATGCCGTCGAGCTTGTCGTGCAGGGTCTTGCCATTGATGGCTTGGTCAAGGCCCAGGCCCAGTTGCACGATACCGCCCAGCGCCAGCAAGGGCGCCAGGCCGGGCACCACGAAGGTCAGCGGCGCCAGCAGGTTGAGCGTGCTGTTGAGGTAACTGCGCCATTGGCGTTTGCTGATCTCGCTGTTGCTGGTGATGATGAAATCGGCATCGTCGTAGCAGCGCTGCCGCTGACGCAGGGCCATGGCCTGGAACAGGTCGCCGGTGATCCGCGGGTTGTACTTGCCGGGGCGGTAGTTGACATAGGTGCGCGGGGGCCAGGTGCCGTCGTCGTTGAAAAAGCCATGTTCCGGTGGCAGGCGATGGCTGCGTGGATATTCGCCCAAGCCTTCAAGGGCGGTGTCCAGGCCGCTGAAGTCGATACCCTGGGGGCCATCGGCCAAGCGAAAGTGTTGCTTGAGCGCCTGGCGCCGGGTGGCGTCCTTGCAGTGTTGGCCGACCCAATCTTTCAACAGGGCTTCGCTGGCGAATTCCAGCAGGGGCGAGCTGTTGCCGGGTACATAGAGCAACGTCAGGTCGCTGTGGCTGTCGTTGATGTACAGCAGGTCCGTGGATGCGTAGCCGTAAATGCTCAGGGTGCTCAGGCGCAGGCCCTTGCCGCGTGGGATGACATCGGCCGCGCGCCAGGCCAGTTGGCGCGCGGCGTCGCTGAGGCTGCCGTCGCCGATCTGCTTGTTGCAGGCAGCAAGGAAGTTGAGTTTGCAGCACAGGCGGTAGCTGGGCATTTGATCGCGCCAGTAAGCGTCGAGCGACGCCTTGTAGCGGGTGTGGAAGTCCAGTGCCTCAATGTGACGCTGCAGGGCTTCGGCGCGCACGTTCAGTAGCGTCGAGTGGTCGTAGCGGGCAGGTTCGGTACGCTTGAACAGGCCGTTGAACACCTCATACCAGGCCCCGTTGTCGACGTGCGGTTGTGCCGGGAGTTGCTCGACACAGGTGATTGGGCCGTCTTCGGGCAGCCTGCCGGCCCAGGGGGCTTTGAACAGGCCGCCGAAAAAGTCGTTGTTGGATTCACCTTGCCAGTTCATCAGCACGGCTTGCGTCAGGCTCACACGCTGCACCACCTGTGCCTGGTACTGGGTGGCTCCGGCCGGGTGTATGTGCAGCGTCACCACCTCGACCTGGTCGGGGTCCAGGTGCACGCCTTGTGTCGCCAGCCAGTCCTGGATGGCCTGCTTGGCGTCGCGGTCGGGGCGGGGCAGGGTGGCTAGATGATTGCGTACGTACTGCACGCCAGCCGCGTTAATGTGGGTGGTCGGCATGTCGGTCTCCGTGATGCGGGAAAAACCACAGGATCGACCGACAGGGCCAGGGTGCGACGGTAGATAATGCTTGCCGGGCGGTTCAGCCCGACTTGCCGGGCAGGCGCGGCAACAGCTCGGTGACGTCACGCTCGGGTTTGGCGGAATCGTCGAAGCCTGGCGGCACCTTGCCGCGCAGTTGCCAGGCAAAGGCAATGATCTCGGCGATGGTCAGGTACAGCGCCTCGGGTATCTGATCGCCCAGCTCCAGCCGTGCCAGCAGGCGCACCAGCTCGGCGTTTTCGTAGATCGGCACCTCGTGTTGGCGGGCCAGGGCGAGGATGGCTTCGGCTAGGGCATCGTCGCCCTTGGCGCTGAGGGTGGGCGCCTGTTGGCCGTCGTAGCTCAGGGCAATGGCCTGACGGGGTGGGTTGAGGCTCATGCGTTTTCGTCCACCCAGCGTTGTTCGACCCGCGTGCGGGGGCCTTGAGGAGGGATGCCGGGGTGGCATTCCAGGTCGCCGACGTCCAGGCCGCGGGCCAGCAGGCGCTCGCGCAATGTGCCGAGCTGGCTGTCGATCAGCCGTGCGGTGGGTTCACGTTCTGCCCACAGCTGGCCATTCAAGCGGCCCTGGCTCAACTGGGCCTGGACTTGCAGCGGGCCAAGCGGCGCGAGGTCAAAGGCCAGCTCGATGCGCCACAGGGCCTGCAGCGGGTCTTGCGATGCCTGCTGGCGGTCGGCTTGCTGCTGCGGCGTTTCCTCGCGTTGCAGCTTGACTTGCAGCGGGATGAACTCCTGGCCATGGCGAATGGGGACTTCGGTCTGCCAGGTGGTTTGCAGGTTGCCGTTTTCAAGGGTGCCAGTTTGCTGCAGGCTGCTCATGGCGTGGCTTTGCAGGCGCGAGACAGCCGCCGCGGCCAGACGCAGCAGTTGTTGCAGGTCACCTTCGTCTTCCATGGCCTTGAGCAGCCGTGAGGGCAGCGGAAACGCCCCCGGCTGGGGTTTCGGGCTGACTCGGTCGAGCATGCCCAGCGCCCCGCGCGCCAAGGCCGGCATTGTCAGGGCCAAGGTGCTGGGCGCTAGGGCGGGTGCGCCGGGTGAGGTGACCGAGGCCTGGGTCACCAACCTGAGCAGGTGCGCCTTGAGGTCGGTCGCGACGCTTGCTGGCAGGCCGCCCAGCAGCTTTGCCTCGAGGAAGACGCCGCTGTTGTTCAGGGCCTGGGCGACGGCCTTGGCATCGCCGAGCTGGCGCGCGTCCGGCAGGCCGGCGAGCACGCGGTCGGCGGTCGCGCGCAAATCGCCGTCGGCGCCGGGGTCGCGGGCGAGCTGTTGCAATGCGCTGAGCAGGCCCGGTAACGAGGCCTGACGGTTTTGCTGGGTGAGCAGTTGCTGAGCAATGCTCAGCTGGTCTTGCCGGCCACTGAGTGGCACGAATTGCAGCGACTGGTCGCCTTGCACCCGCGCGCTGAGCAGGCTGCCCACCGGCAGCGGGCGTGGGCTGTCGATGGTCAGGGTGGCGCCGGCCTGGGCACTGTTGAGCAGGCTGACCAGCGAACGGTAACCGGCGGCCTGGCCTTGCGCTTGAAGGATGGGCTGGTTGGTCAGGACCTTGCCTTGCAGCAGGGTGCCGACCGGTACCTTGGCCGTGTCCAGGCGGGTGAGGGTGGCGATGTTGCTGGTGCTGGCCTGTTGCAACAGGATGGCCAGGCGATTGCCTTCGGTTTGACTGACCGTGACCTGGCTGCCCGGGGGCAAGGGCTGGCTGGCACTGGCGTGCAGTTGGGTCTGGGCGCCGTTGGCCTGCATCAGCCGCAGCACGAGCTGGAATTCCCGGCCCAGCTGGCGCATCGACAACACCTCGGCCTGTGCCGTTTCGCCCGGGGCCAGCAAGCCGGGTTGTGCTTGCGTGAGGCGCAGCAGTTCGCCGGTCATGCCCGCCTTGATGGTCTGGGCGCTGATCGCGGTTTGTGCGCCGAGACTATTGATTTCAGTCATGATTGTATACAACCTGTCGAACCCGCCCTCTTGGCAGCGAGGCCGTGCATGTAATAATGCCGCCCGTCCGCCACTGCCACTGTAACGGCAGGGAGGGGGGCGACTTGAGGCACTGGGTTCAAGATCGGCGACTGGTCTTGAACCCTACACAGATAAGGCGAAACCGTGACCCTTCACCTCCAAGCCGCGGGCCTGGCCTGCGAGCGCGACTGGCGCCTGCTGTTCGAGCACCTGGATTTCGAGCTGCGGCCCGGCGACATGCTGCAGATCAGTGGCCCCAACGGCAGCGGCAAGACGAGCTTGTTGCGCCTGCTGGCCGGGTTGATGCAGCCGACTGCCGGGCAGATTCTGCTCGGCGGCCAGCCGTTGGCCGAACAGCGCCATGCCCTGGCCAGCATCCTGCTGTGGATTGGCCATGCTGCGGGGATCAAGGACCTGCTCACCGCCGAGGAGAACCTCACCTGGCTCTGTGCTTTGCACCAACCGGCCAGCGCCGAGGCGATCTGGGCGGCGTTGGCGGCGGTCGGCCTGCGCGGTTTCGAAGACGTGCCTTGCCATACATTGTCCGCCGGCCAGCAGCGCCGTGTGGCCCTGGCCCGGTTGTACCTCGAAAGCCCCCCTTTGTGGATTCTCGACGAGCCGTTCACTGCCCTCGACAAACAAGGCGTGGCGCAGCTCGAAGCGCACCTGGCGGCGCATTGCGAGCAGGGCGGCACCGTGGTGCTGACCACCCACCACAGCCTCGAACGCAAACCGTCGGGCTACCGTGAACTGAACCTGGGGCAATGGGCGGCATGAGCGTATTCATCCTGTTGTTGCGCCGCGAAGCGCGCCTGTTGTTCCGTCGCCCAGCCGAGCTGGCCAACCCGCTGGTGTTCTTCGCCATCGTCGTGGCCCTGTTCCCGCTGGCGGTCGGCCCTGAGAGCCAATTGTTGCAAACCTTGTCGCCGGGCCTGGTGTGGGTGGCGGCCTTGCTGGCCGTGCTGCTGTCGCTGGACGGCCTGTTCCGCAGCGATTTCGAGGATGGCTCTTTGGAGCAATGGGTGCTGTCGCCGCATCCGCTGGCGCTCCTGGTATTGGCCAAGGTGCTGGCGCACTGGATCTTTTCCGGCCTGGCGCTGGTATTGTTGGCGCCACTGTTGGCACTGATGCTGGGGCTGCCGAGCCATTGCCTGCCTGTGCTGCTCGCCTCGTTGCTGCTGGGTACGCCCGTGCTGAGCCTGTTGGGCGCGGTGGGGGCGGCGCTGACGGTCGGTCTTAAACGCGGTGGTCTGCTGCTGGCATTGCTGATTCTGCCGTTGTATATCCCTGTATTGATCCTGGGCAGTGGTGCGTTGCAGGCGGCGTTGCAGAATATGCCAGCCACCGGCCATCTGCTCTGGCTTGCCAGCCTCACGGCCCTGGCGGTGACACTGGCACCCTTTGCGATAGCGGCCGGCCTGAAGATCAGCGTCGGCGAATAACGAGTCCTGGGCTCTCAAGCCTGGCTAATACCCTGGATGTACCCTGATGAAAATGAGTTGGACGTGGTTCCACAAGCTCGGTTCCCCCAAATGGTTCTATGCCATCAGCGGCCGTCTGTTGCCGTGGCTGGCCATTGCCTCCCTTGCGCTGCTGCTGGTGGGCATCACCTGGGGCCTGGCATTCGCGCCCCAGGACTACCAGCAGGGCAACAGTTTCCGCATCATCTACATCCATGTGCCGGCGGCGATACTGGCGCAGTCCTGCTACGTGCTGCTGGCGGTGGCCGGGGTGGTGGGGCTGGTGTGGAAGATGAAACTGGCCGACGTCGCCCTGCAGTGCGCAGCGCCGATCGGCGCCTGGATGACCGCCGTGGCGCTGGTCACCGGTGCCATCTGGGGCAAGCCGACCTGGGGCAGCTGGTGGGTGTGGGATGCCCGCCTTACGTCGATGTTGATTCTGCTGTTCCTGTACTTCGGCATCATTGCGCTGGGCCAGGCAATCAGTAATCGTGACAGCGCGGCCAAGGCCTGTGCGGTGCTGGCGATTGTCGGTGTGATCAACATCCCAATCATCAAGTACTCGGTGGAGTGGTGGAACACCCTGCACCAGGGCGCCACGTTCACCCTGACCGAAAAACCCGCGATGCCTGCCGAAATGTGGTTGCCGCTGCTGTGCACGGCGCTGGGTTTCTACTGTTTCTTCGGCGTGGTGCTGTTGATGCGCATGCGCCTTGAAGTGCTCAAGCGTGAGGCACGCGCCAGTTGGGTCAAGGAGGAAGTATTGAACAGCCTGGGGCGGAGGGCCGCACGATGAGTTTTGCCTCGTTCGGTGATTTTCTCGCCATGGGCCACCATGGCCTGTACGTGTGGACGGCCTATGGCATCTGCCTGGCGGTGCTGGCGCTGAATGTCGCCGCGCCGCTGCTGGCCCGCCGTCGCTACCTGCAAGAAGAGGCGCGCCGTTTGCGCCGGGAGAACAACCAGTGAATCCGCAGCGCAAGAAACGCCTGTTGCTCATCGTCGGCCTGTTGGTCGGTGTCGGGGTTGCCGTCGGCTTTGCCCTGAGCGCCTTGCAGCAGAACATCAACCTGTTCTACACCCCCACTCAGATCGCCAACGGCGAGGCGCCGCAGGATACCCGTATCCGTGCCGGTGGCATGGTCGAAAAAGGCTCGGTGCAGCGTTCGGCCGACTCGCTCGACGTGCGCTTCGTGGTCACCGACTTCAACAAGTCGGTGCCGATCACCTACCGCGGCATCCTCCCCGACCTGTTCCGCGAAGGGCAGGGCATCGTTGCCCTGGGCAAGCTCAATGCCGAGGGCGTGGTGGTGGCCGATGAAGTGCTGGCCAAGCACGACGAAAAATACATGCCGCCCGAGGTCACCAAGGCCCTGAAAGAAAGCGGCCAAGCCGCCGCCGGCGCGGGGGCCAAACCATGAACGCGGCACTGGTGATACCCGAACTCGGCCAGTTGGCGATGATCCTGGCCATCTGCTTCGCCGCCGTGCAGGCCAGTGTGCCGCTGCTCGGCGCCTGGCGCGGCGACAGCCTGTGGATGAGCCTGGCACGCCCGGCGGCCTGGGGGCAATTCGCCTTCCTGACCTTTGCTTTTGCTTGCCTCACCCATGCCTTCATGACGGACAACTTCTCGGTCGCCTACGTCGCCAGCAACTCCAACAGCGCTTTGCCGTGGTACTTCAAGTTCAGTGCCGTGTGGGGCGCGCACGAGGGGTCGTTGCTGCTGTGGGCGTTGATCCTGGGCGGCTGGACCTTCGCCGTGTCGGTGTTCTCGCGCCAGCTGCCGCAAGTGATGCTGGCCCGTGTGCTGGCGGTGATGGGCATGATCAGCGTGGGCTTCCTGAGCTTTTTGATCATCACCTCCAACCCGTTCCAGCGCCTGCTGCCGCAAGTGCCGACCGATGGCCGTGACCTCAACCCGTTGCTGCAGGACATCGGCCTGATCGTCCACCCGCCGATGCTGTACATGGGCTACGTGGGCTTCTCGGTGGCCTTTGCCTTCGCCATCGCCGCCTTGCTTGGCGGGCGCCTTGATGCCGCCTGGGCACGCTGGTCGCGGCCGTGGACCATCGTCGCCTGGGCCTTCCTTGGCGTGGGCATCACCCTGGGCTCGTGGTGGGCTTACTACGAGCTGGGTTGGGGCGGCTGGTGGTTCTGGGACCCGGTGGAAAACGCCTCGTTCATGCCTTGGCTGGTGGGCACGGCATTGATCCACTCGCTGGCGGTGACCGAGAAGCGTGGCGTGTTCAAGAGCTGGACCGTGCTGCTGGCCATTGCTGCCTTCTCGTTGAGCCTGTTGGGCACCTTCCTGGTCCGTTCCGGGGTGTTGACCTCGGTGCATGCCTTTGCCGCTGACCCGTCACGCGGCGTGTTCATCCTGATCTTCCTGCTGTTCGTGGTGGGTGGCTCGCTCACCCTGTTCGCCCTGCGTGCGCCGGTGGTAAAAAGCCAGGTCGGCTTTGCCCTGTGGTCGCGCGAAACGCTGCTGTTGGCCAATAATCTGGTGCTGGTGGTGGCGGCCTCGATGATCCTGCTGGGCACGCTGTACCCCCTGGTACTTGATGCCCTGACCGGGGCCAAGCTGTCGGTCGGCCCGCCTTACTTCGATGCGTTGTTCCTGCCGCTGATGGCACTGTTGATGGTGGTGCTTGGGGTGGGCGTGGTGGTGCGCTGGAAGGACACGCCCGGCAAATGGCTGGCAAGCATGATGACCCCGGTTCTGATCGGCAGCGCAGTGCTCGCCCCGGTCGCGGGCTTCATCGTCGACGACTTCGACTGGCCAACGCTGACGGCCTTTGCCCTGGCGGCCTGGGTCGTACTCAGCGGGTTGCGTGATGTGCTCGACAAGACCCGCCACAAGGGCCTGGCCAAAGGCATGGGTGGCCTTACCCGCAGCTACTGGGGCATGCAGCTGGCGCATCTGGGCCTGGCGGTGTGCGCACTGGGCGTGGTGTTGTCGAGCAACAACAGTGCCGAACGCGACCTGCGCATGGCGCCGGGCGAAAGCGTCGAGCTTGGCGGCTATCACTTCCTGTTCCAGGGTGCCAAGCACTTCGAGGGGCCGAACTTCATTTCCGACAAGGGCACCGTGGTGGTGTCTCGCGACGGTCGCGAAGTGACCACGCTGCACCCTGAGAAGCGGCTGTACACCGTGCAGCAGTCGATGATGACCGAAGCCGGCATCGACGCCGGCTTCACCCGCGACCTGTACGTAGCCCTGGGCGAGCCGTTGGAAAACGGCGCTTGGGCGGTGCGTGTGCATATCAAGCCTTATGTCCGCTGGATCTGGCTGGGCGGTCTGCTGACCGGCCTGGGCGGGTTGCTGGCGGCCCTCGACCGGCGTTACCGCGTCAAGGTCAAGACCCGGGTGCGTGATGTCCTGGGCGTGTCTGGAGCAGCTGCATGAAGCGTTGGATCATGGTGGTGCCACTGGCGGTGTTTCTGCTGGTGGCGGTTTTCCTCTACAAAGGCTTGTTCCTCAAACCCGACGAACTGCCTTCGGCGATGATCGGCAAGCCCTTCCCGGTATTTTCCCTGGCCTCGGTGCAAGGTGATCGCAACCTGACCCAGGCCGACCTGTTGGGCCGCCCGGCGTTGGTCAACGTGTGGGGGACCTGGTGCCCTTCGTGCAAGGTCGAGCACCCGTACCTGAACCAGCTGGCCGAGCAGGGCGTGGTGATCCACGGGGTCAACTACAAGGATGACAATGGCGCGGCGCTGAAGTGGCTTGCCGAGTTCCACAACCCCTACCAGCTGGATATCCGCGACGAGCAGGGCACCCTGGGCCTGGACCTGGGCGTGTATGGCGCGCCGGAAACCTTCCTGATCGACGCCAAGGGCATCATCCGCTACAAGCACGTGGGCATTGTCGATGCCAGCGTCTGGCGCGAACAGCTGGCGCCGCTGTACCAGGGCCTGGTCGATGAGGCCAAGCCATGAAGCGCGGGCTGGCAGCAGCCGTACTGGGTTTGGCCCTGGGCCTGGGCGTGGCGGGCGTGGCCAGGGCGGCCATCGATACCTACCAGTTCCGCGATGACGCCGAGCGTGAGCGGTATCAGCAACTGACCAAGGAGCTGCGCTGCCCGAAGTGCCAGAACCAGGACATCGCCGACTCCAACGCGCCGATTGCCGCCGACCTGCGCCGCGAAATCTTCCGCATGCTGGGCGAAGGCAAGAACAACGAGCAGATCGTCGACTTCATGGTCGACCGCTACGGTGACTTCGTGCGCTACAAGCCCGCGCTCAGCGGGCGCACCTGGCTGCTGTGGTTCGGCCCGGGGATCCTGCTGGCCGGTGGTTTCGTGGTGCTGCTGGTGATCGTTCGCCGCCGCCGCGGTGCAGCGGCCCAAGGTGCGCATGAGTTGTCCGTCGACGAACGCGAGCGTCTCGCCAAACTGCTGGAAAAAGAACAGACCCATGATTGAATTCTGGCTTAGCGCGGGCCTGCTGCTGCTCGCTGCCCTCAGCTTTCTGCTGATCCCGATCCTGCGTGGCCGTCGCCGTCAGCAAGAGGAAGACCGCACCGCCCTGAACGTCGCCCTGTACCAGGAGCGCGTGGCCGAACTGGCTGCGCAGCAAGCCGCTGGCGTGCTCGATGACGTGCAATTGGCCAAAGGCCGTGACGAAGCAGCCCGTGAACTGCTGGCTGACACCGAAGGTGGCGAGGCCGCGCGCCAAGGCCATCTGGGCAAAGCGCTGCCGCTGTTGGCGGCGGTGCTGGTGCCGCTGATGGCGTTGGGGCTGTACCTGCACTTTGGTGCGGCGGACAAAGTCGAGCTGACCCAGGAATTTGCCCAGGCGCCCAAGACCATGGAAGAGATGACCACGCGCCTTGAGCGTGTGGTGAAGGCCCAGCCGGATTCCGCCGAAGCCCTGTATTTCCTTGGGCGTGCCTACATGGCCGAACAGCGTCCGGGCGATGCGGCGCGTACCTTCGAACGTGCCGTGGCCCTGGCGGGCCGTCAGCCCGAGTTGCTGGGGCAATGGGCCCAAGCGCAGTACTTTGCCGCTGACAAACAGTGGAACCCGCAACTGCAGGCGTTGACCGATGAAGCCCTCAAGGCTGACCCGAACGAAGTGACCAGCCTGGGCCTGCGCGGCATTGCTGCATTCGAGGGTGAGCGTTACCAGGAAGCCATCGACTACTGGAAACGCCTGCTGGCGCAACTGCCTGAAGGCGATGCTTCGCGCGCCGCCTTGCAAGGCGGTATCGACCGGGCTGCCGAGCGCCTGGGCGGTGAGCCTGGCCAAACCGTCACACCCGTGGCTGCCCGGCTGAAGGTGCGTGTGGAGCTGGCAGCGGCGCTCAAAGACAAGGTCAAGCCCGACGACACGGTGTTCATTTTCGCCCGTGCCAGTAATGGCCCGCCCATGCCGGTGGCAGCGAAGCGGGTGACCGTGGCGCAGTTGCCGATCGAGGTGGAGTTGTCTGATGCCGACGCGATGATGCCGCAGATGAAACTGTCGGACTTTACTGAAGTCCAACTTGTTGCCCGTGTGTCGCGTTCTGGCCAACCCACCCATGGCGAGTGGATCGGCCAGGGTTCGCCACTGGCCACTGCCACCCAGGCCACGCAACACTTGACCATCGACAGCCCAGACCCGTAAGAGAGCATTGCCATGCACAGCACCGTCCGCCTGACCCTGATCACCCTGGCCCTGGGTTTGTCCGCGTGTACGGTGCGTGAACCTTACGAGCAGCCCGCGCCACCGATCGAGCGGCTACCGCCGCACCAGGGGCCAGTGGTCAAGCCGTTGCCAGGCGGGCAGCCTTCGACCCAACCGAGCAAACCCGCAGCGACACCCAAGCCGATGCCCCGCACGTCTGCCAGCTTTGCACCGCCACCGGGCGGTTCCAGCCATTGGGACCCTAAGCTGGGCGTGTACGTGCTGGAGAAAAAACCCAACACCTTCTACCGCCAGCGCACCTACTACCGCTACGACGGGGGCTGGAGCTGGTCACTGAGCCCCGATGGCCCATGGCAGGACACCGACAGCAGCGGTGTACCCGGTGGGCTTGGGCGGGCGTTCGCCCAGTAAATTGCCCGGTACAGTACAGTTTTCTGCTAATTTATCGATTGACTGTACCGCCCGCTGAATACGCATAATGCCCCTTCGATCAGACGCGGAGGTGGCATGAGCAAGACAGTCCTGGTGTTGGTGGAAACCGTCGACGATTACCTGCCCCTGCTGGAGCAGGCGGGTTATCGGCTGATCCGCGCACCGTCGCCGCAACTGCGTACCGAAGCCATCCAGCGCCATGCCCGCGAAATCGATGCCGTGCTCACCCGGGGCCCATTGGGCCTGACTGCCGCAGAAATCGAGGCGCTGCCCCACTTGCAGATCATCTGCGTGATCGGCGCCGGCTACGAGCAGGTCGACCTGGCCGCCGCCGCCGCGCGCGGTATCACGGTGACCAACGGTGCCGGGGCCAATGCCGCCGCGGTCGCCGACCATGCCCTGGCAATGGTGCTCGCGCTGCTGCGTGACATTCCCCGTGCCGATGCCAGTACCCGCCGTGGCGAGTGGAACCGTGTGATCAGCCCCTCGGTGAGTGGCAAGCGCCTGGGCATTCTCGGCCTGGGCGCGGTGGGGCTGGCGATCGCCAAGCGCGCCAACCTCGGCTTCGACATGAGCATCAGCTACCACAGCCGTACGCCGCGCCCGGATGTGCCGTACACCTGGTACGACAGCCCGCTGCACCTGGCCGATGCCGTCGACATTCTGGTCGTGGCCACGCCAGGCGGCGCCGCTACCCGTCACTTGGTCGATGCACCGGTGCTCAAAGCCCTCGGCGCCGAGGGCTACTTGGTCAACATCGCCCGTGCCAGCGTGGTGGACACCCAGGCCATGGTGGTGGCGCTGGCGGGCGGCCAGCTTGCCGGTGCCGCCCTGGACGTGTTCGACGACGAGCCGGCAGTGCCCGATGCCCTCAAGGCGCTCGGCAACACGGTGCTGACGCCCCATGTGGCGGGCCAGTCGCCGGAGGCCGCGCGCGACACGGTGGCGTTGGTAGTGCGCAATCTGCAGGCGTTCTTTGCCGGTGAGCCGGTGCTGACCCCGGTACGAAACTGACTCTTTTCACCCATGAGCCCGGCAGCGTCCCGGCCAACAAGGAGTGTGTGCATGCAACTCGAGATCTTCCAGGTCGATGCGTTTTCCGCTGAGCCTTTCGGTGGCAACCCGGCAGCAGTCATCCCGCTGGACAGCTGGCTGCCGGACGATGTGCTGCAACGCATCGCCGAAGAGAACAACCTGTCCGAAACCGCCTATTTCGTGCGCAACGGTGAGGCATACGACCTGCGTTGGTTCACCCCGACGGTCGAGGTCGACCTGTGCGGCCATGCCACCTTGGCCTCGGCTTATGTGTTGTTCGAGCAGTTGGGCGAGCAGGCGCCCGTGTTGCGGTTCAATACCCGCAGTGGCGAGTTGCGTGTCAGCCGTGGCGCCGACGGGCTGCTAGCGATGGACTTCCCGGCCAAGCAGCCGGAAGCGGTGGAGGCCCCAGCGGGCCTGTTGGAGGCGCTGGGCCTGAGCAGTGCGCGAGCGGTGTACCGCAGCGATGACTTGGTGGTGGTGATCGATGACGCGTCGTTGCTGGACCCGTTGAAACCCGATTTTGTGGCCCTGTCGGCCTTTGAAGTGCGCGGGGTCGCCGTGACTGCGGCGGGGCGCGGGTTTGATTTTGTCACCCGGTGGTTCGGCCCGCGGGTGGGCGTGAACGAGGACCCGGTAACGGGCTCGGCGCACACTTCGCTGGCGCCGTTGTGGGCCGAACGGTTGGGCAAGAATGTGCTGAGCTGCGAGCAGGGTGGGGTGCGCAAGGGGCAGCTGCTGTGCGAGGTGCTGGGCAATGGGCGGGTGATTATCAGCGGGCGGGCGGCGTTGTATCTGCGGGGGCAGGTGTTTATCTGAGGGATGTTTTTGGTGGCTGAGGTGCATGCCTTGGGGTTTGCAGCGCCTGTGAGATCGAGCGCCGCCCGCGCGGCGCTTCGCAGCACAAGGCTGCTCCCACATCTGTTTCGGGCCAGTCACGCCTGTGGGGGCGGCGCGCGACCGCCTTGTTGGTCCGACGCGATATCATGGTGTGCGCCAAGGGGCCGCGCGCCAATGCCCCAGGACTAATTGGCCCGAAACAAATGTAGGAGCAGCCTTGTGCTGCGAAGCGCCGCGCGGGCGGCGCTCGATCTCCCAGGCGCTGCAAACCCCAAGACATGCCCCCGCAACCCCACCCCATCCCCAAATCATTGCCTCCCCCCCGCACAACCAGTAGCCTGCGCCCAATTCAAACGAGGATCGCAGACGTGAGACGCGGTGTGATGTACGCCGGCATGGCCGGTGCGTTGTGGGGCATGGTGTTGATGGTCCCTGAGCTGCTGCCTGAGTTCAACCCGATGCTGCTGAGCAGCGTGCGCTATGCCATGGTCGGGGTCATCTCGTTGCTGCTGGCACTGCCCATGGCCCGGCAGCTGCGTCAGCTGACCCTGCACGACGCGTGGATGCTGCTACGCCTGGCCGTCATCGGCAACCTGGTCTATTTCGTTTTCCTGGTGGCCGCCATCCAGCGTCTGGGCGTGGCGCCGGCTTCGCTGATTGTCGGCGTACTGCCGCTGACCATCACCCTGTACGGTCGCAACGACAGTGGCGCGGTACCGCTGGCGCGGCTGATCGGCCCATTGGCGCTGATCCTGGCGGGCATGCTGTGCATCAACCTGCAGACGTTCGCCTTCGCCCCCGGCGACATCGGCGACAAGCTCCTGGGCCTGTTCTACGCATTGGCCGCCCTGGCCTGCTGGACTTGGTACGCGGTACAGAACAGCCGTTACCTCAAACAATGCGGGCATTTCGACAGCCATCAGTGGTCGGTGCTGTGTGGGGTAATGACCGGGCTGGCCAGCCTGGTGATGGTCGCAGCCCTGGCCCTGTGGCAGCCGCAACAGTTGCAGGTGGACGCGCCGATGGCGCGCTGGTGGTTGTTCTGGGCGGCCAGCCTGGGCTGCGCGGTGCTGGGTTCGTGGTTGGCCATGGCGCTGTGGAACGCTGCCTCCAAACGCCTGCCACTCACCCTGAGCGGCCAACTGATCGTCTTCGAAACCTTGTTCGCCCTGCTTTACGCTTTCCTTTGGCGGCAGACCGGGCCGAGCGTGCTAGAGGCGGCAGCGATCATTCTGGTGATTGGCGGCGTGCTGTGGTCCATGCGCCAGCACGGAACGCCGCGAGAACTTGCCAAACCGGTGCATACCTGAGAAAAGGGCGGCTTTGATTTTTTCAGCGTTGGAGCATGCCCATGAGCAGCGAACTGCAGATCATCGACCTCGTCGAAGGCGACGGTAAAGCCGCCGTCAAAGGCGCCCTGATCACCACCCAGTACACCGGCTGGCTGGCCGACGGCAGCACGTTCGATTCATCCTGGTCGCGCGGCATACCCTTCCAGTGCGTGATCGGCACGGGGCGCGTGATCAAAGGGTGGGACCAAGGCTTGATGGGCATGCGCGTCGGCGGCAAACGCAAACTGCAGGTGCCGGCGCACCTGGGGTATGGCGAGCGCAGTGTGGGGGCGATACCGCCGAATTCGGATTTGACGTTTGAGATCGAGCTGCTGGAAGTGCTGACGCGGGATGATTGAGATATTGATGAGTTTTTGCGGGTGTATGCCTTGAGGTTTGCAGTGCCTACGAGATCGAGCGCCGCCCGCGCGGCGCTTCGCAGCACAAGGCTGCTCCTACATTTGTTTCGGGCCAGTCACGCTTGCACCCTAGCGCGCGACCGCCTTGTTTGTCCGACTCGATATTGAGACGGGCACAAAGGGGCCGCGCGCCAATCTCACAGGACTAATTGGCCTGAAACCGATGTAGGAGCAGCCTTGTGCTGCGAAGCGCCGCGCGGGCGGCGGTCGGTCTCGTAGGCGCCAGATCATTCACGCCATACATACAGGGTATACATAATTCAGCAACACACATCCTCTAACGTTGGCCTTGCCTAGGGAACGGCAATCACGCTCAGGGAGGAACCAAACGGGTTGACGGCACTCTGACCCTCACTCGTTGCCAGGGATGGCACTCACTACAAGGACGCCCTGCGGCTGCGGCGCAGGGCAACGTGGCGGGTCAACCCGATTTTCTCTGCCACAAGAGCCTGCCTTGATGAAGTTGCCAACCTTTCTCCGCCATCGTCGCCACTTGCTGTTGAGCCTCGCGCTCACGGCTGTGGCCATACCGCTGGCGTTGGATGCTGTCGAAAGCCGTGCGCAGCCGGTCGATGGCACCCAGACCCTGGTCTTCCTGCGCCACGCCGAGAAACCGGGCGAGGGGCTCGGGCAACTGAACTGCCAAGGCCTCAACCGGGCATTGGACCTGGCCACGTTGCTGCCAGAACGTTTTGGCAATGCCGACTACGTGTTCGCCGCCAACCCATCGCGGCATGTCGAGGAAGGCAGCAAGGACCAGAGCTACAGCTATATCCGCCCATTGATGACCATCACCCCCAGCGCCATCCGCCAGGGGCTGCCGGTGAACATCGACTACGGTGCCAACGACACCGACGCACTGGCCGAGGAGTTGCTAAGCGACAAATACCGCAACGCGACGGTCTACACCGCTTGGTCCCACGGCTACCTGCCAGAACTCATCAATACCGTGGCCGGCAAGGCGCTGGGTGAGGAGCGGGTGATCACCGAGGACTGGAACGGTGACGATTTCGACACCCTGTATGTGCTCACGCTGACCTGGCACGACGGCAAGGCCAGCCTGCTCAGCCGCAATGTGCGGCAGGGCCTCAATGACGGTGCCCATAGCTGTCCGAGCTGATGCGCTGCTACTGTGTGGGCAAGGAAGCCGAAACAGGGGCCACGCATGAAGCACGAGGTGACGGTCATTGGAGGGGGTGTCATTGGCCTGGCGACGGCCTATGCGCTGGTGCGCGAAGGGCTGTCGGTAGCGCTGATCGAGGCGCGTGACAGCCTGGCGTCTGCCACCAGTTTCGCCAATGGCGGGCAGTTGTCATACCGCTATGTGGCGCCATTGGCCGATGCCGGTGTGCCGTGGCAGGCACTGGGCTGGATGCTGCAGGGGGATTCGCCGCTGCGTTTGCGGTTGCGATTCGACCCGGCGCAGTGGCGTTGGTTACTGGCGTTCATGATGGCCTGTCGCAGCCGTGTCAATGCTCGCAATGGCGCACAACTGCTGGCGTTGGCGCTGGAAAGCCAAGCCGCCCTGGCGCGCTGGCGCGAGGAGGATGGGCTGACGGATTTTGCCTGGCGGCGTAACGGCAAGCTGGTCGCCTTTCGCAGTGAGCGGGCGTTCAACCAAGGGCGCAGGCGCCTGCTCGATCCAATCAACCAACGCGTGCTCGATGCCGCCGAGCTCAAAGCCCTGGAGCCGGCCTTGGCCGGGGGGCCGTTCGTGGGGGGCGTGCTCACACCTGATGAGGAAGTCGCCGACTGTCACCGCTTCTGTGTACGCCTGGCCGAGCGTTTGCGCGCATCCGGGCAGTGCCAGTTTTTGCTCGGTAAGCCAGTGACTCAGCTGGTCGCACATCACGATCGGGTGGTTGCGTTGCAATTGGGCAGCGAGCAGGTGGATGTGCAGCGCCTGGTGCTGTGTGCGGGTCATCGCAGTGCGGGGTTGGCGCTACCGGGTTTGAAGTTGCCGGTCTATCCGCTGAAGGGCTACAGCCTGACTGCGCCGATTGCCCCTGAGCATCGGGCGCCGGAGGTCAGTGTTACCGACTACGAGCGCAAGATCGTCTATGCGCGCCTGGACCGCCAGCTGCGGGTTGCGGCGATGGTGGATATCGTCGGTTACGATGAATCGGTGGATGCGCGCCGACTCGACAGCATGCGCCGGCTGGCGCTGGATACGCTGCCCAACGCCGCCGACTACGGGCAGGCGGTGGAATGGGCGGGGATGCGGCCAGCGACGCCTACCGGGGTGCCGATCATTGGGGCGACGGCGTATCGGAACCTGTGGCTGAACCTGGGGCATGGGGCACTGGGTTTTACGTTGGCCTGTGGCAGTGGGGAGCGGTTGGCCAGGATATTGCGCTGAGTGTACCGGCCTCTTCGCGGGTGAACCCGCTCCTACAGGGGCCGCGCAGTGCCTGAACACAGCGCTGAACCTGTGCGACTTTAGCCGCGAAGAGGTCGGTAAACACGAAGTAGCGTTAACGCCCGAAGCGCATCGGCCAGCCCACCACTTTCTTCACCCTCGGTGTGGCGTAGGTCCGCACCTTCGACGTACTCAACCCCATCCGCACCAGCGACTCGGCAATGGTCACCGCCGCACTTACACCGTCCACCACCGGCACGCCGGTGCGTTGACGGATCTGCTCATCCAGCCCCGCCATGCCTCCGCAACCCAGGCAGATCACCTCGGCCTTGTCGTCGCGCACAGCGCGCTCGGCCTGCTCGACGATGGCTTCCACGGCACGCTGCGGGTCGGCCTCCAGTTCGAGCACGGCCAGGCCACTGGCGCGCACCGACGCGCAGCGGTCGTACAAGCCGGAAAGCCGCAAGCGGTCTTCGATCAAGGGCACGGTGCGGTCCAGGGTGGTCACCACCGAGTAGGCGTGGCCCAGGTACATGGCCGTGCTGGCGGCGGCATCGGTGATGTCCACCACGGGGACGTTCAGCAGCTCTTGCAGGCCTTCGCGGCCGTGCTCACCGTAGCCGGCCTGAATCACTGCATCGTAGGGCCCATCGTAGGCCAGCACCCGGTCCATCACCGCGATGGCCGCCAGGTAGCTTTCAAAGTTGCCCTCCACCGACTCGGCGCCAAACCACGGGGTCAGGCCGATGATTTCGGTACCTGATGCTGCAACGGCGCGCGCCTGCTCGGCGATGGCCTCGGTGATGGCTTCGGTGGTGTTGACGTTGGCAATCAGAATACGCATGGACAGTTCTCCCTGATCAGTGGCTGCTGTGGTCAACGGCGATGCACTCACCGCTGACATCCAGGTAGTGGCGGTTGCGTGGCGCGATCAGCAGGTAAAGGGCCGCGGCGATGCCGGCACCGATCAGCCAGGAGAACGGCGCCACGCTATGGAAGTTGGGTACCAGGGCGAGCACGATGGCCAGCAGTGCGGCCGGCACGAAGGCGGCCACGGCGCGCAGGTTGATGCCCTTGGTGTAGTGATAGGCGCCGGCCGGGTCTTCGCTGTACAGCTGCGGCACGTTGATGCAGCCTTTGCGCAGCAACCAGTAGTCGGCCATGATCACCCCGTACAGCGGGCCGAGCAGGGCGCCCAGGCCCGACAGGAAGTACACGATCACCAGCGGGCTGTTGTACAGGTTCCAGGGCAGGATCAACACCGCGAGGGTGGCGCTGATCAGCCCCGCGCGACGGAAGTTCAGGTGGCGTGGCGCCAGGTTGCTGAGCACGAAGGCTGGGGCGACGAAGTTGGCCATGATATTCACGGCCACCGTGACGATCAGGAAGGCCAGGCAACCCAGGACCAGGAAGGGGGTGTTGGGGATGCTGGCGACGATCTGCGTCGGGCTGTCGATGATCTGGCCGTTGATCTGGAACTGCGCGCCGCACAGCACCACGGTGATCATCGCGAACACCAGGATATTCACCGGCAAGCCCCAGAAGTTACCGACGCGGATGGTCTTGCGGCAGGGCGAAGAGCGGGCGAAGTCGCAGAAGTTGAGCACCAGGGTGCCGTAGATCGCCAACCACAGGGCACCGCCCGCGAAGATGTTGCGCCACATCTCGTAACCGGTCAGCGGCGCCGCCACCGACCAGGCGATACGCGCGTCGGCCTTGAAGTACATGAACACCGCCAGGCTGGCGACGGTGAGCAGGATCACCGGGCCGGCGAAGGCCTCGTAGCGGCGTACCATCTCCATGCCGTAGGCGAGGATCACCAACTGCACCAGCCAGATCGCCACGAAGCAGACCCAGCCCAGGCTCGACAGGCCAAGGATGCTGTCCTGGTCGTGGACGGCCAGTTGCGGCCATACGGCGGTCAGCAGCACGCGCAGCACGACCGAGGCCAGGTAGGTTTGGATGCCGAACCAGGCAATGGCAATGACCGCGCGGATCAACGCCGGTATTTGCGCGCCATGGATACCGAAGGCAATGCGGCTGATGACCGGAAACGGTACGCCGGTCTTTTGCCCCATGTAACCGGACAGGTTCATGAAGAAGTACACCAGCGCCGCACCAATGGCCAGCGACACCAGTATCTGCCAGCCGCCCAGCCCGAGGGCAAACAGCCCCATGGCGAACGAGTAGTTGGCGATGTTGTGCACATCGTTGGTCCATAACGCAAAGATGCTGTAACCGCCCCAGCGCCGACCTTCGGCGCGTGTTGGGGCGAGGTCGCGGTTATGCAGGCGTGGGCTCAGTTCAAGTGCTGGCGCAGGGCCGGCAAGTGTGGAGATGGGGTTGCTGCTGGCGACGGAAAGTTCAGGGGCAAGGTCGAGGCTTGTACGCATTCCGGCAGGCTCCTGATGCACGTGGACTGCGATGAGCGGGCAATGCGCACGGGCTCGCCATCTCGTCGGTGCAGCGTCGGCATCACTGGGTTCTGGGCGCGGCGGCCGACGGGTAGGGCGGCGTCGCGGGTTCTTGTGTATTTATGTTTTGCCTAACTTGTATACAAAACACGAACACACAAAAGCGAGTTCCATGCCAGCCGAAAAGCGACGTTCAAGTTGCCATTGTTTTGAAATCGTCTTTTTTAACGCTAACTAAATGAAATTAAGGAAATAAAATTTGACCAATTAAACAGCTTTTATTTTTTGATCGTTTTATTAGTTGATCAATTGGTCAAAATAAGTAGCGTGGAGGGTGTAACGTATTGGGGCACGGTTGAGAAAAGTGCACACAAAAATGGCACCTATAGTGACATTTATGTGTACAAAAAATAGTCAGCTTTTGCCTATGCCGACCACTTAGAGGTAGGTTCAGCCCATCGGCGGCAGGCGTCGCTTCACCGGGCTCTTCTTGATGATCGCGGTGTTGGTTTCGGCCAGCACATTGATCCGGTCGAGCAGGGTGTCAAGCTGTTCCATCGAGCGCACATGCAAACGCGCAATGAAGCAGTCCTCGCCGGTCACCTTGTCGCATTCGGTGAATTCAGGGATCGCAATGATCTGCCGCTCCACTTCCTGCAACTGCCCCGGCAGCGGGCGGATACGCACGATCGCCTGCAACTGGTAACCAAAACTGCGTGGGTCGACATCCACGGTGTAACCGCGCAAGACGCCGCGTTCTTCCAGGCGGCGCAAGCGCTCGCTGACGCTGGGGGCAGACAAGCCACTGATCTGCGCCAGGGCCTTGAGTGAGCGCCGCGAGTCTTCCATCAACGCGTTGATCAGCAGTTGGTCGATAGCATCGGTCATGCGTAACCTCATCAGGCTATTCGGGTGATTTGCCTTGATAGTAAAGGCAAGCTGGCGGATGCGCCTTTGATATCCGCTGGAAGGTCCCCCGTCACCCTTTGCATACTGTTGCCATTATCAACGGAGGTGTGAGATGGACAGTTCATTGCGCCGTGGCTCGCTGGAAATGGTCGCTGCCATGCTGATTTCCGGGACTATCGGCTGGTTCGTGCTGGTGTCGGGCCAGCCAGTACTCGACGTGGTGTTCTGGCGGTGCGTGTTCGGTACGGGCACGTTGCTGGTGATCTGCGCGGCCTTGGGCTTTCTCAAACCGGGTGTGATCGGCCGCACGGCGTTTCTGCTGGCGATTGCTAGCGGTGTGGCCATCGTCGGCAACTGGGTGTTGCTGTTTGCCTCTTATTCACGCGCTTCGATCGCCATCGGCACCGCCGTTTACAACGTCCAACCGTTCATGCTGGTGGGCCTGGCGGCTGTGTTTCTGGGCGAAAAGATCACCTTGCCCAAGGTCACCTGGTTGAGCGTTGCCTTCCTGGGCATGCTGGCTATCGTCAGCGCCCACGGTGCGGGGCAGGGCAGTGGCGAGGATTACCTGCTGGGTATTGGCCTGGCGCTGGGCGCGGCGTTTTTGTATGCAATCGCTGCGTTGATCATCAAGCGCCTTAAAGGTACGCCACCGCACCTGATTGCATTGATCCAGGTTGCCACCGGCGTGCTGCTGCTGGCACCGTGGGTCAAGCTGGGTGGGTTGCCGGGTGAGACTTCGGCGCTGGCCAGCCTGGTGACCCTCGGCATCGTTCATACCGGTGTGATGTATGTGTTGCTGTACAGCGCTATTCAGCGCTTGCCTACCGCACTGACTGGCGCGCTGTCGTTCGTTTACCCGATTGCGGCAATTCTTGTCGACTGGGTGGCCTTTGGGCACCGGCTGGCACCGTTGCAATGGCTGGGCGTGGCACTGATTCTGCTGGCAGCGGCGGGGATGCAGCAGGGATGGTGGTTTAGTTCTGCGCGGGTTGCAGCCAAACATTGAGGTGACCTTGCGGGCCTCTTCGCGGGTAACCCGCTCCCACAGGTATCGTGCTGTCCTTCGAAGCGGTGCAGTACGGGTGGGAGCGGGTTTACCCGCGAAGAGGCCCGCAAGGGTAGAATGCCGCTTTTTCCAGCTTGCGACCCGCCATGACCTCGCCGATCCAGACCCTTGAGCAACACCTGCTCGCCGCCCTCGACCCCGCCCCACAGGAAACCCGTCGCCTGTTCCACGGCCGTGGCCGCTGCTGGCCGGGCCTTGAGCAGGTGACGGTGGACTGGCTGCAAGGCGTGCTGTCGGTGGCGCTGTTCCGTGAGCCGCCTGAAGGCCAATTGGAAGAGTTGGAGGCCATGCTGCGTAACCTCGCCCAGCGCCCGCAATGGCATGGCCAGGCCATCCTCATCCAGCATCGCTACCTGCCGGACAGCCCCGGCCAATGGCTGTGGGGCGAGCCGTGCCAGCAGCGGGAGGTCGTCGAGGACGGCCTGACTTACCTGCTGGACCTGGGCGTACGTCAGAACAATGGCCTGTTCCTGGACATGCGCTATGGCCGACGCTGGGTACGCGAACAGGCAGCAGGCAAGCGGGTGCTCAACCTGTTTGCCTATACCTGCGGTTTCTCGGTAGCGGCCATTGCGGGTGGGGCGGAGCAGGTAGTGAACCTGGACATGGCCAAGTCGGCGTTGTCCCGTGGGCGAGACAACCACCGGCTCAATGGCCACGATGCGTCACGGGTGGCGTACTTGGGGCATGAGCTGTTCAAGTCCTGGGGCAAGGTGCGCAAGTACGGGCCCTATGACTTGATCATCATCGACCCGCCCACCTTCCAGAAGGGCAGCTTTGTGCTGACCCAGGATTACGCGAAGATTCTGCGGCGGTTGCCGGAGCTGCTGAGTGAGGGCGGGACCGTGCTGGCCTGTGTGAACGACCCGGGGATCGGGCCAGAGTTTTTGATCGAAGGCATGGCCGAGCAGGCGCCGGCGTTGGCTTTTGTCGAGCGACTGGAGAACCCGCCGGAGTTTCCTGATGCGGATCCGGCTGGGGGCCTTAAAGCCTTGGTATTCCGGCAGGTTTGAGGCTTGCTTTGCTGGCCCCTTCGCGGGCAAGCCCGCGAAAGGGCCGGTGAAGCCTGCATCACGCTGAAACTCCACGCATAGGCAGCGGATACACCTGGGCAAAGCTCACCTGCTCCGTCTGGTCCACCCGCTTCTTCAGCCGCTCGTTGAACGCGCGGCTCACCGCATACTGCCCACCGGAAATGGTGCGGAACTGCGCCGTCAGCACAAACCCGTTCAAGTCCATGCGGTCGACCCCGAATACCTGCAACGGCCCCTGCAGGTTGATGCGCAGCAGCGGGTCGTCGCTGATTGACTGCCCCACCTCATGGATCAGCGCCAGCGACTGGTCCACATCGCTGTCGTAGGTGAATTGCACCGAGAAAAACGCATAGGCGAACTGCCGCGACTGGTTGGTGACCGCCTTGATCTGGCCAAACGGCACCGAGTGCACAAACCCCTTGCCGTCGCGCAGGCGCAGGGTACGGATGGTCAGGCTTTCGACAGTGCCGGCGTGGCCAGAGTCGAGCACCACCCAGTCGCCGATCGAGATGGTGTCTTCGATCAGGATGAACAGCCCGGTGATCACGTCCTGCACCAGTTGCTGCGAGCCAAAGCCGATGGCCAGGCCGATCACCCCGGCACCGGCCAGCAGCGGCGCGACGTTGATGCCCAGGTTGGCCATGGTGGTGATGGTGCAGATGACGATCAGCACCACTTTGATGGCATTGCGCAGCATGGGCAGGATGGTCCGCACCCGCGTGCTCGGCTGGCGCGCGGTACGGCGCCCGGGCGCTGGTTTGAGTGCTTCCTGGATAGCGGTGTCGAGCACCACCCAGAGCAGCCAGGTGACCAGCAGGATCAGGCCGATGCTCGACAGCGAATTGCTGATGGCCTGGCCCAGGCGGTTGCTCAGGGCGAAGCCGATGACCGAGACGCCCCAGATACGCCCCAGCAGTTCGATGAAGGCCACCGCCATGGCAATGCGCAGCAGCGCGTGGGCCAGGCTGCGCAGCAGTTCCTTGTAAGGCCGTACCCGTTGCCCAGCATCGGCTTCGCGGGGCGCCAACAGGTGTTGCAGCAAAGTACTGAGAAACACCGTGGACACCAGCAGCACCGTGGTCAGCAAGGCTTTTTGCAGCGCCTTCTGGCTTTCTTCGCCAGCGCCGATCAGGTGAATGGCCGAGACCAGAATCATCAGCAGGATCGGCAAATACCACACTACCGAGAAGATGCGCAGGGTTTCCTGCACCGCCCGGTGTTGCAGGCGGTCCTTGAAGGCGCGGTTGCGGATCAGGTGAGCAACCGGGCGGCGCAGGCGAATCACCAGGCTGGCAAAGATGACCGTGGCGGTGAGGCCGGTGAGTACCGCGATGCTGGCGGTGATGTTGCCGCCTAACTGGCGGGCGATCTGCGGGCTGGTCAGCGCATCGCTCCAGGCGGCCAGGAAGCCGATCAGGAACAGCGGACGCGGTGCCAGGCGTTTGATCACTGCCACGGCCGAACGTTTGTGGCCCGCGTCGAACAGGGTGACCAGGCACAGGATGATCGAGGTAGAGAACAGGCCGCTGCTGGTGGCGTACGCCAGGCTCAGGCCCAGGGCGCGGGCGATCGATGGGTCGAGAAAGCGGCTGACATACAAGGTCAGCGGCAAGCTGGTCAGGGCGGGAAGCGTATAGGGCAGCAGGTAGCCGAGCAGGCTGCTGGCACGTGGGCGTTCGCGCAACCATGCCGTGCGGGCGCTGCGCGTGGCGCCCCAGCGGCCAAGGGTGGTGAGCGCTGCGAAGGCCGCGGCCCAAGTGAATGTCAGCAGGATGAAGTTACCTGCCAGGGTGAGCGAGTCACTGGCCGAATGGCGATCGACCAGGCGTTCCACTTCCTTGGCTGCACGGTCAGTGCGCAGGCGCCAGGCGTCGACCAAGTGGGCATCCAGGTCAAGCTCCTGGGCGGCACTGTCCAGGCCGTCGGCCAAGGCACCGAGCAGGCCGCCCTGAAGTACCGGCTCCGGTTCGGCAGGTTGTGCGTCGGTGGGGGCGGGGTCGGCCGCCAGCAGGTGGGTGCTCAGCAGGCAGCCGAGCAGCAGGGTGGTGAGGTAGCGCAGCACTGGAGTACTCCTTGGGCCGGGATGAGCGGGGCAGGGTTACTCCAGAAACTGAGCCGTTCAGCGGTGCGAAAGTTCGATGTGCGTGTGCTGGGGTCAGCGATTGCCTTGCAGCGAGCCCGTCAGCCCATGGGTGAGCGTTTCCCAGCGCAGGTGAAACGCGCCCACTTGTGGGCGTTTTTTTGCCAGAAATGTTTGCGTCTCGGGCAGGTTGACCCCTTTGCGCAGTGCGTAATGGTTGTAGGCAATTTCGAAGGTGCCGCTGATGTTCTCGCGGATAGGCCCTTCGCAGAGCGGCTGCGGGATGTGGCCATTCATCTGCGCGCTATGCAGTTCCAGCGCTGCGACGATGCGTTGCTGCTCTTTGCTATACAAATCGACGCCCTGCAGCCTGGCGGTTTCTGCGACATTGATGATGGCTGCCAAGCCCATTGAAGTGTGGGCGAGGTCACGGCAGGTTTCTTGGCTAAGGCCCTTCACGTAGTGGGTGGGAAAGTGCCAGTGGGCCTTGATGCGATCGTCATCGAGCCTGCACCACGGTGCATTGGGCGGCCTGTTATCGTTTTGCTCGTCATAAATATAAGCAGGTACGAGTTGATGCCAACGCCCGATGGCTTCGTCGAATAACGCGCGGTCATCCGTGACGATACCGATATTGGCCATTGCCTCAATCGCGGTGGCATGCCAGTTCTTGTTATGGCACAGCGAGCCAGAGATGAACATCTGCCTGATAGTGGGGAGGTGCTGCTCTGTGAGCATTTTCTTAACCTTCGCCCGTTCATCCGGCAACCAACCGGTGTAGCCTTCATCGACGATTTCAAGGCCCCGGGTAAAGAGTGCGGCGGTCCAGGCAGCTTGCAATGGGCCATTACTTGCCTGATGTCCGCCCGTCAGCGTCGTTGCCCACGCCAGCAGAATGCTTCTGACGTTCGCGGCATATTGAGGATTACCGGTATACGACCACAGCAACGCCTGTGTGTACGTCGCCGCTGCGTCATCCATTTCTTCAAAGCAGCCAACGCGTGGGTTAGTGGAGCCCGAGCCGCATTCAACCTTGGCGAAGGGGGTGGCCTTGTAGTCCTCAGCGGCCCATTTACTGTGCTTGGCTTGCGCAAAGGCATCCTTCCAAGGCTGCGTGTCTAATCGGGCTTTGACGAGATTCAAAAGTGCGGTGTCAACCAGGATGCCAGGGTGGTTCAGTGGCAGACCGACAGTCGGCGAAAGGCTTTGGGAGTTTGCAGAATTGGCCGTGCTGAGGCCTGCAAGGGTGAGGGCGGAGATTAAAAGGAATTTACGCATGGTGAGTGCCTCATTGAGTCATGAGGCCCATGCTGCCAAGTTTCTGAAGTACGGCTACTGCTAGAACTATCAGTAGCCGTACGGCGAGGACTGTGTTTGTAAGTTACTGCCCGCTGTAGATCTGGTCGAACACACCACCGTCGTTGAAGTGGGTCTTTTGCACGGTACGCCAGTCACCAAAGGTTTTTTCCACCGACAGGAAGTCGACTTTCGGGAAACGGTCGGTGTACTTGGCCAACACCGCCGGATCACGTGGGCGCAGGTAGTTGTTGGCGGCGATTTCCTGTGCCGCTGGCGACCACAGGTACTTCAGGTATTCCTCGGCCACGGCCTGGGTACCTTTTTTCGCCACCACCTTGTCGACCACGCTTACCGGTGGCTCAGCTTCGGCGGACACACTTGGGTAGACCACTTCGAACTGGTCGCGGCCGAATTCGCGGGCGATCATTTCGGCTTCGTTTTCGAAGGTCACCAGCACGTCGCCGATCTGGTTGGTCATGAAGGTGGTGGTTGCGGCGCGGCCACCGGTATCCAGCACGGGCGCCTGTTTGAACAGCTTGCCGACGAAGTCGCGGGCCTTGGTCTCGTCACCGCCTTGCTTGAGCACATAGCCCCACGCCGAGAGGTAGGTGTAACGGCCGTTACCCGAGGTTTTCGGGTTGGGCACGATCACTTGCACGCCATCCTTGAGCAGGTCGGGCCAGTCTTTCAGTGCCTTGGGGTTGCCTTTGCGCACGATGAACACGGTGGCCGAGGTGAACGGCGCGCTGTTGTTCGGCAGGCGGGTGACCCAGTTGTCTGGCACCAACTTGCCGTTGTCGACCAGGGCGTTGATGTCGGTGGCCATGTTCATGGTGATGACATCGGCCGGCAGGCCGTCGATCACCGCGCGCGCTTGCTTGCTCGAGCCGCCGAAGGACATCTGCACATTGACCTTCTCGTTGTGCTCGGCTTCCCAGTGTTTCTGGAAGGCCGGGTTGTAGTCCTTGTAGAAGTCGCGCATCACGTCGTAGGAGACGTTGAGCAGGGTCGGGGCGGCTTGGGCGAGGTTGCCGAGGGCCAGGCCTGCGACGAGCAGCGAGGCGGTGAAGAGTTTTTTCACTGGGAGCGTTCCTTGTTCTGACTCAAAGGTTGGCGATTAGCCGTCGACTATAGCGGGTGACTGACAGACGGATAAAGAACAAAAAACGCTTTGTTTATGCTGTGAAGTTAGGGCAGCTGACCAATGCTCAATAGGTTTTCGTTTATGACGGGCCAAGGACATGAGTCAACTGTCAAATGTGACAGTGGCAAGGCCTCCACGAAGTAAGTTTAACTGCGTGAAAATACAAGATGAGCATGTCGCTATGTCCTCCAGTCAGAAGCCGTTGAAAGAGCGTAACCGATCACGTTTCTTTGGTCAGGGAGATCGACTTTGCAGTGTGTTGATCGACGGTGACCATCATCGATTGATGAGTGGGAATGCACTGCTCATCGCTCGGCTGGTAACGTGCTCCCCCCCGATGTTGTTGCGCACGAATCACGCAGGGACTGTGACGGGAACACAGGGTAGGGAGGGCGACAAACATCTTTCCTATACCTCTTACGGTTTCAGAGCACCGTTCGGGCAGGGAGCGCTTCCAGGACTCAATGGTGAGTACCTGGATCCAATGACTGGCTGTTACCCACTGGGGCGCGGGAGGCGATTTTTTAGCCCAGCCTTGATGCGCTTTCTGTCATCGGATGTGCTGAGCCCGTTTCATGCTGGTGGGTTGAATGGATACAGCTATTGTGGGGGGGATCCTGTCAATAAGCACGATCCCTCCGGTCACAACGGCGTAATACTGAAAAACTTTCCAGGTATTTCCGAGTTCTTGACGGGGGATCCAAATCGACGAGTCACGGGCGCACTCTTCAACCCGGACACAAAAAAACTGACAGATTTTCGCGTCAAGATGGTTAATGGTGAGGCGCAAATCCGCTTGACTGACTTCGACTATAGCGATCGAACAATGTATGTCAGTGCGGATAGGACAGTATTCATTGATGAGCGTTTCAGTTATCAAGGCTCCTCCGATATCGACCTGATGCCCCTCGTGAAAACTCACCAACGGGATATGTTAGAGAAAGGTTTTGAGCTCAAGACGGTCAATCCTCGCAAAGCAGTTATGACTGAACATGGTCTTGTGGTGCAATCCCACGACATTTACTTGAGTGAACGAGGAGCTGTTGAAACGTCGCAAGCGCCGATTCATCCGCAGCTACCCGCCTCTGGCTCGTCGCAAGCGCCGATTCATCCGCAGGTACCCGCCTCTGGCTCGTCGCGTGAGCCGCAGATGAGTTTTCTAGTGCGCCTCCGAGACAAATTACGGCGAAAAAAGTGAACTCAATGGTCATGGCCGCTTGAGCGAAGTGACTTGCCGCCCTTCGTCACCTAGAGCTCATTGCTTTGGAAACAACGCATTGCCACACCGCGAACAGAAGGCGGCGCTGTGTTCGTGGGATCTCTTACTGCATGTCGGGCAATCATGCTGCAGCTGTTCCCCCCGCATCGCATTGGCCAACTCTGCCGTGAAGATCCCGGTCGGCACCGCAATGATCGAATAACCGGTGATCATCACCAGTGACGACAGCACCTGCCCCAGCGGCGTCTTCGGCACGATATCGCCAAAGCCCACCGTGGTCAGGGTGACAATGGCCCAATAGATGCCTTTGGGAATGCTGGTAAAGCCGTGCTCCGGCCCTTCGATCACGTACATCAAGGTGCCGAACACGGTCACCAGGGTCGAGACAGTGACCAGGAACACGATGATCTTCTGCTTGCTGCCCCGCAGCGCGGCCATCAGGTAGTTGGCCTGCTTAAGGTACTGGCCAAGCTTGAGCACGCGGAAGATCCGCAGCATGCGGATGACCCGGATGATCAGCAGGTATTGCGCGTCGCTGTAATAGAGGGCGATGACCCCGGGGACGATCGCCAGCAGGTCGACCAGGCCGTAGAAGCTGAAGGCGTAGCGCAGGGGCTTGGGCGAGCAGTACAGGCGCGTGAGGTATTCGGCCAGGAAGATCGCGGTGAAGCCCCACTCGATGGCAGCGAGCAGGCCGGCGTAGCCTTGGTGTATTTCGTCGATGCTGTCGAGGATGACGGTGACCAAGCTGGCCAGGATGATCAGCAGCAGGATCTTGTCGAAGCGGCGGCCGGCTACGGTGTCGGTCTGGAAGACGATGACGAAGAGCCGCTCGCGTATTGATTGCGGGGTTTGCATGGCTTGTGATCCGGATACGTAAGCAACAAGCCTAAAAGGTCAGTGTCCGAGGCTGCAACAGGCTGAACTGGCAAAAATGCCAGTTTCAGGGATGTGAGTGTTGGCCGCAGAATGGCGTCAGGCATGGGCGAGTGTGAGACGGTCATGAAAGGGGCAACTGAACTACGGGGCTTGGCAGGGCGGGCGCTGGCATATACCGCTTATGGCTACTTGCGAAAGGTGTCGGGCGCTGCGTTGGGGTTCAATGGTGAGTGGAAGGACGAGCTGCTGCAAGGCTATGCACTGGGCAATGGGCATCGGTTGTATTGCCCTGCACTTATGCGTTTTTTCAGCCCGGATGTGTTGAGCCCGTTCGGTAAGGGGGGGGTCAATACTTATTCCTATTGCCAAGGTGATCCGGTCAATCGCTTAGACCCGACTGGTGGAGCAGGCGTTTCAAAGCGCTCGCCGGGGGGGGCAGAGCGAGTGGCGGTGCACAGGCCTGTAAAAGCGACTAATGATCGAATTTCCCCGGAGTTCAAAAAAGGTCCCGGCAAGTATCAACTTGCGAGCACTGTTTCGCGTGAAGTCGTTGAATATAGCGGTCCTGGCTTTACCGGAGGCTTCAGTGGTGCGCCTGTGAAGGTACGTCCCGTAGGGGCGGCAGCAGGCGTACAGTCACAAGGGCCAACTATTGATGAGCTTGGAGAGTATTGGCAGAACTATTGGCACTGGGAACACAGGCCTGGCACTAAGCCGATGACTCGGGACCAGATGATTCCCAATCATCAGCGGGCCCAGGGCACTCAGATTGCAGATATCGAGTACGGCATGGCGCTTATCAGGGAGCAGGAAGCACGCCGGGAAATAGATATTCAGGTGCTGGCATCCTTTGGTCATTGGTAGGGCACAATAGGCTGACAGCGTCCTGCACATTCGATGTGCTCCGCGTTCAGTTATGTAGACGCCAAATATCCCGACGCAGTAAAAGCTGCCAGAAGTGGTTGCCCGAATGCATCAGCCAGCAGGCCAGTACGAACGGCGCTGTAAGCCCGGCAATGGGCATCAAGTTGAACAGCGGTTGTAGCAACAGTGCCAGGGCAATTGCCAACAACGTCACACAGGGTTTTTCACTCTGGCGGCTGAACGCCAGTGCCGCCAGCGCTGCGTTGAAGCCGTATAGTCCCATCCAGGCCACCTGCGCCTGGTCGATGAGCAGCGCGACGCCGCCCCCGATGGCAGAGCCGATCACGGCCCACATAGCCGCGTAGGGGCTGGCGATGAACATGCCGACGATGATCAGCAGCCCGGCGAATGGATTATCAAGCAGGAAGATCTGGCCGACACCGCGCGCCAGGGCGTACAGCGGGTTTGGCTCGGCAAAGACAGCCGTCGAGGGTTCAGCGATCAGCAAAGCGCCCCAGCCCAACAGCACGAACGGTGCCGTATAGGCGATCAGCAACTTGCCACCGCGCTTGCGCCATTGGTGGGTGATGATGCTCGACAGCCCACCGGCTGCGAGGATCAGCGGCGGCATGATCGCTGACCACGGCAGTACCGCACTGATCAGGATGCCGATCAGTACGCCGTTGTAACAGTACAACCCGGCCTGGCGGTCGGCGCGGTCGTAGCCGCGGCGCTGGGCGGTGAGCAGGCCTGCAAGGGCGCCGAGCAGGGCGCCCCCAACCAGGTTGGGGGCGGTCAGCAGGATGGCCAGCAGGCAGCACAGGCCGCACAGGGGGTTGCGCAGCAGCAGCACCTGGCTGAAGCCGTTGAGCAGCGCCGTGGCCCAGTCGGGGCACGGGTTGACGAAATTTTTGGTGTACATGGGCAGTCAGTGAGGTTGATTGAAAAGCGGTGGGCCTCTTTGGGCCTCGGTTTTCCGCAGGGTTTTTGACGCTGAGCAAGGGGAGGGCTTTGCCCTCCATCGCCGGCAAGCCAGCTCCTACAGGGACCGCGTACGGCCTGTGGGAGCCGGCTTGCCGGCGAAAGGGGCGCAAAGCGCCCCCAGCGGTTTCAGACCAAGGTCTCGATCCGCAGCGTATTAGTCGAACCCGGCTTGCCGAAAGGCACACCGGCGGTGATCAACAGCGTGTCCCCGCGGCTGGCCATGCCTTGCGCCTGGGCAATTTCCAGGGCGGTCGAGCAGATTTCGTCAACCTGACGCAGGCGGTCGTTGACCACCGAATGCACACCCCAGGCCACGCTCAGGCGGCGCGCTGTGTTCAGGTTCGGCGTCAGGTTGAGGATCGGCGCCCGTGGTCGCTCGCGCGCGGCACGCAGCGTCGAGGCGCCCGACTCGCTGTAGTTGACCAGCACCGCCACCGGCAGAATGCCGCTGATACGGCGGATCGCGCAGCTGATGGCGTCCGATACGGTGGCTTCGGCTTTGGGCCGGCCAACGTCGAGCTGGGCCTGGTAGTCGGGGCCGTTTTCCACTTGGCGGATGATCTTGCTCATCATCTGCACGGCTTCCAACGGGTAGTCACCCGACGCAGTCTCGGCCGACAGCATCACCGCATCAGCACCCTCGGCCACAGCGTTAGCCACGTCGGTGACCTCGGCGCGGGTGGGCGCAGGCGAGAAGCGCATGGATTCGAGCATCTGCGTGGCCACCACCACCGGTTTACCCAGCTGGCGGCAGGTGCCGATGATGCGCTTCTGGATCTGCGGCACGCTTTCGGCGGGTACTTCCACGCCCAGGTCACCGCGGGCCACCATGATCGCGTCTGCCAGTTCGGCGATTGCCTGCAGCTGTTCGACCGCCGAGGGCTTCTCGATCTTGGCCATCAGGTAAGCACGGTCGCCAATCAGCTGGCGCGCCTCGACGATGTCTTCAGGGCGCTGCACGAACGACAGGGCCACCCAGTCCACGCCCAGCTCCAGGCCGAAGGCCAGGTCGCGGCGGTCCTTCTCGGTGAGCGGGGAGAGGTCGAGCACCGCTTGCGGCACGTTGACGCCCTTGCGGTCGGACAACTCACCGCCGTTCAGCACGGTCGTGTCGATGGCGTCGTCGTGCTTGGCGGTCACGCGCAGGCGCAACTTGCCGTCATCGAGCAGCAGGTCCATGCCGGGTTCCAGCGCAGCGATGATCTCTGGGTGCGGCAGGTTGACCCGGCGGCTATCGCCCGGTGCCTTGTCCAAGTCCAGGCGCAGTGCCTGGCCACGTTGCAGTTGCACCTTGCCTTCAGCAAAACGGCCCACGCGCAGCTTTGGCCCTTGCAGGTCCATGAGGATGCCCAGCGGGTAGTTCAATTGCTGCTCGACTTCGCGGATCCACTGGTAGCGCAGGGCATGGTCGGCGTGCTCGCCGTGGCTGAAATTGAGGCGGAAGATGTTCACCCCGGCTTCGACCAGTTGGCGGATGTCGTCGATGCCGTTGATCGCAGGGCCGAGGGTGGCGAGGATTTTGACTTTTTTATCAGGCGTCATGATTGCGGAGTCTCGAGGATCAGAATGGCGCGGAAGTCGTTGACGTTGGTGCGTGTCGGCTCGGTGACGATCAACGCATCGAGCGCGGCGAAGTAGCCGTAGCCGTTGTTGTTGTCCAGCTCGTCACTGGCCGACAGGCCCAAGGCTTCGGCGCGGGCATAACTGCAAGGGGTCATGAAGGCGCCAGCGTTTTCTTCGGAGCCATCGATGCCGTCGGTGTCACCGGCCAGCGCGTACACGCCCGGCAGGCCCTTGAGGTTTTCGGTGAGGCTGAGCAGGAACTCGGCATTGCGCCCGCCGCGGCCGTTGCCGCGTACGGTGACGGTGGTTTCGCCACCCGACAGGATCACGCACGGTGCCTTGAGGGGCTGGCCGTGCAGAACGATCTGCCGGGCAATGCCAGCATGCACCTTCGCCACTTCACGCGACTCGCCTTCCAGGTCGCCCAGAATCAGCGGGCTGAAGCCAGCCTGGCGCGCTTTGACGGCGGCGGCTTCCAGCGACTGCTGGGGCTTGGCGATCAGTTGGAAATGGCTGCGGGCCAGAGCCGGGTCATCGGCCTTGACGGTTTCCGAGGCTGGGTTGTTGAGCCAGTCGATGACGGCCTTTGGCGCTTCGATGTTGTACCGCTTGAGGATGGCCAAGGCGTCGGCGCGGGTGCTTGGGTCGGCGACGGTGGGGCCGGAGGCGATGACCGTGGCCAGGTCGCCCGGTACATCGGAAATGGCATAGGTGTAGACCGTGGCCGGCCAGCAGGCCTTGGCCAGGCGGCCACCCTTGATCGCCGAGAGGTGCTTGCGCACGCAGTTCATCTCGCCGATGGTGGCGCCGGACTTGAGCAGCGCCTTGTTGATGTGTTGCTTGTCGGCCAGGGTCAGGCCCTCGGCGGGCAGTGCCAGCAGTGCCGAACCACCGCCAGAGAGCAGGAAGATGACACGGTCGTCTTCGTTCAGGTTGCTGACCAGCTCCAGCACGCGCTTGGCCACGGCCAAGCCGGCGGCATCAGGGACCGGGTGAGCGGCTTCGACCACCTCGATTTTCTGGCAGTTGGCGCCGTGGCCGTAACGGGTGACGACGAGGCCGGACACTTCGCCCTGCCAGCTTTTCTCGACCACTTCGGCCATGGCGGCTGCGGCCTTGCCGGCGCCGATGACGATGACCCGGCCGCTACGGTCGGCGGGCAGGTAGGGTTCGAGGACTTGGCGCGGGTGGGCGGCGGCGATGGCTGTGTCGAACAGCTCGCGAAGAATTTTTTGCGGATCGACCGACATGGCAGGCTCCCAAATTATTGTTGTTCTGCAGAATCGAAAACGCCCCTGGAACTGCCTCCGTGCAGGCCGAACCAGGGGCGGGTGTTGCTCGGTGTTGGGTCAGAGACCCTGGGGGCGCTTTGCGCCCCTTTCGCGACACAAGGCCGCTCCTACCTGAGACCGCGATCCCTGTAGAGCGGCCTTGCGTCGCGAAAGGGCTGCAAAGCAGCCCCCAAATTCAGCTTACTTGTCGTCGCGGATCGAGAAGTTGGCCATGTGCTCCAGGCCTTTGATCAGCGCCGAGTGGTCCCAGTTGCCGCCACCCAGGGCCTGGCAGGTGTTGAACACTTGCTGGGCGTTGGAGGTGTTGGGCAGGTTGATGCCCAGTTCCTTGGCGCCTTGCAGGGCCAGGTTCAGGTCCTTCTGGTGCAGGTTGATGCGGAAGCCTGGGTCGAAGGTGCCTTTGATCATGCGCTCGGCGTGCACTTCGAGGATTTTCGACGAAGCGAAGCCACCCATCAGTGCTTCACGAACCTTGGCTGGGTCGGCGCCGTTCTTGGCGGCGAACAGCAGGGCTTCGGCAACCGCCTGGATGTTCAGCGCAACGATGATCTGGTTGGCCACCTTGGCGGTCTGGCCGTCGCCGTTGCCACCCACGCGGGTGATGTTCTTGCCCATGGCTTCGAACAGCGGCAGGGCGCGCTCGAAGGCCTTCGGGCAGCCACCGACCATGATGCTCAGGGTCGCGGCCTTGGCGCCGACTTCACCGCCGGACACCGGGGCGTCCAGGTAGGCGGCGCCGGTGGCTTTGATCTTCTCGGCGAAGGCTTTGGTAGCGGTCGGCGAGATCGAGCTCATGTCGATCACGACCTTGTTCGGGCCGACACCTTCGGCCACGCCGTTCTCACCGAACAGGACGGCTTCCACCTGCGGGGTGTCGGGGACCATGACGATGATGAATTCAGCTTCCTGGGCCACTTCTTTCGGGTTGGCCAGGGCCACCGCGCCAGCGGCGATCAGGTCGGCCGGGGCGGCGTCGTGGTGGGTGGAAACGAACAGGCTGTGACCTGCTTTTTGCAGGTTCTGAGCCATGGGCTTGCCCATGATGCCGGTGCCGATAAAGCCGATTTTAGCCATGATAAATGTGCCTCTTTATAGTTGTTGATACCTAATCGCGGGGCTGCCACAAAACCCTGTGGGAGCGGGCTTGCCCCGCGAATGCGGTCGGTCAGGCAATGGAGGTGTCTTTGCGGGCGCTTTCGCGGGACAAGCCCGCTCCCACATGGGTCTTCAGCCAGCCCAGGCCCGCTTCAGTGGTGGTCAGCGGCTTGTACTCTGCGCCCACCCAACCCTGGTAGCCGATGCGGTCCAGGTGCTCGAACAGGAAGCGGTAGTTGATCTCGCCGGTGCCTGGCTCGTTGCGGCCTGGGTTGTCGGCCAGTTGGATGTGGTTGATCAGTTTCAGGTTGGCTTCCATCGTGCGAGCCAGGTCACCTTCCATGATCTGCATGTGGTAGATGTCGTACTGCAGGAACAGGTTGTCGCTGCCGACTTCGGCCTGGATTTCCAAGGCTTGCTTCGTGGTATTCAGGTAGAAGCCTGGGATGTCGCGGGTGTTGATCATTTCCATGACCAGGCGGATGCCGGCGGCTTTCAGTTTTTCGGCGGCAAACTTCAGGTTGTCGACGAAGGTCTTGCGCACGTCGGCGCATTGCAGGCCTTGCGGGCGGATGCCGGCCAGGGCGTTGACCTGGGTGTTGCCAAGGACCTTGGCGTATTCGATGGCCTTGTCGACACCGGCGCGGAACTCTTCAACGCGGTCGGGGTGGCAGGTGATGCCACGCTCGCCTTTGGCCCAGTCGCCGGCCGGCAGGTTGAACAGCACCTGGGTCAGGCCGTGCGCATCGAGCTGCTGCTTGATTTCAGCGGCGCTGAAATCGTACGGGAAGAGGTATTCGACGCCGCTGAAACCAGCATCGGCGGCGGCCTTGAAGCGGGCCAGGAAGTCCTGTTCGGTGAACAGCATGGACAGGTTGGCAGCGAAGCGAGGCATGAGTTGTCTCCTTGCGATGAAGGCCCCCAGGGCATGCCTGGGGGCGTCAGGCGATCAGTCCAGCATCGAGATGGCGGTTGGCGCGTCGTTACCGACCAGGGCCAGGTCTTCGAACTCGTTGACCGCGTTGATCTCGGTGCCCATGGAAATGTTGGTCACACGCTCGAGAATCACTTCAACCACCACCGGCACGCGGAACTCTTCGGCCATCTTCTGCGCCTTGAGCAGGGCAGGGGCGATCTCGCCTGGCTCGAATACGCGGATGGCCTTGCAGCCCAGGCCTTCGACCACGGCGACGTGATCGACACCGTAGCTGGCGGCGTCGCTGGAGTTGATGTTCTCGAACGCCAGTTGTACACAGTAATCCATGTCGAAGCCACGCTGCGCCTGACGGATCAGGCCGAGGTAGGCGTTGTTCACCAGCACGTGGACGTACGGCAGGTTGAACTGCGCGCCGACTGCCAGCTCTTCGATCATGAACTGGAAGTCATAGTCACCCGACAGGGCGACCACTTTGCGCGATGGGTCGGCCTTGACCACGCCCAGTGCGGCAGGGATGGTCCAGCCCAGCGGGCCGGCCTGGCCGCAGTTGATCCAGTGACGTGGCTTGTACACGTGCAGGAACTGCGCGCCGGCGATCTGCGACAGGCCGATGGTGCTGACGTAGGTGGTGTCCTTGCCGAACACCTGGTTCATCTCTTCATACACGCGCTGCGGCTTGACCGGCACGTTGTCGAAGTGGGTCTTGCGCTGCAGGGTGGCCTTGCGCTCCTGGCAGTCTTCCAGCCAGGCCTTGCGGCACTTGAGCTTGCCAGCGGCTTTCCACTCGCGGGCCACTTCGAGGAACACATCCAGCGCCTTGCCAGCGTCCGACACGATACCCAGGTCTGGGGTGAATACGCGGCCGATCTGGGTCGGTTCGATGTCCACATGCACGAACTTGCGGCCTTCGGTGTAGACGTCGACGGAGCCGGTGTGGCGGTTGGCCCAACGGTTACCGATGCCGAACACCAGGTCGGATTTGAGCAGGGTGGCGTTGCCGTAGCGGTGCGACGTCTGCAGGCCGACCATGCCGACCATCAGGGCGTGGTCGTCCGGGATGGTGCCCCAGCCCATCAGGGTCGGGATGACCGGTACACCGGTCAGTTCAGCGAACTCGACCAGCTTGTCGCTGGCGTCGGCGTTGATGATGCCGCCGCCTGCAACCAGCAGTGGGCGCTCGGCGTCATTAAGCATTGCCAGGGCTTTTTCGGCCTGTACGCGGGTGGCGGATGGCTTGTTGACGGCCAGCGGCTCGTAGGCGTCGATGTCGAATTCGATTTCAGCCATCTGCACGTCGAACGGCAGGTCGATCAGCACAGGGCCTGGGCGGCCGGTGCGCATTTCATAGAAGGCCTTCTGGAACGCGTAAGGCACTTGGCCTGGCTCCAGCACGGTGGTCGCCCACTTGGTCACCGGCTTGACGATGCTGGTGATGTCGACGGCCTGGAAGTCTTCTTTGTGCAGGCGTGCACGCGGGGCCTGGCCAGTGATGCAGAGAATTGGGATGGAGTCGGCCGACGCACTGTACAGGCCGGTGACCATGTCGGTGCCGGCAGGGCCGGAAGTGCCGATGCACACGCCGATGTTGCCTGGGTTGGCACGGGTGTAGCCCTCGGCCATGTGCGAGGCACCTTCAACGTGGCGAGCGAGGACGTGATCGATGCCACCGACTTTTTTCAGGGCCGAGTACAGCGGGTTGATGGCAGCCCCTGGGATGCCGAACGCGGTATCTACACCTTCACGGCGCATGACCAGAACGGCTGCATCGATTGCTCTCATTTTGCTCATGGGTTGTGCCTCATCGATTTTGTAATTGTATACAACTTGCTGTGCGACAGAGTGTATTCACGCCTGTGGGCTTAGGTCAATGGATTTTCATCGGGGAGAATGGCTTTCGTCGGAGCGCCCGTGAAAACGGCGTTCTGTCGGATCGAGTACGATCGTTTTAAAATATTGTATACAAAAATATCTTCTGTTGTGTTCTATTTGCGCTATTGGTTTTCAACTGCCCTTAGGGCTTCTCACAACAAGAAGAGGACCTTTTCATGAACGTTCTGAACCTGAAAGTCGCGGTAAGCCTGGTCAATGCTGCGCTGGCGGCAGGCCGCCAGATCAACGCTGCGCCGTTGACTGTGGCGGTGCTGGATGCGGGCGGGCACTTGCTGGCGCTGCAGCGCGAGGATGGCGCTAGCCTGATTCGGCCGGAAGTGGCCACCGGTAAGGCCTGGGGGGCAATTGCCCTGGGCAAGGGCTCACGCTTGTTGGCGCTGGATGCGCAGCAACGGCCGGCGTTTTTTGCCGCGTTGAATGGGCTGGGGGAGCGGCCGGTGGTGCCGGCACCGGGGGGTGTGCTGATTCGTGATCAGGACGGCAAGGTGCTGGGTGCGGTGGGGATCAGCGGGGATACGTCGGATATCGACGAGCAATGCGCAATCAGTGCGATCGAGGAAGTTGGGTTGAAGGCGGATGCGGGGGTGGCTGCGTAAGGCTTTAGATTGCTGGGGCCGCTTTACGGCCCAATCGCGACGCAAGGCCGCTCCTACAAGGGACCGCGTAACCCCTGTAGGAGCGGCCTTGTGTCGCGATGGGCTGCAAGGCAGCCCCACTGGCCCTGTCAGGCCGCCTCAGGCTCACAGCCCTTGAGCACCAGCCGAATGATGGTCTCGGCCGCCGCGTCATAATCACTCTCGGCCAGCTTGGCCTTGCCCGTCACCGCCGAAATCTGCCAATCGAAATCGGCATAGGTCTGGGTCGCCGCCCAGATGCTGAACATCAGGTGATGCGCATCCACATTGGCGATCTGCCCGCGCTCGATCCAGCCCTGGATGCACTCGATATTGTGCCGTGCCTGCTCGTTGAGCTGCTCCACCTGGTTGGGCGACAAATGCGGCGCACCGTGCATGATCTCACTGGCAAACACCTTGGAGGCATGCGGCAAATCGCGGGAAATGCGGATTTTCGAGCGAATGTAGGCACTCAGCACTTCTTTAGGGTCACCGTCAGCATTGAACGGCGTCGAGGCCTGCATGATCGGCGCGATGATGCTCTCCAAGACCTCGCGGTAGAGGTTGTCCTTGGATTTGAAGTAGTAATACACGTTCGGCTTGGGCAGGCCGGCCTTGGCCGCGATATCGCTGGTCTTGGTGGCGGCGAAGCCCTTGTCGGCGAATTCCTCGCTGGCCGCGCGCAGGATCAATTCCTTGTTGCGCTCGCGAATGGTGCTCATTGTCAGGGATCTTCCTCGTGTCTGGCCACCTCTAAGAGGGATCGGGCATGTTAGCACCGCGGCTGAAGGGCGCTCAAGGCAGCGACTTTCGGCTAGACTCCGGCACATTCATTTCACGGGAAACAGGCACATGGCAGGAAGCAGTCTACTGGTACTGATCGACGATATCGCCACGGTACTCGACGACGTGTCGTTGATGACCAAGGTCGCGGCGAAAAAGACGGCCGGCGTGCTGGGGGACGATTTGGCGCTCAATGCCCAGCAGGTGACCGGCGTGCGCGCCGAGCGCGAGATCCCCGTGGTCTGGGCGGTGGCCAAGGGCTCGTTCGTCAACAAGGCGATCCTTGTGCCGGCGGCGTTGCTGATCAGCGCCTTCATCCCGTGGGCGGTGACGCCGTTGCTGATGGTCGGTGGCGCGTACCTGTGCTACGAGGGGTTCGAGAAGCTGGCGCACAAGTTCTTGCACAGCAAGGAAGAGGACAGCGCGCAGCATGAGGCCCGCAAGGAGGCCGTGGCCGACGCCACTGTCGACCTGGTCGCCTACGAGAAGGCCAAGATCAAGGGTGCGGTGCGCACCGACTTCATCCTGTCGGCCGAGATCATTGCCATCACCTTGGGGATCGTGGCGGATTCGCCGCTGCCCCAGCAGATCATCGTGCTGTCGGGCATCGCCGTGGTCATGACGGTTGGCGTTTACGGGCTGGTGGGCGGCATCGTCAAACTCGATGACCTGGGCCTGTGGATGACCCAGAAAGCATCCAAATTATCCCAGGCGGTCGGTAACGGCATCCTGCGCGCCGCGCCTTACATGATGAAGAGCCTGTCGGTGATCGGGACTGCGGCAATGTTTTTGGTCGGCGGCGGGATTCTGGTGCATGGCATCGCGCCCCTGCATCATGCGATCGAGGCGTTCAGTGAAGGGCGCGGTGGGGCGCTGACCGGGGCGCTGCTCAATGGGGGCGTGGGGATTGTCGCGGGGGCCGTGGTGCTTGCCGTCGTCGCTGTGGCGGGCAAGTTGTGGCGGGCGGTAAAGCCAGCTACCTGATGTGTGTGGCCGGGGCAAAGCCCCGGATCGCCAGCAAGCCGGCCCCACAGATACCCCGCCTAACTCAGGCGTGGCGCCATCTCTGTAGGAGCCGGCTTGTCGGCGATGGGCTGCAGAGCAGCCTCACGATCAGAAGTGTACTTTTACCAAGAAGCTCGCCGTGTTTTGGTCAGTGGTAAAGGCATCGGAATCCTTGATGCCGTATTTGTTCTTCCAGTAATCGTATTCAAAACCGACATACAGTTGCTTCTCACCCAGGTGCAACGCCTTGCCCAGGTCATATTTGACCTGTGGGTTGAAGTGCAGGTTGGCTTGGTAGGTGCCGCGACGGTTCTCGTCGTTGTCCACGACCCAGTCCATGAAGCCGTCGATGAGGATGTCGGACGAGCCCACTGGAATGGTGTAGGACCAGACCGGGGTAATCTGCCAGACGTTGTCGCCCGCGCGGCTGCCGTCGGTGGTGCGCTGGTAGAAGTTCAGCTGGAAGTAGTCGAAGCCTGGGATGTCCAGGTCGAAGCCCGGGCCGATCAGGTAGGACTCGGTATCACCCTCGCCGAACTCGTAGGTCATCGCCAGCAGCACGTCCTTGACCGGGCCGAACGCCAGCTTCTGGTCGAAGATCTTGCCAAACGACAGGCGTGGGCTGATTTCACCGTAGTAGGTGTTGGGGCCGTTACCCGCGTCTTTCTTGCCTTGGTAGAAGATCTTGTCGACGAAAATGAAGTTGTCGCCGTACTTCCAGCCATCGGCGTGCTCGAAGGTCACGGTTTGCTGGATCTCGGGGTTGACCTTGAAGTTCTTGCCCCACAGGTAGGTGAGGCTGTTGTTCTGCCACTGCAGCAGGTCGCCGCCGAAGGTGGTGCCGCAGGCCAGCAGGCCGCCGGCGAGGATCAGGCTGTTGATGGTACGCATTGCGAGTGTCGCTCCCTTGATTGATCTGTTGTCAGCGCTCGGTGTTGGCGCTGTTTTTGTCTTTTGAGTCAGCTTTTTTCGATAGGCCACAGCTGTTTGGCAAGAGCTGAGCCAACTTTTCCGGGCTGGCACAACCTTCCTGCTCGACTTCGTTCTGAACGGATGAAAAGGGTCTTTCAGGCTGGCAACACGTTGGCCAACCGCCCGTATTCATTGACTGAGCGGTCAGTAAACGCAGGCAGAATCCGTTCTGCCCTGATCGAGGGGGCGCGCAGATTACTGGCTTGCGCGCCGGTCCTCAAGTGCTCCGTCCTGGAGCGGTGTGAATCAAACTTGTGCGTTTGGTCAGGTTATTAGAAATGGACTTTGATCAAGGCGCTTGCAACGCTCTGGTTACTGTCCACATTGCCACGGCTGTCGATGCCGTATTTGTCCTTCCAGTAGCTGTATTCAAAGCCCACGTACAACTGCTTGGCACCCAGGTTCAGCGCCTTGCCCAGGTCGTACTTGACCTGCGGGTTGAACTGCAAGTTGGCGTGGTAGGTGCCACGGCGGGTCTGGTCGTTGTCCACGACCCAGTCCATGTAGCCGTCGATGAGGATGTCGGACCTGCCCACGGGAATGGTGTACGACCAGGCCGGGGTGATCTGCCAGACGTTGTCGCCGGGGCGGCTGCCCTCGGTGTTGCGCACGTAGAAGTTCAAGGTGAAGTAGTTGAAGCCGGGGACGGCCAGGTCGAAGCCGGGGCCGATCAGGTAAGCCTCGTTGTCGCCTTCGCCACGCTCGTAGGTCATGGCGATGAGCACGTCTTTGATCGGGCCGAATTCGAATTTATGGCCGGTCATCTTGCCAAGCGACAGGCGTGGGCTGAACTCACCGTAGTAGGTGGTCACGCCTTTGCTGCGGTCGGCCTTGCCGTTGTAGAAAATCTTGTCGACGAACATGAAGGTGTCGCCGTACTTCCATTTGTTGGCGTGCTCGAACGTGATGGTCTGCTGAATATCAGGGTTGACCTTGAAGTCCTTGCCGTACAGGTAGCTCAGGCTTTCGCCGTGCCATTGCAGCCATTCGCCTGCATGCGAGGGGAGGGTGGCCAGCAGGCTGCTGCCCAATAACAGGGACGTGGTGATGCGCTTCATGTCGTGATTCCCGGACTTATTGTTTTTGTTGGCGGTTTTTTTAGCGCGCAGGGGCGCCCCGAGCGGCCCATTCCGGCGGGCCGACGGTGTAGCGGTTACTGCGGGTGTGAGTCAGGGGCGGCCATTGCGCCGCCCCCTCTGGCTCAGTGCTGGTGACAGGCGTCGTTATGCGCCGCGCGGTCGGCACCCCCGAGGATGTTGAACAGCACGTTCAACACCAGGGCGCTGACCGTGGCCATGGCGATGCCACTGTGGGTGATCGGTTCCATCCACTGCGGCATCTGTGCGAAGAACTCCGGGCGTACCACGGGGATCAGCCCGAAACCGACACTCACCGCAACCAGCAGCTGGTTGCGACGGTCGCCGATGTCTGCTTCTTGAAGGATTTTGATCCCGGTGGCGGTGACCATGCCGAACATGGCGATGGACGCGCCGCCCAGTACCGCAGGCGGGATCGAAGCAATCAGGAAGGCCGCCTTGGGCAGCAGGCTGAGCAGGATCAACAGCGCGCCGGCCACCACGGTGACGTAGCGGCAGCGTACCCCGGTCATCTGCACCAGGCCGATGTTCTGGGCGAACGAGGAGTGGGTGAAGGTGTTGAAGAAGCCCGCGACAAACGACGCGCCGGCATCGCACAGCAGGCCGCGACGCAGCATGCCAGGCGTGACTTCACGATCGGTCACCTTGCCCAGGGCGAGGAACATGCCCGTGGACTCGACGAAGATGATCACCACCACCAGGCACATCGACAGGATCGGTGCCAGGCTGAAGGTCGGCATGCCGAAGTGCAGTGGGGTGACCACTTGCAGCCACGGTGCGTCTTTCAGGCCGGTCAGGTCGACCATGCCGATGGAGCCGGCCAGGATGTAACCCAGGCCCATGCCGACCAACACCGAAACGTTGACCCAAAAGCCACGCATGAAGCGATTGATAAGCAGGATCACGGCCAGTACCAGGCCTGCGACCATCAGGTAGATGGGCGAGCCGAAGGCTTCTGCCTCATGGCCGCCACCGGCCCAGTTGACCGCGACCGGGAACAGCGACAGGCCGATCGAGGTGATGACGGTACCGGTAACCAGGGGCGGGAAGAAGCGTACGACCTTGGACATGAACGGCGCGATCAGCATGCCGAAGAACCCGGCGGCGATGGTCGCGCCGAAGATCCCCTGCAGGCCGACGCCGGGCATGCCGGCCATGGCCACCATGCTGCCGACGGCAGCGAAGCTGGCGCCCATCATCACGGGCATGCGGATGCCCACCGGGCCGATACCGAACGACTGGATGATGGTGGCGACGCCTGCGACCAGCAGGTCGGCGTTGATCAGGAAGGCGACTTCTTCACGGGACAATCCGGCGGCTTGGCCAATGATCAAAGGCACGGCAATCGCGCCTCCGTACATCAACAGCACATGTTGCAGGCCTACCAGGATCAGTTGGAACAGGGGCAGAGGCTGACGCGGCGGCGCAACGGGAATGTACGCCTTGCGTGACTCGGACATGCAGCACCTCGAGTTTTGTTTTTATTCTCGGATCCAAGCGCCAGGCTGCAGGCCTGGGCGCTCGATGCTTGCTAGTTGCGTATTGCCTTGAAACAGAGGCCGGACAGGCCGGCCTCTTCGCGGGTAAACCCGCTCCCACCGGGAGCGGTGTGTGCCCGATGGGTCAGTTGACCGGGGCGCCTTTGGCGATCCAGTCACCGACGAGCTTGCGCTCTTCGGTGGTCATCTGGGTGATGTTGCCCAGCGGCATGATCTGGCTGGCGACCGCTTGCGCCTGGATGCGCGCGGCTTGGGCCTGGATCTGCTGCGGGGTGTCGAACATCACGCCGGCAGGGGCGGCGCTGAACAGTGGGCTGGTCGGCTTGGACGAGTGGCACACGGTGCAGCGTTCCTGGATGACATTGTGGATCTTGTCGAAGCTGTCGCCGCTTGCCTGGGCAGTGGCTGGCGCCGGTGCCGCAGGGGCTTCGGCGGGCTTGCTGGCCTCCTCGGCGCGCAGCTCGGCAGCCGTCTTGCCGCCGACGGCGGTGGCGGGCAGCGGCTGGTACTCGATCTTCGCGGCTGCTTGCTCTGGGCTGACGGCCATCGGCTTGGGGCCGGTGACGTAGGCCAGGCAGATCATCGCCAGGGCGCCGACGGGCAGGGTCCAGGCGTACTTGCTGCTGTCATGACGGGTGTTGAAGTAGTGACGGATCAATACCGCCGCCACTGCAATGCCGGCCAGGATCAGCCAGTTGTACTGGCTACCGTAGGTGCTCGGGAAGTGGTTGCTGATCATGATGAACAGCACCGGCAGGGTGAAGTAGTTGTTGTGACGCGAACGCAGCAGGCCTTTGGCCGGCAGGCGTGGGTCAGGCGTGGTGTTGTTCTCGATCGCTGCCACCAGCTGGCGCTGGGCCGGCATGATGATGCGGAACACGTTGCCGACCATGATGGTGCCGATGATCGCGCCGGTGTGCAGGTATGCGCCACGGCCGCTGAATACCAGGCTGAAGCCCCAGCACGCAGCGATGATCAGCACGAACAGCACGCCACCCAGCAATGCCGGGCGCTTGCCCAGCGGCGAGTCGCAGAGCAGGTCGTAGATGAACCAACCGGCCACCAGCGAACCGATACCAATGGCCACGCCCTCGGCACCGCTCAGGGTGCTGCCAGGGGCCAGCAGGTACAGGGTCGGGTTCCAGTAGAACACCACGCACAGCAAGGCGATACCGGACATCCAGGTGAAGTAGGCTTCCCATTTGAACCAGTGCAGGTTCTCGGGCATTTTCGGGGGTGCCAGCTTGTACTTTTCAAGGTGGTAGATACCACCGCCGTGGATGGCCCAAAGGTCACCCGACAGCCCGTCACGCGGATTGCTCCGGTTCAGGTTGTTTTCCAGCCAGACGAAGTAGAACGATGCACCGATCCAGGCGACACCGGTGATCATGTGAACCCAGCGAATGCTCAGGTTCAGCCATTCGTGAAGGTGTGCTTCCACAGTATGTACCTCTGCCGATCACCTTACGATGATCGACCTTTTCTTATTGGTGGGGATTGAGGATCAGCATCTGTTCCTCGGTGAAGTAATGCTCATCGCAGTTGTTGCCAGAACCACTGCGATCAACCACCAGGAAATCATCCCGCTTTTCGATCGTAAGCACCGGGTGGTGCCAAACGCCGCGATGGTAATTGATGCCCTGCCTGCCGTTACTGCGGAAGGCGCGGACCAAGCCTGATACAGGTGCATCGCCAACGGGCGCGACCACGATCAGAAAGGGGTTGCCGAGCAGCGGGATGAAAGCCTGGCTGCCCAGCGGATGGCGTTCCAGCATGCGTACGGTCAGCGGCATGTCCAGCGCGTCGGCGCGGAAGATGCTGATGATCGCTTTGTCTTCAGGCTCGGCGGTTTCGACCGTGGCGAGCTTGTGAAAGCGCATGGTCGAGCCGTTGTTGATCATGAAGTGGTCGCTGCCATCGGTTTCGATCACGTCACCGAAGGGGGCGAAGGCTTCTTTGGTCAGGGGCTCGATCATCAGGGTGCGCATGCGGTTATCTCTTCTATTGTTCGTTTTCTGAATGAGGTTCGGCTGTTGCTTACAGCTGCAGCAGACGGAACAGGGCGATCAGGTTGATCTGCGCCAGGGCTTCCTTGAATTCGGCATCCGCGTCGTTGTGGATGCGTTTCTCGAAAGCGGCGAGAATCTGGTGCCGGTTGCTGCCCTTCACGGCCATGATGAAGGGGAACTGGAACTTGGCCTTGTAGGCGTCGTTGAGTTCGGTGAAACGGGCGAACTCTTCGGCGGTGCACTGGTGGATACCGGCGCCGGCCTGCTCGTTGGTGCTCGATTCGGTCAGCTCGCCCTGGATGGCGGCTTTGCCGGCCAGGTCCGGGTGAGCGTTGATCAGCGCCAGCTGGTCGGCGTGGTTGGCGCTGAGCAGGATGTCGCTCATGCGCTGGTGCAGCACTTCGATCTCGTCCAGCTCGCTCAGGTTGCCCAGGCCATAGGCTTTTTCAGCGACCCACGGCGAGTGCTCGTAGATGTCGGCAAAGGCGGCGACGAAGGCGTCGCGGCCCAGGGTCGATGGCGTGAGGGTCTTGAAAGCGGTCATCAGGCGTTCTCTTTCTTGTACGGGTGGGTGGTGTGCCAGTGGCGGGCGATGTCCGCGCGACGGGCGAACCAGACCTGGTCATGGCTCTTGGCGTAGTCGACGAAGCGCTTGAGCGCGGCCAGGCGCGCCGGGCGGCCGACCAGCCGGCAGTGCAGGCCGATGGAGAGCATCTTCGGCGCTTCGGCGCCTTCGGCGTACAGCACATCGAAGGCGTCCTTGAGGTACTGGAAGAACTGCTCGCCGCAGTTGAAGCCTTGTACCTGGGTGAAGCGCATGTCGTTGGTGTCCAGGGTGTAGGGGATCACCAGGTGCGGCTTGCCGGTGGGGTTGTTCGGCTCCCAGTAGGGCAGGTCGTCGTCGTAGGTGTCGCTGTCATAGAGGAAACCACCTTCCTCCATCACCAGGCGGCGGGTATTCGGGCCGGTGCGGCCGGTGTACCAGCCCACAGGGCGCTCGCCGGTCAGTTCGGTGAGGATGCGGATGGCTTCGAGCATGTGCTCGCGCTCTTGGGCCTCGTCCATGTTCTGGTAGTCGATCCAGCGGTAGCCGTGGCTGCAGATCTCGTGGCCGGCTTCGACCATGGCGCGGATCACATCCGGGTGGCGCTGGGCGGCCATGGCCACGGCGAACACGGTCAGCGGAACGCCGCTGTCCTTGAACAGCTTGAGCAGGCGCCACACGCCAGCACGGCTGCCATACTCGTACAGCGACTCCATGCTCATGTTGCGTTGGCCCTGCAACGGCTGGGCGGCGACCATCTCGGACAGGAAGGCTTCGGACTCTTTGTCACCGTGCAGGATGTTGCGCTCGCCACCTTCTTCGTAATTGAGGACGAAAGACAGGGCAATGCGGGCGTTGCCCGGCCATTGCGGGTGAGGTGGGTTGTTGCCGTAACCGATCAGGTCGCGAGGATAGTCAGCGCTCACTGCAGTCTTCCTTCTTGTGTGTTAGTGCGGGGTGGGCGGGCCGCGTCGGTATGTCGCACCACCGGATGGGCTGATTGTATACAACTTCTGAAATCTTTTGTAAGCCTGTTTTTCCGCATTTCTTCCCTTTTGTCGCCTGAGAATCCCTTGCAATAAACCTGCCTGATTGGTCAGCTAATGACGTTGCCCTCGGCACGGTGCCTGTATTTGCGACTGTTGGCGGGTTTGCCTGGGCCGCGACGGATGGGTTCAAAAAATTGTGTACAATTTGGCGATGGAATGTCTTAATAACGTCATTCCCGCACATCGCAGGCCGGTTGGCGTGATGATGGCCGTGTATTTTTTGCCCACAGATTGAACAAGAGGCGACAAGCAATGGGACGTTTGACCACACACGTACTGGATGCCGCGCATGGCTGCCCGGGCAGCTCGATCAAGGTCGAGTTGTACCGTGTCGAAGGCCAACAGCTGGAGCTGGTGAACACCGCCCTGACCAACAGCGATGGCCGTGTTGATGCGCCGTTGCTGGAGGGTGACGATTACCGCACGGGCGTTTACCAGTTGCAGTTCAGCGCTGGCGATTACTACCGCGCTCGCGGTGTGCAACTGCCGGCCCAGGCGTTTTTGGATGTTGTCGTGCTGCGCTTTGGCATCGACGAGAAACAGGAGCATTACCACGTGCCGCTGCTGATCTCGCCGTACAGCTATTCGACCTATCGCGGAAGCTAGTTGGTCGCTAGAAGAATCTTCGTAGGTCCTTTGGCCCGCTCTCACACTGGCGGGCTTTTTTTCGTCTGGTGTATTTAATTTCTCAGGTGGAATCAACCGCGCGACTGATATTTTTGTCAGTAGATTCTTGCAGGTGCGTTAGGGATGATCGGGTTTTCCGTCGCACTTGAGGATGTGGTCTGATGGACACAAGAAATGCGTATTCGCCCTATGGTTACCGAAGCGACAAAACGGCGACGGCCGGAGCATTAGGCTTCAATGGTCAGTTTTTTCATGCTGCGCTGGAGTGCTATGCACTGGGAAATGGGCACCGGATATACAACCCTCGCATGATGCGATTTATCAGCCCAGATGCCTTAAGCCCTTTCCTCAAAGGCGGCATCAACGCTTATACTTACTGCCTGAACGACCCTGTCAATGGGCTGGATCCCAGTGGGAAAACGGCTTTATTTAAGACCGCAGTTCAGGGGGCTGATCGTTTAGCGACTCTGGCAGCCAGCTATCTTAAGTTTTCTGTTCGGGACGGGATGTTCACGAATCTTCAGCACTGGCTTCTTGGCGATGAGATGTCGTACGCGAAGCTAGCAGTAAAGGCAAGCTACATCACCTATCGCGAGATGGAGAGCAAAGCCAGCTTCTCCCAGCTCAATCCGTCAAAAGCACACAAGTTCGTATTCACGACTGAGCGAAAAGTCGTGGTTTTCAGCGGTCCGGTAGGCGGAACTATGCCGAGTCATGCCAGTCTCGGAGAATATTCAGGGCTGGGTTACGGCACAAAAGGTCTTGGCGAGAAAGCTATCAGCGCCGGTTATATCATTAGAGACAAAGAGGGTAATATATCTATTAATAATCATTCTGGCCACTTTCAGCCTGATTTAGAAAGCCTGAACCTCGTGAAGGAACATCTGAATAAGCTCGGAGTCGACGTAACACTCATACGTACTGGGTTCTCCACGTAATCCCGAGAAACCAATCAGTGCCCCTCGGGGGCTGAATTTTTGTGGAGTTTCCAGCCATCTACGGAGAGGAATTCTGCGATGGCAACGCGTTACGAACTCTCGGATGATGCTTGGGCTGTGTTTGCTGATCTCTTCAGCGAAAGCCGTGGCCGGGGGCGCCTGAATGACCGGTTGAAGTTCGATGGCATGCTCGGGTGCAATGCTCGGTTGCTGCCTGGCGAGAAATGCCGGGTCGCTTTGGTCCATGGCTATAACAGGGGCTACAATGCCGAAGCGCTATGCCGCTACTTCGACCAATATCGAATGTAACCGGTCATTCCGCTGTGCTCGATGAGCGCAAAGGCTGGCTAAAAGAAAACCGCCGGATCGTGATACGCGTCGACAAACTCGCGAAATCTTTGCTGCTATGGTCCCGCTGGATAGTTCCATGCGGTGTTTGCGACATCTCTTTTCGTAAAGAGACTAGAAGAATCTTCTATGGTCCTTCGGCCTGCTCTCACAACTGGCAGGCTTTTTTATTGCCGTACGTCGCCGACTGGAACCCTGAAAATCGCTCCCGATTTGTTGGCTATGTGATCCAGAGCTCCTGAAATCAATGTAGCGCTGGCATTGAACAAGAACCCGGTCGCCGCTGCCGGATCTCCGGTCTGCGCAAGTTGCAGCGCCCAGCCGACGGTGCTATGTAAATGCAGGGTGGTGTTGCTGTCCTCTGACCACGTTCCTTCTGTGTAGTAAGCGGCTTGTGTTGCTGAAAGTGCGCCATCACCGTGTGATCCCAGATTTTCGTTCACCTGGTTCACCGCGTTGTTGAAAGGTTTGTCAGCCTTGTTCGCGTTTCTCCAGAGGTTATATCGGTGCTCCGGGAAATTTTCAGGCGGTATCGGTCCGCGAGTGAGTGCTCGCTTGCTGGTCGTGATGACTTCACTGATGAAGTCACGGCCCTTTATTGCTCCCCCGACAATCCCTCCTCCTGCCAGCAGTTCAATAGCGGTTTTGAGCGGTAGGGAGATTCTGCCGCTCGGGTCTGTACGATTGACCGGGTCTGATTCGCAGTACGCATAGCTGTTCAACCCACCTTTGTCGAAAGGGCTAAACTTGTCGGGGCTAAAGAATCTCATCAGGATCGGGCTGTACATACGATGGCCGTTACCCAGTGGATAAAGGCCGGTAAGCCCATCTTGAAACTCGCCATTGAAGGCCAATAGGCTTTGACCAGACGTGCTTTGGCCAAATGGGGTATAGATACGTTTGTGCACTGAGCTGTCTCCAGCGGTTGCGCTAACGGTGTAGTTGTAACTTTGTATCAAATATCAATTTTCCGCGCACCTGGCAAAAATATCAGGGTGGGGCGGTTAATGTGTGTTGAAGAACATGACGAAGGGCGCCGAGGCGCCCTTTGCCAGTGTTGTGAAGGTCAGAGGAACACAAACTTGGCAATGAAAATCGCACACAGCACCCACAGGCTGGCCGAGATTTCCTTGTACTTGCCAGTCCCCGCCTTCAGCGCCACATAGGTAATGAACCCCAAGGCAATACCGTCCGCGACCGAGAAGGTCAGCGGCATCATGATCACCGTGACGATCGCTGGAATGCTGTCGGTGGCTTCGTCCCAGTGGATGTGGGCCATGCTGCCCATCATCAGCATCGCTACATAGATCAACGCACCGGCAGTGGCATAGGCAGGAATCATCCCCGCCAGCGGCGCGAAGAACATCGCGGCGACGAACAGAAGGCCGACCACGACGGCAGTCAGGCCCGTACGCCCACCCGCCGCAACCCCCGCAGCACTTTCCACGTAGCTGGTCACTGGCGGTACGCCGACCACGGCACCGAACACGCTAGAAGCACTGTCGGCCTTCAACGCCCGCGACAGGTTTTCGATGCGGCCATCCGCTGCCACCAGGTTGGCGCGTTGCGCCACGCCCATCAGGGTGCCGGCGGTGTCGAACATGTGCACGAACAGGAACGCCAGCACCACGCTGATCATGCTGACGTTGAACACGCCGGCCACGTCCATCGCCATCCAGGTCGGTGCCAGGCTCGGCGGCATCGACATCACCCCGCCAAATTTCACCAGGCCCAGGCCCCAGCCGGCCAGGGTGACGCCGATGATGCTGATCAGGATCGCGCCGAACACCCGCTTGTAACTGAGGATGGCAATCGACAGGAAGCACACCGCCGCCAGCAGTGGGCCGGGTTCATGCAGCGAACCGAGCTTGATCAGCGTGGCCGGGCTGTCGACGATGATGCCTGCAGTCTTGAGGCCGATCAGCCCGAGAAACAATCCGACGCCGGCCCCCATTGCATGGCGCAGGCTCACCGGGATGCTGTTGAGCAGCCATTCGCGCACTTTTGACAAGGTCAGGAACATGAACAGCACACCCGAGACGAACACCGCGCCCAGTGCCGTTTCCCAGTTGTAGCCCATGGTGCCGACCACGGTGTAGGTGAAGAACGCATTCAGGCCCATGCCGGGCGCCAGGCCCACCGGCCAATTGGCGTACAGGCCCATCAGCAGGCAGCCCAGCGCGGCGGCGATGCAGGTGGCGACGAACGCCGCGCCGTGGTCGATGCCGGCGTCAGCCATGATGTTGGGGTTGACGAAGATGATGTACGCCATGGTGATAAAGGTGGTCACCCCGGCGATCATTTCGGTTTTGACAGTGCTGCCATGTTGCTTGAGTTTGAAAATCCGCTCCAGCCAGCTCGTTTCGAGCGGTGGGGCGAGATCCAGCGTAGGGGCTTCGGATTTGCGGCTTTCCACAGCGGGTACTCCTCAAGTCTTTCTTGTTGTTTTGGAGCCATTGTCCTGCGCTTGCACTTGGCGGCTCCGCGAGGGAAGGCAGACGTCTGACCGTTTTGTTGACTTATGGGTCAGGAAGTTGCACGGTGGATTATGCTTTTGTGTACAAAGAAAGCAAATAATGTTTTATCTTTTGTGTGCGCAATGCGCAGTACAACGGCTATATAGGTAAAAGGCCACCTGCAGAAACGGCTCAGCCTGTGTACAATGGCGCCATACTTTCCTTCGTGCCTCGAGAGCCCATGAACGAACAGCTGCAACCTCTGAAAAAACCTGTGCGCGCTGGCAAGGCCGGGCGCAGCGGTACCCAGGACGACATCGTCTACGCGCATATTTTCGAGGCGATCCTCGAACAGCGTCTGGCGCCGGGCACCAAGTTGAGCGAGGAAGCGCTGGGCGAGATCTTTGGTGTCAGCCGTACCATCATCCGTCGCGCCCTGTCGCGCCTGGCCCACGAAAGCGTGGTGCTGCTGCGGCCCAACCGCGGTGCGGTGGTGGCCAGCCCGACGGTGGAAGAGGCACGCCAAGTGTTCTTCTCGCGGCGCATGGTCGAACGCGCCATCACCGAACTGGCCGTACAGCACGCTACCCTCGAACAGCTCAACGAGCTGCGTCAGATGGTGCGTGAGGAGCGTGACAGCTTCTCCCGTGGTGACCGCGGCGCGGGCATCCGCCTGTCTGGCGAATTCCACCTGAAGCTGGCCGAGGCGGCGGGTAATGCGCCGTTGGTCAGTTTCCAGCGCAGCCTGGTGTCGCAGACCTCGCTGATCATTGCCCAGTACGAAAGCGGCAACCGCTCGCATTGCTCGTACGACGAGCACATGCAGCTGATCGATGCCATCGAAGCGCGTGACGCCGAGCAGGCGGTGAGCCTGATGATGCATCACATGGACCACATCGACAGCAAGCTGAACCTGGACGAAGAAAGTGCCTCGGACGATCTGCATGCGGTGTTTTCGCATCTGTTGAAAAAGCCTAAGGTTGCTGCCAAGGGTTGATCGTTTGCTTGTATGAACGAGGGGGCCGCTTCGCGCCCCATTCGCAGCACAAGGCTGCTCCTACAGGGGTTACGCGATCCTTTGTAGGAGCAGCCTTGTGCTGCGAATGGGGCGCGAAGCGGCCCCTGGTCGTTACTGGCCATAAACCAAACGTCTGCTAAATTCTTGTGAGCAAACCTTCATCAAGCAGTTGGGCTTGCGCATTCGTTGCGTTCAACTTCTTGAGGAAAGGGTTCATGAGCATGTCCCTCGGTACACGCATGGGGGCCGAACTGATCGGCACCTTCTGGCTGGTCCTCGGTGGCTGTGGCAGTGCGGTAATCGCAGCCAGTTCCCCGCTCGGCATCGGCGTTCTCGGTGTCGCCTTCGCGTTCGGCCTCACTGTCCTGACCATGGCGTTCGCCATCGGTCACATCTCTGGCTGTCATCTCAACCCCGCCGTGTCGTTCGGGCTGGTGGTGGGCGGGCGCTTCCCCGCCAAAGAGCTACTGCCTTACGTTATCGCCCAGGTGATCGGCGCCATCCTTGCGGCAGCGGTGATCTATTTCATCGCCAGTGGCAAGGCCGGTTTCGAGCTGTCGTCGGGGTTGGCGTCGAACGGCTACGCCGATCATTCGCCCGGCGGCTATTCGCTGGGGGCGGGGTTTGTCAGTGAGGTGGTGATGACGGCGATGTTCCTGGTGGTGATCATGGGGGCCACCGATGCCCGCGCCCCGGCAGGCTTTGCGCCGATTGCCATCGGCCTGGCCCTGACCCTGATCCACCTGATCTCGATCCCGGTGACCAATACCTCGGTCAACCCCGCGCGTAGCACGGGGCCGGCACTGTTCGTCGGTGGTTGGGCCCTGCAGCAGCTGTGGCTGTTCTGGCTGGCGCCGCTGATCGGGGCAGCGATCGGCGGCGCGTTGTACCGGGGCCTGGCGAAAGAGCCTTAGCGCTGGTGCACGCAACGCCCAGCGGCGTAGGTTTCGCGCACAGTGCGGTCATCGCCCAGTGTGGTGAGCACGAACAAGGTCTCTTCGATGCTGTTGGACTGCTGAATACGGTAGTCCAACAGCGGCGTGGCCTTGTAGTCGAGCACCACGAAGTCGGCATCGTTGCCGGCGCGCAGGCTACCAATGCGGTCGTCCAGGCGCAGTGCGCGGGCGCCGCCGAGGGTGGCCAGGTACAGCGACTTGTACGGGTGCAGGCGTGCGCCCTGCAGTTGCATGACCTTGTACGCCTCGTTCAGTGTGTTGAGCAGCGAGAAGCTGGTGCCGGCGCCCACGTCGGTGCCCAGGCCAACGTTGACCTTGAAGCGCTCGGCCTGGGGCAGGTTGAACAAACCGCTGCCCAGGAACAGGTTGGAGGTCGGGCAGAAGGCCACGGCCGAGCCGGTTTCGGCCAGGCGCTGGCACTCGTCGTCGCACAGGTGCACGCCGTGGGCGAACACCGAGCGCTCACCCAGCAGCTCGAAGTGGTCATAGACGTCCAGGTAGCCTTTCTGCTCGGGGAACAGCGACTTGACCCAGTCGATCTCCTTGAGGTTCTCCGACAAGTGCGTGTGCAGGTACACGCCCGGGTGCTCCTTGAGCAATTGGCCGGCCAGGGTCAGTTGCGCTGGGGTGCTGGTCGGTGCGAAACGCGGGGTGACTGCATAGTGCAGGCGGCCCTTGCCGTGCCAGCGCTCGATCAGTGCCTTGCTTTCGGTGTAACCAGACTCGGCCGTGTCAGTCAGGTAATCAGGGGCATTGCGGTCCATCATCACCTTGCCGGCGATCATCCGCAGGTCGAGCCGTTCGGCTTCTTCGAACAGGGCGTTGACCGACTCCGGGTGCACGCTGCCGAACACCAGGGCCGTGGTGGTGCCGTTGCGCAGCAGTTCCTTGAGGAAGATTTTCGCGACCTGGTCGGCGTGGCCCTTGTCGGCGAACTGTTTTTCGCACGGGAAGGTGTAGGTGTTGAGCCAGTCCAGCAGCTGTTCGCCGTAGGAGCCGATCATGCCGGTCTGTGGGAAGTGAATATGGGTATCGATGAAGCCCGGGGTGATCAGGGCATCCTGGTAATGCACCACGTCGATACCGGCATCCAGGGTCGGCAGCAGCTCGCTGGCGTGGCCGATGGCGCTGATGCGGCCATCGTCGACCACCAGCAGGCCGTCTTCGTAGTATTCATGGGAGGCCTCCAGGCCGACCTCGGCCGGGTCGGCGATGCTGTGCAGGATGGCGGCACGGTAGGCTTTGCGGGTTGCGGTCATAAAGCGCTCGTCAAATGGCTTGGCTGCGCCGGGAGGGCGGCAGCAACTGGGCAATGGGGCCGGCGTTGGCGGCAGCGTCATGCTGGCCGAAGCAGGCGTTGTAGGTGGCAATGATTTCCGCGGCGATGGACACGGCGATCTCGATCGGCAGCTTGCCCTTGACCTCGGCAATGCCCATCGGGCAGCGCATGCGGGCCATGACGGCAGCGTCGTAGCCGCGCTCGCGCAGGCGGTGCTCGAACTTGGCCCGTTTGGTCTTCGAGCCGATCAGGCCGAACCAGGTGAAATCGTTGCGCTTGAGAATGGCGGCGGTCAGTTCTAGGTCGAGCTGGTGGTTATGGGTCATGACGATGCAATAGCAACCGGCTGGCAGCTCGGCCACTTCATCGACCGGCTCCTCGTTGACCACTTTGGTCACCCCAGGGGGGATGAGCTCGGGGAATTCCTGTTCGCGCGAATCGATCCAGCGCACCCGGCAGGGCAGCGCGGCGAGCAAGGGTACCAGAGCACGGCCGACATGGCCCGCACCGAACACCGCGATCTGCGCCTGCACCGCGGCCATCGGTTCGAACAGCAGCACGGTGACGCCGCCGCAGCACTGGCCGAGGCTGGCACCGAGGCTGAAGCGCTCCAGGTGCGGGGTGGTGCGTTGTGCTTCGAGCATCTGCCGGGCGATGTGCAGGGCCTTGTATTCCAGGTGGCCGCCGCCGATGGTGTCGAACAGCGCGGTGGCACTGACGACCATTTTCGAGCCGGCGTTGCGCGGGGTAGAGCCGCGTTCCTCGATGATGGTGACCAGTACGCAGGGTTCGCCACGGGACTGGTGGTCGGCGAGGGCGTTGATCCATTGGTGCATGATTCAACCTCTCTTGAAGGCTGACATTGTCCTTGTGGGAGCGGGCTTGCCCCGCGAATGCGGCAGTGGCCACACCCTCGTATTCGCGGGGCAAGCCCGCTCCCACAGGGTTACGCGATGTCAGTGAGTCACGGTTTCCAGTTCTTGTTCGGCAGATTGTTGCTGAGCCACTTCCTTGCGCATCTGCTCACAGCCCCACAACACGCGCTCCGGGGTCGCCGGTGCGTCGATGTTCGGCTGCACGCGGTAGTCGGCCAGGCTCGCCACGGCGTCCTTGATCGCACACCAGGCGGCGATGCCGAGCATGAACGGCGGCTCGCCCACGGCCTTGGAATGGAACACCGTGTCCTCCGGGTTCTTGCGGTTTTCCACCAGTTTCACGCGCATGTCCAGCGGCATGTCGGCTACTGCCGGGATCTTGTAGCTGGCCGGGCCGTTGGTCATCAGTTTGCCCTTGGCATTCCACACCAGTTCCTCGGTGGTCAGCCACCCCATGCCCTGGATGAAGCCGCCTTCGACCTGGCCGATGTCGATGGCCGGGTTTAGCGAGTCGCCCACGTCATGCAGGATGTCGGCGCGCAGCATCTTGTACTCGCCGGTCAGGGTGTCGACGATCACTTCCACGCAGGCCGCGCCAAAGGCGAAGTAGTAGAACGGCCGGCCGCGGGCCTGGCTGCGGTCGTAGAAGATTTTCGGCGTGCGGTAGAAGCCGGTGCTCGACAGCGACACCTGGGCGAAGTACGCCTGCTGCACCAGTTGCTCGAAGCTGACGATCTGGTCGCGCACGCGCACATGGCCATTGCGGAACTCGACGTCCTCTTCGGTCACCTGGTAGTGCCGCGCGGCGAATTCGGTCAGGCGCTTCTTGAGGATCTCGGCGGCGTTTTGCGCTGCCTTGCCGTTCAGGTCGGCGCCGCTGGAGGCCGCGGTAGGCGAGGTGTTGGGCACCTTGTCGGTGTTGGTGGCGGTGATCTGGATACGGTCGAAATCGACCTGGAAGATCTGCGCGACCACCTGGGCGACTTTGGTATTCAGGCCCTGGCCCATCTCGGTGCCGCCGTGGTTCAGGTGGATGCTGCCGTCGGTGTAAATGTGGATCAGCGCCCCCGCCTGGTTGAGGAAGGTGGCGGTGAACGAGATGCCGAACTTGACCGGAGTCAGCGCCAGGCCCTTCTTGAGGATCGGGCTGTTGGCATTGAACCGGCGGATCGACTCACGGCGTTCGGCGTAATCGCTGCTGGCTTCCAGGTCGGCGGTCATCTCGTCGAGCATGTTGTGCTCGACGGTCTGGTAGTAGTGGGTGACGTTGCGCTCGGTCTTGCCGTAATAGTTGGCTTTGCGCACGGCCAGCGGGTCACGGCCCAGGTGGCGGGCGATGTGATCCATCACCTGTTCGATGGCGACCATGCCCTGTGGGCCGCCGAAGCCGCGGTAGGCGGTGTTGGAGGCGGTGTTGGTCTTGCAGCGGTGGCCATGCACGGTGGCATCGCCCAGGTAATAGGCGTTGTCGGAGTGGAACATGGCGCGGTCGACGATCGAGCCGGACAGGTCGGGCGAGTAGCCGCAGTTGCCGGCCAGGTCGAAGTTGATGCCGTGCAGGCGGCCGTTGTCATCGAAGCCGACGTCGTACTCGACATAAAACGGGTGACGCTTGCCGGTCATGGTCATGTCTTCAACGCGCGGCAGGCGCATCTTGGTCGGCAGGCCGGTCAGGCGCGCAATGACCGCGCACAGGCAGGCCGGGCTGGCGGCCTGGGTTTCCTTGCCGCCGAAACCACCACCCATGCGGCGCATGTCGAGGACGACCTTGTTCATCGGCACGTCCAGCACTTCGGCCACCAGCTTCTGCACCTCGGTGGGGTTTTGCGTGGAGCAGTAGACGATCATGCCGCCGTCCTCGGTGGGCATCACCGAAGAAATCTGCGTCTCCAGGTAGAAGTGCTCCTGGCCGCCAATGTGCAAGGTACCTTGCAGGCGATGCGGAGCACTGGCCAAGGCCGCGGCCGAGTCGCCGCGTTGGTGGGTGTGGCTGTCGAGCACGAAGTGCTTCTTGCGCAACGCTTCGACCACATCCAGTACCGGCTCCAGGTCTTCGTACTCGACGATGGCCGCCATGGCGGCGCGGCGCGCGGTTTCCAGGTCACGGGCGGCCACGGCGAGCACCGGTTGACCAAAGAACTCGACCTTGTCGATGGCCAACAGCGGGTCACCGGCTACGACTGGGCCGATGTCCTTGAGGCCCGGGATGTCTTCGTGGGTGATGGCGATGCGCACGCCTTCGAAGGCATAGCACGGCGTAGTGTCGATGCGCAGGATGCGCGCATGGGCACGGTCGGCGGTGCGCGCATAGACGTGCAACTGGTTGGGAAATTCGAGGCGGTCATCGATGTACACCGCTTCGCCGGCCACGTGCTTGTCGGCGCTGTCGTGCTTGACGCTGCGGCCGACCCCGGTGGTCAGGTCCTGGCTGAACAGTTCGGCCATCTCGGCCTGGCTCTTGGCTACGTGATGGTTAGACATAAGCGGTCACCCGGGTTTCGATGTGCGGCGTTTGCTGTTCGATGAAGTACTTGCGCAGCAGGTTCTGTGCTGTCAGCAGGCGGTATTCCTTGCTGGCGCGGAAGTCGCTGAGCGGGGTGAAGTCTTCGGCCAGGGCCTGGCAGGCGCGCTCGATGCTGGCCTGGTTCCATGGCTTGCCGCGCAGGGCTGCTTCGCAGGCGCGGGCGCGTTTGGGGATCGCGGCCATGCCACCGAAGGCGATACGCACACCGCTGACCACGCCGTTCTCGATGCTCAGGTTGAACGCTGCGCACACGGCAGAGATGTCGTCATCCAGGCGCTTGGACACTTTATAGGCGCGGAAGGCCCAATCCTCACTGGCGCGCGGCACGATGATCTTCTCGATGAACTCGCTGTCCTGGCGCGCGGTGATGCGGTAGTCGATGAAGTAATCCTCCAGCGCCAGGGTGCGCTGACGTTCGCCTTGGCGCAGCACCACCTGCGCATCCAGGGCGATCAGCAGGGGCGGCGAGTCACCAATCGGCGACGCGTTGCCGATATTGCCGCCCAAGGTGCCCTGGTTGCGAATCTGCAGCGAGGCGAAGCGGTGCAACAGGTCGCCGAAATCAGGGTACTCGGCGTTGAGCGCCTCGTAGCAGTCAGTGAGCGGGGTAGCCGCGCCGATTTCCAGGTGGCTGGCGGTTTTGTCGATGCGCTTGAGCTCGGCCACATGGCCGACATAGATCATCACCGGCAGGGTCTTGTGGAACTGGGTCACTTCCAGCGCCAGGTCGGTACCACCGGCCAGCAGACGTGCTTCGGGGTGCGAGCTGTACAGGTCGGCCAGGTCGGCCACGGTCAGCGGCACCAGGCAGCGTTTGTCGCCGCTGTTGAGCTCGCCGGTCTGGGTTGGCGCAATGGCCTTGAGGCGGCTGATGGTTTGGGCTTGCTGGGCGTCGAACTGATCGCGGCAAGGCTGGCGGCAGCTTTGCTCGGCGGCATCGAGGATCGGCCGGTAGCCGGTGCAGCGGCACAGGTTGCCGGCCAAGGCTTCCTGGGCCTGATGCACGTCGGCGCCTTGGCTGTTTTTCTGCAGGGCGAACAGCGACATGACAAAGCCTGGGGTGCAGAAGCCGCATTGCGAGCCATGGCAGTCGGCCATGGCTTTTTGCACGCTGTGCAGTTCACCCTGGTGCTTGAGGCCTTCGACGCTGATCAACTGCTTGCCGTGCAGTGACGAAACGAACGTCAAGCACGAATTCAGGCTACGGTAGCGCAGGGTATCCTGGCCCTGGTCGTCCTGGGTCAATTCACCCACCACCACGGTACACGCACCGCAGTCACCGCTGGCGCAGCCTTCCTTGGTGCCGGGTTTGCCCAGGTGCTCGCGCAGGTATTGCAGCACCGTCATGTTCGGGTCCAGGGCGTGCTCATTACGCAGCTCCTGGTTGACGAGAAACTGGATCACGGGGATGGCCTCGCAATGGTTTTATTGTTGTTGGGCGGACAATAAGCAGACCTGACGAGCTGGTCAATATTTTTCTGACTCAAAGGTCAGGAAAATGCGTATGTCTACACCCGGCCGAACACATTGCCCATATCACAAGCATAGATCGCGCCGTGCAGGCAGCTGCCTGGCAGGTCAAATAAAGCGCAAGGCCCCTCTGCGCGAGTGCGGGTCAAGTACGCTACAATCCGCCCCTTGTGCCCAGTTCAATGATTTTGAAGGAAAACCATGACGTTCAAGGCCCCGGACAGCCTCTCCGAGCAGATTGCCGATTACCTGGCCGAACGCATTATTCGCGGCGAGCTGGCGCCGGGCGAGCGCATTCAGGAGCAGAAGGTTACCCAGGCGCTGAATGTCAGCCGCGGCTCGGTGCGTGAAGCGCTGTTGATCCTCGAGCGTCGGCATTTGGTAGCGATCTTGCCGCGTCGCGGTGCGCATGTGACCAAGTTGGACGAGCGCAGCGTGCGCAGCCTGTGCAACTTGATGGGTGAGTTCTACATCCTGCTGGGCAACGCCGTTGCACAAAAATGGCGCCTGGAGGCCGACTTGCGCCCGTTTCTGGAGATCCAGCAGCGCTTGCAGCATGCCCGCGACCAGCAAGACATCAAGGCCTTCGTCGCCGAAAGCTTCGCCGTCATGCGGGCTGCCTACCCGTTCGCCGACAACCCGTACCTGCAGGAAACCGTCGAAAACCTGCAGCCGGCCATGAGCCGCGCCTACTACCTGGCCCTGGACCAACGCCAGGCCAGCACGGACGACTACCTGGAGCTGTTCGCGCGCCTGCTCGAGGCCGTGGTCGCCCGCGACCTGCCGCGCATTCGCGAGGTGCTCACCGCCTATTGCCAGCGCAGCTGTGAGCTGGTGCTGGCGGCGTTGGCCCGGGCCTGACGATGCGCCTCAAGTGCATTCGCCTGGCCGGGTTCAAGTCGTTCGTCGACCCCACCACGGTCAACTTCCCCAGCAACATGGCGGCCGTGGTAGGCCCCAACGGTTGCGGCAAATCCAACATCATCGACGCGGTGCGCTGGGTGATGGGCGAAAGTTCGGCGAAGAACCTGCGTGGCGAGTCGATGACCGACGTCATCTTCAACGGCTCTACCAGCCGCAAACCGGTCAGCCAGGCCAGTATCGAGCTGGTGTTCGACAACAGCGACAACACCTTGGTCGGGGAGTACGCGGCTTACGCTGAAATCTCCATCCGCCGCAAGGTGACCCGCGACGCGCAGAACAGCTATTACCTCAACGGCGCAAAATGCCGTCGCCGGGACATCACCGATATTTTCCTTGGCACCGGCCTTGGGCCGCGCAGCTACTCGATCATCGAGCAGGGCATGATCTCCAAACTGATCGAAGCCAAGCCCGAAGAGCTGCGCAACTTCATTGAAGAAGCGGCGGGCATCTCCAAGTACAAGGAGCGCCGCCGCGAGACCGAGAACCGCATCCGCCGCACCCAGGAAAACCTGGCGCGCCTGACCGACTTGCGTGACGAGCTCGAACGCCAGCTCGAACGCTTGCACCGTCAGGCCCAGGCAGCCGAAAAGTACCGTGAGTACAAGGCCCAGGAACGCCAGCTGAAAGCCCGCTTGTCGGCCCTGCGCTGGCGCGACCTGGACGAACGCGTACGCCAGCGCGAGGCGGTGATCGGTGATCAGGACGTGTCTCACGAGGCCTTGGTGGCCGAGCAGCGCAACGCCGACGCGAGTATCGAGCGCCTGCGCGATGGCCACCACGAATTGTCCGAGCGCTTCAACCAGGTGCAGGGCCGCTTCTATTCAGTAGCGGGCGATATTGCCCGGGTCGAACAGAGCATCCAGCACGGCCAGCAGCGCCTTCGCCAGTTGCAGGACGACTTCAAGGAAGCTGAGCGCACGCGCTTGGAGACCGAGTCCCACCTGGGCCATGACCGCACTTTGTTGGCCACCCTCGGCGAAGAACTGGCCATGCTCGAGCCGGAACAGGAAATGACCCTGGCGGCCGCCGAAGAAGCCGCCGCCACCCTCGAAGAAGCCGAGCTGGGCATGCACGGCTGGCAAGAACAATGGGACACCTTCAACACCCGGTCCGCCGAGCCCCGCCGTCAGGCAGAGGTGCAACAGTCCCGCCTGCAGCAGCTTGAAGCCAGCCTGGAACGCTTGTCGGAGCGCCAGCGCAAGCTGGGGGAAGAGCGCGACCTGTTAGGTGCCGAGCCGCAGGACGCGGCCCTGGTCGAGCTGTCCGAGCAGTTGGCCAGCAGCGAGATGCTGCTCGAAACGTTGCAACTGTCCGAAGAGCAAGTGGTCGAGCAACTCGAAGGCACGCGCGAGCAATTGCAGCAGGCCACCCAGGCGCAACAACAGGCGCAGGGTGACCTGCAGCGCCTGGGCGGGCGGTTGGCATCGCTGGAGGCCTTGCAGCAGGCCGCGCTGGAGCCGGGCGTGGGTGCCTCAGACTGGTTGCGCGAGCAGGGCCTGGCACAGCGCCCGCGCCTGGCCGAAGGGCTGCGGGTCGAGCCGGGCTGGGAGCTGGCCGTGGAGACGGTGCTTGGCGCCGATCTGCAGGCCGTGCTGGTTGATGATTTCAACAACCTCGCTTTTGCCGACCTGGAGCAAGGCGAGTTGCGCTTGCTGCTGGCAAGTGGCGAGGGTGCGCGGCTGGCGGGCAGCCTGCTGGATAAAGTCGAAGGGCGTACCGACCTGACCCCCTGGCTGGGGCAGGTCAAGCCGGTCGATGACCTGGCCCAGGCGCTGGCACTGCGTGCGACCCTGGCTGAAGGGCAAAGCCTGGTTAGCCGCGATGGTTATTGGGTTGGCCGGCATTTTTTGCGGGTCAGCCGAGGCGGCGAGGCCGAAGGCGGGGTGTTGGCCCGTGGCCAGGAGATCGAGCGCCTGAGCCAGCAACAGCTGGAGCAGGAAGCCGCCCTGGAGCACCTTGAGCAACAGCTGCAGGATTTGCGCGAGCAGCAATTGGGCCTGGAAGAACAGCGCGAGCAACTGCGCCGCCGCACCCAGGAAGAAAGCCGCCAGCACGGCGAGCTCAAGGCCAGCCTGTCGGCCAGCCGGGCCCGTGCCGAGCAAGTCGAATTGCGTCGCCGCCGCCTGCACGAAGAGCTGACCGAGCTGCAAGAACAGCGCGCCCTGGAGCACGAGCAACTGGGTGAGGCGCGGCTGGTGCTGCAAGAAGCCCTGGACCTGATGGCCCAGGACACCGAGCAGCGCGAACAGTTGATGGCTCGCCGCGATACCCTGCGCGAAGGCCTTGACCGCATCCGTCAGGAGGCCCGTCAGCACAAGGACCACGCCCATCAGTTGGCCGTGCGCCTAGGCTCGCTGCGTGCCCAGCACGACTCCACCCATCAGGCCCTGGAGCGCCTGGAACAGCAGGCAGCACGCCTGACCGAACGCCAGGAGCAACTGAGCCTGAACCTGGAGGAGGGCGCAGCGCCCCTCGAAGAGCTGCGCCTCAAGCTCGAAGAGCTGCTGGAGCGGCGCATGAGCGTCGACGAAGAAATGCGCCAGGCGCGCCTGCACATGGACGAAGCCGACCGCGCCCTGCGCGACGCCGAAAAACGCCGCACCCAAGCCGAGCAGCAAGCCCAACTGCTGCGTGGCCAGTTGGAGCAGCTACGCCTGGAGTGCCAGGGCCTGGATGTGCGGCGCAAGACCCTGCAGGAACAACTGCTGGCCGACGGCTACGACCTGCAAGGCGTGCTTGCCACCCTTGAAGCGGACGCCACCGAACAGAGCACCGAACAGGCGCTGGAGCAGACCGAGGCGCGTATCCAGCGCCTGGGCGCGATCAACCTGGCGGCCATCGAAGAGTACGAGCAGCAGTCCGAACGCAAGCGCTACCTGGACGCCCAGAACGCCGACCTGGTCGAGGCCTTGGAGACGCTGGAAAACGTCATCCGCAAGATCGACAAGGAAACGCGCAACCGCTTCAAAGATACCTTTGATCAGATAAATGCCGGATTACAGGCACTTTTTCCAAAAGTTTTCGGTGGTGGCAGCGCTTATCTGGAACTGACGGGCGAAGATCTACTCGATACAGGGGTAACGATCATGGCGCGCCCCCCGGGCAAGAAGAACAGCACCATCCATCTGCTGTCCGGTGGCGAGAAGGCACTGACCGCCCTGGCGCTGGTGTTCGCCATTTTCAAGTTGAACCCCGCACCGTTCTGCATGCTCGACGAAGTCGATGCGCCGCTGGACGATGCCAACGTCGGGCGTTACGCCAGGCTGGTGAAGGAAATGAGTGAAAGCGTGCAGTTCATCTACATCACCCATAACAAGATTGCCATGGAGATGGCGGATCAATTGATGGGGGTGACGATGCATGAGCCGGGCTGCTCACGCCTCGTTGCAGTGGACGTGGAGGAGGCGATGGCCATGGTCGACGCCTGATGCGCGAAGATAGGGCACATTCTGTAGCGAAATGGCCCCGCCATGTGCGACAGACGGTGTAAAGTTGTCTTTGGTCGTGCTAGCTTAATGTCACTCGTTTTTTGCGTGGGTAAAACGCCTGTCAGAACATAGAGTTGGCGCCACGTGTTAAAGGGCTTTGAACCCTTTGTTTTCAAGCATATTTTTATAGAGGCACGGGATTACATGGAAATCGGTCTGCGCGAGTGGCTGATCCTCATCGGCATCATTGTCATTGCCGGTATTCTTTTCGATGGCTGGCGCCGCATGCGCGGCGGGAAAGGCAAGTTGAAATTCCGTCTGGACCGCAGTTATTCCAATGTCCCCGACGAAGAGGGCGGCGCCGAAGTGCTCGGCCCATCGCGGGTATTGGATAACCACAAGGAGCCAGAACTGGACGAGAGCGACCTGCCCTCGCTCAGTGCGTCGTCGCGCGATCGCGAACGCGAGCCCAAGCCGGTCAAGGCCAGCAAGCGTGGCAAGCGCGCCGCAGAAGTGCCGCAAGGTGACCTGAACCTGGTCGCAGAGGCGCGCGAGCCTGATCTGTTCGCCGATGCCGATGATGATTTTGCCGCCGACAACAACCGCAACAGCGGTGTATCGTCCAGCAACAACACGGTCAAGGAACTGCCTCCCGCTGAAGAGGTGCTGGTGATCAGCGTCATCTCCCGCGACGAGGGTGGTTTCAAGGGCCCGGCACTGCTGCAGAACATTCTCGAGAGCGGCCTGCGTTTTGGCGAGATGGACATCTTCCACCGCCACGAGAGCATGGCCGGCCACGGCGAGGTGCTGTTCTCCATGGCCAACGCCGTGAAGCCCGGTATTTTCGACCTGGACGACATCGACCACTTCAGCACCCGTGCGGTGAGCTTCTTCCTGGGGCTGCCAGGCCCGCGTCACCCTAAGCAGGCTTTCGACGTGATGGTCGCGGCGGCGCGCAAATTGGCCCATGAGCTCAATGGCGAACTCAAGGACGACCAGCGCAGCGTGCTGACCGCCCAGACCATCGAGCACTACCGCCAGCGCATCGTCGAGTTCGAGCGCCGCGCGCTGACCCAGAAGCGCTGATAGATCCAGACGAAAGAGCAGCCTGCGGGGCGTGCTGGCCGGTTCGGGCTCCTAGGTTGTCTGATCTGGCCCCTTCGCGGGTAAACCCGCTCCCACAGGTACCCCACTGTTTTTGAACCCAGTGGCGTACCTGTGGGAGCGGGTTTACCCGCGAAGGGGCCAGACCAGGGATAAAGGATCCAGAGCCCCAGGCAACGTCCCCAGGCTGCTCTTTTGCTTTGCAAGAGAAGACAAACGAATGACCGCCGAATCCCGAATCCACGCCCTGCGCGCCGAGCTCGACCAGCATAACTACCGCTACTACGTGCTCGATGAGCCCAGCGTGCCCGATGCTGAATACGACCGCCTGTTCAATGAGCTCAAGGCGCTGGAAGCCGAACACCCGCACCTGGTAACGCCTGACTCGCCAACCCAGCGCGTCGGCGGCCAGGCCCTGGCTGCATTCAGCCAGGTGCGCCACGAAGTGCCCATGCTCAGCCTGGGTAACGCCTTCGAAGAAGCTGACCTGCGTGAATTCGGCCGCCGTGTGGTAGATGGCCTCGATCAGCCGGGTGCGGTCGACTACAGCTGCGAACCCAAACTCGATGGCCTGGCGGTAAGCCTGTTGTACCGCGACGGTCAATTGGTGCAAGGCGCCACCCGTGGCGATGGCACCACCGGCGAAGACATCAGTGCCAACGTGCGCACCGTGCGCAACATCCCGCTCAAGCTGCAGGGCGAAGGTTGGCCCGCGGTGCTGGAGGTGCGTGGCGAGGTGTACATGAGCAAGGCCGGTTTCGATCGGCTCAATGCCGCCCAGGCAGAAGCGGGTGGCAAAACCTTCGCCAACCCGCGCAACGCCGCCGCCGGCAGCCTGCGCCAATTGGATTCGAAAATCACCGCCAGCCGCCCGCTGGAGTTCTGCTGCTATGGCGTAGGCCAGGTGTCCGCAAGCATCGGCGACAGCCACATTGGCATCCTTGAGCAGCTCAAGGCCTGGGGCCTGCCGATCAGCCGTGAGCTACGGCATGCCGCCGGCATCGAAGAGTGCCTGGCGTATTACCGCGACATCGGCGAGCGCCGTAACAGCCTGCCGTATGAGATCGACGGCGTGGTATTCAAGGTCAACAGCCTGGCGTCTCAGCGTGAACTGGGCTTCCGCGCCCGCGAGCCGCGTTGGGCGATTGCCCACAAGTTCCCGGCCATGGAAGAGCTGACCGAGGTGCTGGATGTGGAATTTCAGGTAGGGCGTACCGGGGCGGTGACGCCTGTGGCACGCCTGAAGCCTGTCAAAGTGGCCGGCGTGACCGTGTCCAACGCCACCCTGCACAACATGGACGAAATCGCCCGCCTGGGCCTGCGCATTGGCGACACGGTGATCATCCGCCGTGCCGGCGACGTGATCCCGCAAGTCATGCAAGTGGTGCTTGAGCGCCGTCCCGAAGATGCCCGCCCGGTTGAAGTGCCGAGCGCATGCCCGGTGTGTGGCTCGCAGGTCGAGCGCACGCAGCTGGTCAAACGCAGCAAAGGCAAGGAAACCACCAGTGAAGGCGCGGTGTACCGGTGCGTCGGTCGCCTGGCCTGTGGCGCCCAACTCAAACAGGCGATCATCCATTACGTTTCGCGCCGCGCGATGGATATCGACGGCCTGGGCGAAAAGAGCGTCGAGCAGTTGGTGGACGAAGGGCTGATCGGCTCGCCAGCAGACCTGTACAAGCTTCAGTTCGACCAGGTCGTCGGGTTGGAAGGTTTTGCCGAAGTTTCCAGCAAGAAGCTGCTGGATGCCATCGAAGCCAGCAAGCGCCCGAGCTTGGCGCGCTTCATCTACGCCCTGGGCATTCCGGATGTGGGTGAGGAAACCGCCAAGGTCCTGGCTCGCTCGCTGGGCAGCTTGGCGCGGGTGCAGCAGGCGCTGCCACAGGTGCTGACCTACCTGCCAGACATCGGGCTTGAAGTGGCATACGAAATCCACAACTTCTTCGAAGACGAGCACAACCGCAAAGTCATCGAGCAACTGCTCGCCTGCGGCATGCAGTTGCAGGACGAAGGCGACTTGGCCGCCGAGTTCGCCGCCAGCACCACCCTGGCCGGGATGATTGCCAAGCTCGACATCGCCTCGGTCGGCCCGACCGGCGCTGAGAAGCTGGTGGCCAAGCTCGACAGCCTGGACAAGATCATCGCCGCCGACGGTATCGACCTGCGCCAGGCCCTGGCCGCCAAGCAGGCCGAGGCCGTGCGCGAGTTCTTCAAGGACGAAGCGAACCAGACGCTGGCGCGGGACATCGAAGCCCAGTTGCTGGCGTTCGGCATGCACTGGAACAGCGAGAAGAAAGTCGCCGAAGGCCTGCCTCTGGCCGGGCAGACCTGGGTGTTGACCGGCACCCTGGAGCGCATGAGCCGCGACATTGCCAAAGACAAACTGGAAAGCCTAGGCGCCAAGGTGGCAGGTTCCGTTTCCGGCAAGACCCACTGCGTGGTCGCCGGCCCTGGCGCGGGCTCCAAGCTGGCCAAGGCCAGTGAGCTGGGTGTGAAGGTGCTGGACGAAGACGCGTTCATCGCCTTCTTGGCGGAGCAGGGCATTGCAATCTGACCCACCTTTAAACAAGTCATTGAGAAATGATGACTTTTTCTCCCCGCAGAGGTTGTAACTTCGCCTCAGACCGGTACAATGGCGCGGCTCGCTGCTTAGCGAGTTGCGTCAGTGGTGGCCCCATCGGTCCCCCCGCATTGATTACCCGTTAACCTGGTCAGGCCCGGAAGGGAGCAGCCATAGCGGGAACATCGAGTGCCGGAGTGTGGCTGGTGGGGCTGCCTCCATTCTTTAAATCCTTGAGCTCTCAAGGATCTCTCGTTCAAAACTACCTCTTAGTCAATGTGCGAAAGCGCATGACGTCTCGACGTTTCTACCTCTGCTCTGTGAGAATGCCAGAAGGCCATACCGCCTCCAGAACGGACGCTGCGCCATGGACAGCCTTCCTCCCCTCGAAACTTCGCGCCTGATACTCACGCCGCTGCAGCTTGGCGACGTACCCGCTATTCAGCAGCTGTTCCCGCACTGGGACATTGTCCGCTACCTGGACAGCCGCGTGCCATGGCCCTATCCCGAAGACGGCGCACTCGTCTACGTCCGAGACATCGCATTGCCTGCCATGAACGCTGGTTGCGAATGGCACTGGATGATCCGCCTGAAAACCGCGCCAACGCAGGTCATCGGCAGCATCAGCCTCTATGACCAGCCGGGTAACAACCGTGGCTTCTGGCTCGCCCCTGCATGGCAAAAAAACGGCTACATCCGCGAAGCCTGTGTTGTCATCAACGACTATTGGTTCGAGACGCTTGGGCGTTGCGTCATGCAGGTGCCCAAGGCGGCGAGCAATGACAGGTCGCGCAGTGTTTCCCTGCACGAAGGCATGCGCCTGGTCGGGACTGAGCCGGGGCATTTCGTCTGTGGTGCCGTGCTCAAAGAGATCTGGGAGTTGAGCCGCGATCAGTGGCGTCAAAGGGTGGCGGTCGTTTAGGTACTGAAGTGACGATCTCAACGTCAGCAAATGCATGCCTTTGCCTGTGCCGTGCCGTGCCGTGATAGAAAGCAGTACCTTTCAGCAAGGACTGCTTACATGAAGTCGTCTGTACCCCTGCCACGGTTTCAGCACTTTACTGTGTTCTGCATCGCCTGTTTCCTACTGTCCATCAGCTATGGCACGACGTTTCTGCTCTCTATGCTGGTGCAGGCGTTGGGCGGCACTGCGAGCGATGCAGGGCGGGTATTTGCAGTCGCGATGCTCAGTACGCTGCTGTCTGTGGTGGGCTCGGGGCATCTGTTGCAGCGCGTTGGTGCTGCTCGCGCTATCGCTGTCGGGGCGTTCTGCCTGGTCGTGGCGTCAGTGGGTTTTGCCGTGGTGCCCGGCCTGGGCGGCGCGTTGTTGGCGTGTGGCTTGATGCTTGGGGTTGGTTGGGGGCTCTTCTACACGGTAGGGCCGATCATGGTTGCTCAAATGGTCGAGCCATCACGCCGCACGCACTGTTTTGCATTGCTCTCCGGCAGCATGTTGACTGGCATAGGTGCCGGGCCATTACTGGGTAAGTTCGCGGCCTTCGTGGCGCTGCCTACCCAACTCGCTTTTTGGGTGGCGGCGTGTGCTGCAGGTTTGGCGGGGTTGTACTTTACTTGGCTTGGTTCGACTTCGCTGAGGCAACGACCGGCTGAGAAGGTGCAGATCGGTTTGGTGTCCGCGCTCAACGTGATGCGTTCACGTTCGGGCTTGTCGATTTTGATGGTAGGGCTGGGTGGGGCGATTTTCGGCACGATGGGCAGTTTCCAGACCCGCTATGCCGACCGCCTCGGGCTTGATTACTCGATCTTCTTCATTGGCTTCATGGGCGCTGCGATCGCCTGCAGGCTCTTGCTGGCCGGCTGGGTTGTGAAGCAACCGCCGCTGGCAACTTCGTGGGTTTTAACCTTGATCATGGCCACTGCTGTAGTGGGCTTTGATCAATGGGTGCACAGCGCCGAACGCTATCTGGCGATGGCCATGCTGTTGGGCGTGGGTTATGGCTTGAACTACTCGGTAATCAACGGGCTGGCTGCCAACGAGGCGCCGGCAGGCCTTACCGCGCAAGCACTGCTGCTGTTCAGCCTGTCGTATTTCATCGGTGTGTTCGGGTTCCCCTTCGTAGCCAGTCAATTGATCACGCAGCTAGGCATCAGCGCGATGATGTTGAGCATTGAGGGCGTTGCGCTTTTGGTTGTAGGGCTAAGTACGGCGAGGTGGCTGGCTTCGCGGTTTTCCAGGCCCGCCCTGGTGTAGGTGCTTTTCCCCCAACACCCCGGCGGCTGAAAGCTTCATCAAGCGCTGAAATTTCGGACAGGCCAGGTGATCGTCCTCCGGGCACTGCGCTGCATGCCGCAGCCCCTTGCTCATTGCTTGCAAGCGCTTGACCCGTGCATCGATTTCGTCCGCTTTAGCTATCAGCATTTGCCGATCGACCTGCAGGTCCACCAGCATCGCGCCCACTTCATCCAGGGAAAAGCCTGCAGCCTGGCCTAGGGCAATCAGTGCCAGCCGGTCTGCCACGTCGGCAGCAAACTGCCGCCGCTGGCCGCGGCCGGCGAGGGACTTGAGCAAGCCTTTCTTTTCGTAATAGCGCAGCGTTGATGCGGGTACGCCTGTGCGCTTGGCGACATCGGCAATGTCCATTCTAGGCCTTGACTTGAAGTTGACTTCAACTTCTATGCTGCGCGGCATGTTGCTGAACGTCAATCTTAGAGGGCTGAATCGATGACGCTTGCCATGCTAAAAGCCGCTTTGCTGATCGGGGTTGGGGCCACCGTGATCATGGACCTGTGGGGGATGTTGCTGCGGCGCTTGGGTATCCCTACCTTGAATTTCGCCATGGTGGGGCGCTGGGCGGGCCATGTGATGAAGGGGCGGGTGCGCCACGACGCTATCGCCAAGGCCGAACCGGTTGCGAACGAACTGGCCTTGGGGTGGGTTATCCACTACGTGATCGGTGTGCTGTTTGCCGTGATGCTGGTGGGGATGGTCGGGGAGGGCTGGCTGAGTGCCCCGACGCTTTGGCCTGCGCTGGTTTGGGGTATGGCGACGGTGGTGGCGCCGCTGTGCTTCATGCAGCCGGTGATGGGGGCGGGGCTCTTTGCCTCGCGGACGCCGACACCTGGGCGTAACTGCCTGAAGAGTCTGGTGACCCATACGGTGTTTGGGGTTGGGATGTTCTTGAGTGCCGGTTTGATTGCGTCAGGTTGAAGACAGCGCTCGGGATTACAGCAGTCTCAAGATCAAGAGGCCGGCGAGAAGTAACGCCAAAGCAAAGCCCGCACCTAGGCTGAACGGCAAAAGCGCTGACCAAGGAGAAAAGGCTCTTGCCTTGCGCATTTCTTCGGCCAGGGCCTCAACTTCGCGATGGGATTGTTCAACCCTATCTTGAGTGGAACGGGGCATGATCTTTCCTCTTGCCATAAACGAGCGTGCTTAGAGTTTAACCAGCAGGGCCATGATACCCGCAATGGCAGTCAGTATGACCGAGCCGGTTGCGAAGGGGTGCCAGAACGCCTCTTGTCTAAGCTTGCGCTCTTCAGCCATGAATTTGAGTGCTTCTGCAGCTAGCTTGCGATTCTCGATCTGTAGTCTGTCGAGTTCGAGATTGTCTCGATCATCTTGGAGCATCGGGAGGTGTCTTTTTGGGGGTGCTGAAAATTATGCGCCATCAGGCGAGAGGTCGGAATCGCTCTATACACCAGATTTCGTAGTCCAATTGCCAACAAGGAAGGATCCTACTCTCGTATAGGCGGTTTCCTGCTGCATTTGTAAGGCTTGCAGAAATATCCTACGCATCCCGTCGACCCCCGTCTGATTGTCCTTGGAAACCCCACCCAATAGGCTTTTGCGGTCGCTGTCGGTTCAGCGATCGGGTGTGGAAACCTGAGTTGTGCGGGACATCTGTCAGTTATGGCAGCTGTAGCGGGAGGTATTCGTACCTACCGGGTTTACCGTACGCCTGGATTTCCACCCCGCTTACAGCTGCCACCCTAATGTGTGGAAACGGAAGGAGGCAGCCTAATCAGTACGGATATGTAATGAAAAAAATCGTCCCCGACCCACCCCATACCTTCGACCTTCCCCCCGGTAAATCCCTTTCCCGCGCCATCAGCGAAGGCGTCGTGCCAATAGAGTTCGCGCTGATGAATGTCTCCCACTACCTAATGTTCGCCTACAGCGACAGCCGTCGAGCACTTGAGCGCATCCAAGACGAAGAAACGCGACAGCTACTGGAGCATGGCCTGCGCGCCATGCAAATCGCCTGGGGCCAGGCTGATGCCGTGACATTGGCTGTCGAACGCCAGAAGTAGCGGGGTCTGCCCACAGTCAGCGGGCTGCTTTAAACAGCGATGTTTAATGCAGGCGAAATTTCTCAGAGCAGCCCCACGTGTCGGTAGGACGCCTCCTGCATCCAGGCGCAATCAATGTCATTACAGTAATGCATGCCGCAACAAGGGAGAGCAGGCATGAAAATGAGCAAGCGGGATTTGGTCGCCGGTGTTCTGGTGACAGTCCTATGGGGCTGTAACTTCTCTGTCATCGAACTAGGCTTGAGAAGCCTGGATCCTTACCTTCTGACGCTGTTGCGTTTCGTGTTCTGCGCTATGCCTCTGGTGTTCTTCGTCAAGCGCCCGGCAGGCATTTCATATGGGGTGCTGGCCCTATACGGTGTGATGTTCGGCGCCGGCTTGTGGTGGGTGGTCAACTTCGCAATGTTCCAAGGCTTGTCCCCCGGCATGTCTTCGGTGTTTCTGCAGTTCAGTGCCTTTTTCACTATCCTCCTCAGCAGCCTCCTTCTGGGCGAGCGAGTCAGTGGAATCCATCTGTGCGGCATGGCCTCAGCCGCCTGCGGTCTGATAATGGTCTTGGCATTAGGCGGTGAGTCGTCGACGGTTACCGGTGTTCTACTCGTACTTATCGCTGCCCTGGCCTGGTCGCTGTGCAACCTGGTGGTCAAGCTCAAACGCCCGGCCGACATGGTCGCGTTCATTATCTGGTCGAGCCTTTTTTCGGTCCCGGCGATATTCGTTTTGACAGTCGCAGCCAATGGCTGGGCCTCATTCGCAGTGCTTGCCGGTGGTATAGCGTGGGAAGCCTTGTTCTCTGTGCTGTTCCAGAGCTACATCACAACCATCCTAGGCTACCTGGTATGGAACAACTTGATGAAGAAATACCCGGCTGCCCAGGTCGCACCGCTCTCGCTGCTCGTGCCTATATCGGGGCTGGTTGCTTCCTACCTGTTTTTTGGCGAGCAGATGAGCATTGCCAAAGCGATTGCGATTGGCTTCGTCTTGCTGGGCATCTTGATCTTCGTCAACGCCCACAACCTGCAGCGGATCATGAGGGGCAGAGGCTTGACGGAATAGCGCAGTGCACGCCCTCTTCGCAGCACACGCCTGCTCCCCAAATTGTGCGCAACGTCTCTATTTAGGGCGTCCGCGCTGCGGCATTCCCAGCATACCCCGCACCCCCATACCGCTGGCTGATCCGCTCGATCTCCCCGGACTGCTTCATGCGCACCAGTGCCCTGAGCACCCCTTGCGTCGGTACCCCAGGGTCAGTGCGCACCATGCATCCCAAGTCCTGCTCTTCCAGCACTGCCAGCGTTTGCAGCTGTTGCCCCGCCGGCAAGCCTTGGTTGAACCACTGCAACGACAATTCGTTGCTCACCGCATGCAGATACCGCCCCGCGTGCAGCTTCTGCAGGGCCAGCAGCTGGCTGCGGCTGTCTTCGCGGTGCAATCGGCCCTGTTCGAACAAGGGTTGCAAGGTGCCGTAGGCATAACCCAGCACAGTGCCGATGGCTTGCGGCGCCAGTTGCTCTGGGCGGGTAGGGTTGCTTGCATCAGCGCCGCCAACCAATACGTCGCGCTGGTGGATCACGGGGATGCTCCAGACAAAATTGCCCGGCCGATCCTGAAACCATTGGGTGCTGACATAGCAGCGCACGTCGATATCGCCGCTTTCCATGGCCTCCTGCAGGCGCAGGCGTGCCAGTACGTGATACTCCGGGCGTACACCCACTTCCCGGGCAATGGCCTGCATCAGGTCGAACAGCAAACCTTCCACCGGCTGATCGCCTTCGACACGCATCAGCGGCATGCTCCAGCTCTCGGCGACGGAAAAACGCAGCACGGGTGGGTCGGCCAGGCTGTGGGTGGTCCACAGCAATAGCAGGGGCAACAGTCTTCGCAAGGCACATCCTCCCTGGATAGCGCGCCAGTTTCATAGCTTAGACCAGTCGCGCAGGGTGCAATTTCGGCCCCGCTCCGCTAGCATTAGCGATCTTCCGCTCGATCAGGCTACGATGGTTTTTCGATGAGTTATCAGGTTCTTGCACGAAAATGGCGTCCGCGCTCGTTCCGCGAAATGGTCGGCCAGGCCCATGTGCTCAAGGCCTTGATCAATGCCTTGGACAACCAGCGCTTGCACCATGCCTACCTGTTTACCGGCACCCGCGGTGTGGGCAAGACTACCATCGCCCGCATTATCGCCAAATGCCTGAACTGCGAAACCGGCATCACCTCGACGCCCTGCGGCACCTGTTCAGTGTGCCGGGAAATCGACGAGGGCCGCTTCGTCGACCTGATCGAGATCGACGCCGCCAGCCGTACCAAGGTCGAAGACACTCGCGAGCTGCTGGATAACGTGCAATATGCCCCGAGCCGTGGGCGCTTCAAGGTCTACCTGATCGACGAAGTGCACATGCTCTCGACCCACTCGTTCAACGCCTTGCTCAAGACGCTGGAAGAGCCGCCGCCCTACGTCAAGTTCATCCTCGCCACCACCGACCCGCAGAAGCTGCCAGCGACCATCCTGTCGCGCTGCCTGCAGTTCTCGCTGAAGAACATGAGCCCGGAGCGGGTAGTCGAGCACCTCAGCCATGTGCTGACCGCCGAAAACGTGCCGTTCGAGCCAGATGCCCTGTGGCTGCTGGGCCGCGCCGCCGACGGTTCGATGCGCGATGCCATGAGCTTGACTGACCAGGCCATCGCGTTTGGTGAAGGCAAGGTGCTGGCGGCCGATGTGCGGGCAATGCTCGGTAGCCTCGACCATGGCCAGGTCTATGGCGTGCTGCAGGCGCTGCTAGAAGGCGATGCCCGCGCGCTGCTGGAGGCGGTGCGCAACCTTGCCGAGCAAGGGCCGGACTGGAGCGGCGTGCTGGCCGAAATGCTCAACGTGCTGCACCGTGTCGCCATTGCCCAGGCTCTGCCGGAGGCGGTGGACAACGGCCAGGGCGACCGCGACCGCGTGTTGGCGCTGGCCTCGGCATTGCCGGCCGAGGACGTGCAGTTCTATTACCAGATGGGCCTGATTGGCCGCCGCGACCTGCCCTTGGCGCCAGACCCGCGGGGTGGCTTCGAGATGGTCCTGTTGCGCATGCTGGCGTTCCGCCCGGCCGACACCGATGACGCGCCGAAACCGGTGCTAAAGCCGGTGGGGATCAGCCAAGCCACAGCTGATCCTGCAACACCGGTGGCAACTGCGGGAGTGGCCCATCAGCCAGCCGCAGCGCCCGTGGCGCCGGTTGTCGCGCAAGCGGTGGAGGTGCCGACCCCTGTAGCACTCGCTGTAGAGCCGACGCCTGCCGTTACCCAGCCAGCGCCAGTTGAACCTGCTGCGCCGGCACCCGCACCTGTCGAGGACGTCATCGACCTGCCCTGGGAAGAGCCTGTAGCGCCCCCCGTGCCGGTTGCCGCCTCGCCGGTGCCTGTGGCTGAGCCAACACCTGAGCCAACACCCGCGCCCCAGCCAGCCATGGCCGAGCCGCAGCGCGAGCAGCCGGCCTACGACGAGCCGCCGTTCGACCCGTCGGCCTATGCTGCAGCGGGCATGGACCGCGACGACGAACCGCCAGCGGACGAAGATTACTACGTAGGTGACAGCGACCCCGTCGGCTTCAGTTACCTCGATGAACTGGCCGAGCATGTTCAGGAAGAGCAGCGCAAGCCTGCTGCCGAACCGCTGCCGGCCGCCCAGCCGGCTACGGGCCTGGCCCTGCAATGGCTGGAATTATTCCCACAGTTGCCCGTCTCCGGTATGACAGGCAACATCGCCGCAAACTGTACGCTGATTGCCGCCGACGGCGACGACTGGCTGCTGCACCTGGACCCAGGCCAGGGCGCACTGTTCAACGCCACCCAGCAGCGGCGCTTGAACGACGCGCTCAATCAGCACCTGGGGCGCACCCTGAACCTGCGTATCGAGCTGATACGCCCTGAGCAGGAAACGCCGGCCCAGGCCGCCTCGCGCAAGCGTGCCGAGCGCCAGCAGGACGCCGTGGTGTCGATCGAGCAGGACCCGTTGATCCAGCAGATGATCAAGCAGTTCGGTGCCAAGGTGCGACAGGATACTATTGAGCCTGTAGAGGCCCTGGCCAATCAGGGCCAGTAACGGATAACCATGCGGCTGGCCCGGTGCCGGGCCGCATCACATGACCCAATCGAGGTATACCCCCATGATGAAAGGTGGCATGGCCGGCCTGATGAAGCAGGCCCAGCAGATGCAGGAAAAAATGGCCAAGATGCAAGAAGAACTGGCCAACGCCGAAGTGACCGGCCAATCCGGTGGCGGCCTGGTGAGCGTGGTGATGACTGGTCGTCACGACGTTAAGCGCGTCAGCATCGACCAAAGCCTGATGTCGACCGATGAAGACGACAAGGAAGTGCTTGAAGACCTGATCGCTGCTGCACTGAACGATGCGGTCCGTAAGGTCGAGCAGAGCAGCCAGGAAAAAATGGGCGGCATGACCGCTGGCATGCAGTTGCCGCCAGGCTTCAAAATGCCGTTCTGATACACCTTTTGCGTCAAATGGGGAGCAACGGCCTTGGGGCCGTTGCTCCCTTGTTCATTCTGTTCCCCCGACTTGCAGGCCTGCCTACATGAGCTTCAGCCCCCTGATCCGCCAACTGATCGATGCCTTGCGCACCCTGCCGGGTGTCGGCCAGAAAACCGCCCAGCGCATGGCCCTGCAGCTGCTTGAGCGTGACCGCAGCGGCGGCCTGCGGTTGGCTCAGGCGTTGACCCAGGCCATGGAGGGGGTTGGCCATTGCCGTCAGTGCCGCACCCTGACCGAGCAGGAACTCTGCCCGCAGTGCGCCGACCCGCGCCGTGACGACACGCAGTTGTGTGTGGTCGAAGGGCCGGTGGATGTGTATGCGGTGGAGCAGACTGGTTACCGCGGCCGCTATTTCGTGCTCAAGGGGCATCTGTCGCCGCTCGATGGCCTGGGGCCTGAGGCGATCGGCGTGCCGCAGCTGATGGCGCGAATCGAGGAGCAGGGCACCTTTACCGAGGTGATCCTGGCGACCAACCCGACGGTGGAAGGGGAGGCGACGGCGCATTACATCGCGCAGTTGCTGAACGAGAAAGGCCTGGTGGCGTCGCGCATTGCCCACGGTGTGCCGCTGGGTGGCGAGCTGGAGCTGGTGGATGGCGGGACATTGGCGCATGCCTTTGCGGGGCGCAGGCCGATTTCGCTGTGATTCGAAACAGTGGGGCCGCTGTGCGGCCCATTCGCGGGACAAGCCCGCTCCCACAGGTACTGCGGTACCTCAAAGGCCTTCACAAGACCTCTAGGAGCGGGCTTGTCCCGCGAATGGGTGGCAACGCCGCCCCTGAATACGACTCAGTATTCGTTCAGCGAAAACTCGGTCAGGCAGAAGGTCGGCACACCCGCAGCCTGCAGCCGGCGCGAACCCTCCAGCTCCGGCAGGTCAATGATCGCTGCCGCTTCAAATACCTGAGCCCCGGTACGGCGCACCAGGTTGGCTGCCGCCAGCAGGGTGCCGCCAGTGGCAATCAGGTCATCGAAAATCAACACCGAGTCGCCTTCGCACAGGCTGTCGGCATGCACTTCGAGGAAGGCCTCGCCGTACTCGGTCTGATAACCCTCGCTCAGCACGTCAGCCGGCAGCTTGCCCTGTTTGCGGAACAGGATCAGCGGCTTGTTCAGCTGGTGGGCGATGATTGAGCCGATCAGGAAGCCGCGCGCGTCCATGGCGCCGATGTGGCTGAACTCAGCCTCGACATAACGCTCGATGAACTGGTCGGCGACATAGCGCAGCCCGCGTGGGGATTGGAACAGCGGGGTGATGTCGCGAAAGATCACACCCGGTTTGGGGAAGTCCACTACCGGGCGGATCAGGGCTTTGAGGTCGAAGGCTTCGCTATGCATTGTTGCGGGTATCCTGGAAAAACGATGGCGCCAGTATACCCGTTAACAAAGGCTCAGGCCTCCATTGCACCGCCGGCCAGCGCGCACAACTGAATCGGGTCGAGGATATGCACTTCCTTGCCTTCGGCGCGAATCAGGCCGTTTTGCTGGAAGCGGGTGAAGACCCGCGACACGGTTTCCACCGCCAGGCCCAGGTAATTGCCGATTTCGTTGCGCGACATGCTCAGGCGGAACTGGTTAGCCGAGTAGCCACGTGCGCGGAAGCGTGCGGACAGGTTGACCAGGAAGGTGGCAATGCGTTCGTCGGCGGTTTTCTTTGACAGCAGCAGCATCATTTGCTGGTCGTCGCGGATCTCGCGGCTCATCACACGCATCAGCTGACGACGCAACTGCGGCAATTGCACCGAGAGTTCGTCGAGGCGTTCGAAGGGGATTTCGCACACCGACGTAGTCTCTTGGGCCTGGGCCGACACCGGGTAGGCTTCGGTGTCCATGCCGGACAGGCCGACCAGTTCGCTGGGCAGGTGGAAGCCGGTGATCTGCTCTTCGCCGCTGTCGCTGAGGCTGAAGGTTTTGAGGGCGCCGGAACGTACTGCGTAGACCGAGCCGAAATTGTCACCCTGGCGGAACAGGAACTCGCCTTTCTTCAGCGGCCGTCCACGTTTGACGATTTCATCCAGTGCTTCCATGTCTTCCAGGTTCAGCGAAAGAGGCAGGCACAGGGGGGCCAGGCTGCAATCCTTGCAATGGGCCTGGGTATGTGGGCGCAGTTTAACTGGCTCGGACATTTTCAATCGATCCTTGTGGGAAAGCACACATAAGACGTAAGGGTAACTCACGGCGTAGGTTGTAGGCCAGCGTGCGCTATTGTGGAGCGTGCTGGCGAAGCCGCGGCGGGTGCGCGCCGAGGCCTTTCGTGTACCCATAGTGTGCCGCACAAGCCCACTTGTCCATGCGGTTGAACGTCTCGCTTTTCAGATGACCCGTGAGAAGCGCTGGCGGTTTTGCATCGCCAGGTAGGCGTCGAACACCATGCACACCGAGCGCGCCAACAGGCGGCCGGCGGGCAGGATGCGGATGCCCTTGTCGTCCAGGCTGATCAGGCCATCACGCTGCAAGGTCAGCAGTTCTGGCCAAAGGTCATTGAAGTAACCGCGAAAATCGATGGTGAAGGCCTGTTCGATCGGCTCGTAGTCCAGTTCGAAATGGCAGATCAACTGCTGGATCACTGCCCGGCGCAGGCGATCGTCGTGGTTGCACAGCAGGCCGCGCTGGGTGGCCAGTTGGGCGTTGGAGAGGCTGTCCTGGTAGGTGTTGAGGTCGCTGCTGTTCTGGCAATAGAGGTCGCCGATCTGGCTGATGGCAGACACCCCCAGGCCGATCAGGTCGCAATGGCCATGGGTGGTGTAGCCCTGGAAGTTGCGTTGCAGGGTGCCTTCTTCCTGGGCCATGGCCAGCTCATCGTCGGGCAGGGCGAAGTGGTCCATGCCGATGTAGCGGTAACCGGCAGCGGTCAGCTGGTCGATGGTGGCATGCAGCATCTCGAGCTTGGCTGACGGGCTCGGCAGGTCATTGTTGTCGATGCGTCGCTGAGGCATGAAACGCTCGGGCAGGTGGGCGTAGTTGAACACCGACAGGCGGTCGGGTTGCAGGCGGATCACCTCTTCGACGGTGCGGGCAAAGCCTTCCGGGGTCTGTTTGGGCAGGCCGTAGATCAAGTCCAGGTTGATCGAGCGGAACTGCAAGGTACGCGCCGCCTCGATCAGGGTGCGGGTCTGCTCCAGGCTCTGCAGGCGGTTGACCGCCCGCTGCACGGCCGGGTCCAGGTCCTGCACGCCCAGGCTGACACGGTTGAAGCCCAGCTCGCGGAGCAGGCCCATGGTCGACCAGTCGGCTTCGCGTGGGTCGATTTCGATGCCGTAGTCGCCGGAATCATCGTCCAGCAGGTTGAAGTGCTGACGCAGGGTGGCCATCAGCTGGCGCAATTCCACGGGGCTGAGGAAGGTGGGCGTGCCGCCGCCGAAGTGCAGTTGCTCGACCCGTTGCTTGGGGTCCAGGTGGCAGGCGATCAGCTGGATTTCCTGCTCCAGGCGTTGCAGGTAGGGCGCAGCGCGGCCACGGTCCTTGGTGATGACTTTGTTGCAGGCGCAGTAGTAGCAGATGTTGGCGCAAAACGGCACGTGCACGTACAGCGACAACGGGCGCACCGCCCGGCGGCTCTCGCGCAGCGCGTGGAGCAGGTCGAACGAGCCCACTTCGCTGTGCAGTTGCACGGCGGTCGGGTAGGAGGTGTAGCGTGGTCCGGCCAGGTCGTAGCGGCGGATCAGGTCGGTGTCCCAACGTAGGTCGTCGAGCATGTGGGCGGTCCCCGGATAGAGCGAGCAGTGTCCGGAGTCTATGGCCGTCTGTAGGAATCTGTGTTGATTTGTATCAAGAGCCTTTAGGGCCGCTGAGCGGCCCATCGCCGGCAAGCCAGCTCCCACAGGGGCCTCACTGCCTCAAGGCTTGTGCTGTAGCAGTGGGCGCTGGCTTGCCGGCGATGGGCTGCACAGCAGCCCGCTTCAGTGCCCCATCAACCAATGCTGGTGTGGCCCAGGCAGCGTCCACAGGCCAAACAGGATGACCAGCAAGCCACCCGCCATGCGCACGCTGCGCCGTCGCAACAGGCTGCTGACCCGCTCCGCCGCCAAGCCCGTGGCCAGCAATACCGGCCAGGTGCCCAGCCCGAAGGCTAGCATCAACGCGGCGCTGTACCCCGCATTCCCCTGGCTCGCAGCCCACAGCAACGTGCTGTACACCAGCCCGCACGGCAACCAGCCCCACAAGGCCCCCAGCAACAAGGCGCGCGGCAGGCTCGACACCGGCAGCAGGCGCGAGGCGACTGGTTGGATATGCCGCCACAGCCCTCGACCCAGGGCCTCGATACGGGTCAACCCGCTCCACCAGCCGGCCAGGTATAGCCCCATGGCAATCAACAGCAACGCGGCTACCACCCGCAGCGCCAGGGCGGCCGGGCTGCTGGCCACGGCCCAGCCAGCCAGGCCCACCAGCAGGCCGGCGCAGGTATAGCTGAGAATGCGCCCGATGTTGTACGCCAACAGCAGCTGCAAGCGTCGGCCGCGTTGCTCGGGCGGGATGGCCAGGGTCAGCGCGCCCATCAGGCCGCCGCACATGCCCAGGCAGTGGCCGCCACCGAGCAGGCCAAGGATCAGCGCCGAGCCGAGCAGGGGCAGCAGGTCAGGCACGGGGTGGGGGTTCCTTGTCGTCTTCGGCCAGGCTGTCGTCCGGCTTGACCGCTGCCTGGTGGCGCGGGTCCTGGTCGTCGAACAGGATGCTGTGGGCAGGGCCTTCGAGGTCGTCGTACTGGCCGCTGTCCACCGCCCAGAAGAAGATGTACACGGCGACGCCGACAAGCAGCAGGGCGGCCGGGATCATGACATAGAGGGCTGGCATGGGCGGCTCCTGATCAGGCGGTGGCGGGTTGCGGGTGGCTGCTGGAGGCCGCCACGCCTGGCAGCCGGGTCAGGCGCAGGGCGTTGAGGACCACGATCAGCGAGCTCACCGACATGCCGATGGCCGCCCACACGGGCGTGATCCAGCCGAGCGCGGCAAACGGCAACATGAGGCCATTATACAGGGTCGCCCACAGCAGGTTCTCGAGGATGTTGCGGCGCGTGCGGCGGGCCAGGTCGAAGGCCTGTACCAGCGCCTGCAGGCGGTTGGACAGCAGCACCGCATCGGCGCTGGTCTTGGCCAGGTCAGTGGCGCTGCCCATGGCGATGCTGATGTCGGCGGCAGCCAGCACCGGCACGTCGTTGACCCCATCACCCAGCATCAGCACCTTGCGGCCAGCGGCTTGCAGCGCCTTGAGCCGGTCCAGCTTGTCGTCCGGGCGCAGGCCGCCGATGGCCTGGTCGATGCCCAGTTGCGCCGCCACTTCGGCGACCATCGGCGAGCTGTCACCCGACAGCAGCAGCGTCCGCCAGCCCCGCGCCTTGCAGGCGGCGAGCAGGGCCGGGGCATCATCGCGCAGGCGGTCATCGAGGCCGAACCAGGCCAGCGGCCCTTGGCGATCACCCAGCAGCAGCCATTGGCCGCGTGGCTCGGGCACGCCGGGGATTTCTGCGCCACTCAGGGCGCACACGAACGTGGCCTGGCCGATACGCAGGCGTTGGCCGTCAACCAGCCCCTCCAGGCCCAGGCCTGGCACGGTCTGCACGTCGTCGGCGGGCGCGGCGGTGCGGCCGAAAGCGCGTGCGATGGGGTGTTCGGAGCGGTTTTCCAGGGCGGCGGCCAGGGCCAGGCAACGGTCGGCGGCCAGGTCGGCCAGCGGGCGAATGCTGCGCAGGGTCAGGCGGCCTTCGGTGAGCGTGCCGGTCTTGTCGAAGATGACCGTGTCGATCTGGTTGAGGCCTTCGAGCACGTGGCCGCGGGTCACCAGCAGGCCGAGTTTGTGCAGGGTGCCGGTGGCGGCGGTAAGGGCCGTGGGCGTGGCCAGGGACAAGGCGCAAGGGCAGGTCGCCACCAGCATGGCCAGCACGATCCAGAAGGCGCGGTCCGGGGCCAGGTGCCACCACCACAGGCCGATGGCCACGGCGGCTATCAAGGTAAACAGCAAGAACCACTGCGAAGCGCGGTCGGCGATCTCGGCCAGGCGCGGTTTTTCGGTCTGCGCGCGTTCCAGCAGGCGGACGATGGCCGACAGCCGCGAGTCGTGGCCGAGGGCTTCGACTTCCACGTTCAGGGTGCTCTCGACGTTCAGGGTGCCACCGGTGACCCGCTCGCCGACGCGACGCGGCTGCGGCAGGTATTCGCCGGTCAGCAGTGACTCGTCGACGCTGGAGCGGCCTTCGACGATGCGCCCATCGGCGGGGATTACCGCGCCGGGCAGGACTTGCACCGTGTCGCCGCGCTGCAGTTCGCTGAGCAGGATGCGCTCGGCACGGCCGATAACGTCCAGGCGCAGGCACGAGGCGGGCAGCAGGTTGACCAGTTGCGCGGTGGCCGCCGCGGTGCGCTCGCGGGCACGTCGCTCAAGGTAGCGACCGGTCAGCAGGAACAGGGCAAACATGCCGACGGTATCGAAATACAGCTCGCCGCTGCCGCTGATCGCGGTCCAGATCCCGGCGCCGAACGCCAGGGCGATGGCCAGCGATACCGAGACGTCCATGGTCAGGTGACGGGTGCGCAGGTCGCGCGCTGCGCCTTTGAAGAATGGCGCGCAGCTGTAGAACACGATCGGGATGGTCAGAAACAGCGCGACCCAGCGCAGGATGGTGTGCAGCTCGGGCGACAGGTCGATGTTGAATTCGGGCCAGGTGGCCATGGTTGCCATCATCGCCTGGAACCACAGCAGCCCGGCGACACCCAGGCGCCGTAAGGCGCTGCGGTTCTCCCGGGCCAGCTGTTCGGCGGCCTGGTCGGGTTGGTAGGGGTGGGCGGCGTAGCCGATCTGGCGCAGCTCGGCGAGCAGGCGCGAGAGGGGCAGCTGGTGGTCGTCCCAGGCCAGCAGCAGGCGGTGATTGGACAGGTTCAGGCGTGCTTCGGTGACCCCGGGCAGGTTGCGCAGGTGCTTTTCGATCAGCCAGCCGCAGGCGGCGCAACTGATGCCCTCGACCAGCAAGGTGGCTTCGGCCAGTTCGCCGGCGTGGCGGACGAAGGTTTGTTGCACGTCGCTGCGGTCGTAGAGCGCCAGTTCATCCTGCAGTTGCCTGGGCAAGGCTTCGGGGTTGGCGCTGGTGTCACTGCGGTGTTGGTAATAGTGCTCCAGGCCCCCGGCGACGATGGACTCGGCCACTGCCTGGCAGCCTGGGCAGCAGAACTGCCGTGGCTCGCCGAGGACCACGGCGGTGAAGCGGTTGCCGGCGGGGACGGGCAGGGCGCAGTGGTAGCAGGGGGTGGGTTGGGTCATAAGGCGAGCACGCATTGACTGTCAGGGACGGGTCCTGTGGGAGCGGGCTTGCCCCGCGAATGGGCCGGCATGGGCGACATCATAAGCAGGCTTGGCCCTTTCGCGGGGCAAGCCCGCTCCCACAGGTAGAGAAAGTGTCGCGATTATTTGTGTTCTGCGCCTAGCAACGCTTCATCGCCCAGCTGCAGAGTCACACCATGCTCCACCTTCTCTTCCTCGAACAACCGCCACACCTGCCCTTGCTGGCTGCCCAGCAACTCGACGAAGCGCCGCCCTTCGACCTTGTCGTCCAGTTGCCCGACATAGCGCCCAGCCTCGGCACGGGTTAGCGCCACCTTGCGGTCCTTGTCCGGCTGGGTGGGCGAGATCAGGTTCAGTTCCAGCGTTTGCGGGTCGCTGTCGCCCGTCAGGCGCAGGTCGACTTCGCCGGTCAGCTCATCCAAATGCACGCTGGCCTTGAGGTTCAAGGTCTGGGCCAGCAGCTCACGGTCCAGCGAGCGGTTGATGCCTTTGCCAGCCTCGTAGTAGTTGTCGTTGACCAGGTTGTCCGGGTTGCGCACGGCAATGCTGACCATGGTCAGGCTCAGGCACACCGAGGTGGTGAGGATGCCGATGATGATCCAGGGCCAGAGGTGCTTGTACCAAGGGCTGGCGGCGGTGGCGGCAGGCATTGTCGATAATCTCTCTCAGCGGATCTGTGGGCCGATGAAGCGGCTCTTGGCTTCAACCTGGGCGTCGCTGTCATCGGCGCTCTTGAGGATGAAGGTGATTTCGTTGGTGGTCGATGGCAGTTTCTCGGGCGCTATCGACAGCTGCACGGGCAGGCTGACGATGTCACCGGCCGCCACGCGGATCTCGCGCTGGCCTTCGAGCTTGAGGTCCGGCAGGCCGGCGGCATCGAGCACGTAGACGTGGTCGCGTTGGTCTTTGTTCATGACCTTGAGGCTGTAGACGTTCTCGATCCGGCCCTGGGCGTTTTCGCGGTACAGCACGCGGTCTTTGCTGACGTCGAAGCCGACCAGCGAGCGGGTGGCGAAGGCGGTGGCCAGGGCGCCGATCATGACCAGCAGCACCAGCGCATAGCCGATCAGCCGAGGGCGCAGCATGTGGGTTTTCTGCCCCGACAAGTTGTGCTCGGTGGTGTAGCTGATCAGCCCTTTGGGGTAGTTCATCTTGTCCATGATGGTGTCGCAGGCGTCGATGCACGCGGCGCAGCCGATACACTCGATCTGCAGGCCGTCGCGGATGTCGATGCCGGTGGGGCAGACCTGCACGCACATGGTGCAGTCGATGCAGTCGCCCAGGCCTTGGGCCTTGTAGTCGATGTCTTTTTTACGCGGGCCACGGGTTTCGCCACGGCGCGGGTCGTAGGACACGATCAGCGTGTCCTTGTCGAACATCACGCTCTGGAAGCGTGCATAGGGGCACATGTACACGCACACCTGCTCGCGCAGCCAACCGGCGTTGCCATAGGTGGCGAGGGTGAAGAAACCGACCCAGAAGTAGGCCCAGCCATCGGCTTGGCCGGTGAAGAATTCGATGGCCAGCTCACGGATCGGCGAGAAGTAACCGACAAAGGTCATGCCGGTGACGAAACCGATCAGCAGCCACAGGCTGTGCTTGGCGAATTTGCGCAGGAACTTGTTGCCGCTCATGGGGGCGCGGTCGAGCTTCATGCGCTGGTTGCGGTCACCCTCGGTGACTTTTTCGCACCACATGAAAATCCACGTCCACACGCTTTGCGGGCAGGTATAGCCGCACCACACCCGGCCGGCATACACGGTGACGAAGAACAGGCCGAACGCGGCGACGATGAGGATGCCTGACAGGAGGATGAAGTCCTGGGGCCAGATGGTGGCGCCGAAGATGTAGAACTTGCGCTCGGGCAGGTTCCACCAGACGGCCTGGTGACCGCCCCAGTTCAGCCACACGGTGCCGAAGTAGAGCAGGAACAGTACTGCACCGCCCACCATGCGCAGGCGGCGGAACACGCCTGTGAAGGCGCGGGTGTAGATTTTCTCGCGGGAGGCGTAGAGGTCGACGGAATCCTTCCCTTTGTTGGCAGGCGGGGTGACGTCATGTACCGGAATTTGCTTGCTCATCATCAAGTCCCACGGCAGTGGAGAAATGCCGCGGCCAGTGCATGCCGGCCGCAGTCTCGCGCAATCTGCTAGCGCTCTGCGACCCATGATACGCCTGTGATGGCACCCAGGGGTTGCACTGCGACCTTTAGTCGCGTTGGGTTCGTGGTATGAATCGTGATATGGCGGGTGTCAATTGATCCAGGTCAGCTTGTGCTGGATTCTTCGCGGGTAAACCCGCTCCCACAGGGACCCCGCTGCCCTCAGGCTCGGCGAGATACCTGTGGGAGCGGGTTTACCCGCGAAGAGGCCGGACCTGCTTACTCAGCCTTTTGAGGCTCCTGCTCCTGATGCGACAGGCTGTACACATAAGCTGCCAGCAGGTGCACCTTGTCGTTACCCTGCAGCTGCTCCTGCGCCGGCATCTGCCCCTGGCGACCGTAGCGAATGGTCTGCTGAAGTTGGGCAAAGCTCGAGCCGTAGATGAACGCCTGCGGATGGGTCAGGTTTGGCGCACCCATGGCCGGCGTACCCTTGCCCTCTGGCCCGTGGCAGGCCACGCAGTTGGCGGCGAAGATCTTCTGCCCGTTTTCGGCATCGGCCTTGGCGCCTTCCGGCAGGGTGCGGCCATCGAGCTTGCTGACCACAAAGGCTGCCACATCGGCAACGCCTTGCTCGCCGATCACCTCGGACCAGGCCGGCATCACGCCGTGGCGACCGCCCATGATGGTGGTCTTGATGGTTTCCGGCTCACCGCCCCAACGCCAGTCGTTGTCGGTCAGGTTAGGAAAGCCGTAGGCGCCCTTGGCGTCGGAGCCGTGGCACACCGAGCAGTTGGAAGCGAACAGCCGTGCGCCCATTTTCAGGGCCTGCGGGTCTTTGGCGACTTCCTCGATGGGCATCGCCGCGAACTTGGCGAAGATCGGCCCGAAGCGGGCATCGGCCTTGGCCATTTCCTTTTCCCACTCGTGCACGCCGGTCCAGCCCGGCTGGCCGTTGGCGAACTCGGTCTGCTTGTCGGTGTCCAGGTACGAATAGCCTGGCAGCATACCTTTCCAGTTACCCAGGCCTGGGTACAGCACCAGGTAGCCGAGGGCGAAGATGATGGTGCCGACGAACAGCCAGAACCACCATTTGGGCAGCGGGTTGTCATATTCCTCGATGCCATCGAAGGCATGCCCGACGGTCTCGTCGGTGACCTCTTCGCGCTGGCCCTTGCGGGTCGACAGCAGCAGCCAGGTCAGTGAGAAGATGGTGCCCAGGGTCAGGACGGTGACGTACAGACTCCAGAAGGTTGTCATTGTTTTTTGCTCCCAGAAGCTTTTGCTTGCGCTTGCTCGACGTGCCGGGTGGCTTCGGGGTCATCCGCGAAGGGCAACCGGGTCGCCTCGTCGAACTCCTGCTTGCGCCGTGGGTTGAACACCCACAGCGCCAGGCCTACGAAGGCCACCATCACCACGACGGTGCCCAGGCCGCGAATCATCCCGATATCCATCAGCGTCACCGTTTGCTTTTGATGATGGTGCCAAGACCCTGCAGGTACGCGACGATGGCGTCCATCTCGGTCTTGCCCTTGACCGCGTCCCGCGCGCCGGCGATGTCGGCGTCGGTGTACGGCGTGCCGAGGGTCCGCAGGACTTCCATCTTCTTCGCGGTGTCCTTGCCGTCGAGTTTGTTCTCGACCAGCCACGGGTAGGACGGCATCTTCGATTCGGGCACCACGTTGCGCGGGTTGTACAGGTGCGCACGGTGCCAGTCATCGGAGTAGCGGCCGCCCACGCGGGCCAGGTCCGGGCCGGTGCGTTTGGAGCCCCACAGGAACGGGTGGTCCCACACACTCTCGCCGGCGACCGAGTAGTGGCCGTAGCGTTCGGTCTCGGCGCGGAACGGGCGGATCATCTGCGAGTGGCAGCCCACGCAGCCTTCGCGGATGTAGATGTCGCGGCCTTCAAGCTCCAGCGCGGTGCGCGGCTTCATGCCTTCAACGGGTTTGTTGGTGACGTCCTGGAAAAACAGCGGGACGATCTGGGTCAGGCCACCGACGCTGACGGCGATGACCATGAAGAAGGCCAGCAGGCCTATGTTCTTCTCGACGGCTTCATGCTTCATCAGTGCGCTCCCACGACGACGATCTTGGCGGCTTCATCTGCTTCAACCGGGTTGGCCGCGCGTACGGTGCGGAACACGTTGTAGGCCATCAGCAACATGCCCGAGGCGAAGAATGCACCGCCCAGTGCGCGGACGATGTAGCCCGGGTGGCTGGCCTGCAAGGCTTCGACGAAGGAGTAGGTGAGCGTGCCGTCATCGTTGATGGCGCGCCACATCAGGCCCTGGGTGATGCCGTTGACCCACATCGAGGCGATGTACAGCACGGTGCCGATGGTCGCCAGCCAGAAGTGCGCGTTGATCAAGCCGACGCTGTGCATCTGCGCCCGGCCATACAGCTTGGGAATCATGTGATAAACCGCGCCGATCGAGATCATCGCTACCCAACCAAGGGCACCGGCGTGGACATGGCCGATGGTCCAGTCGGTGTAGTGCGACAGCGAGTTCACGGTCTTGATGGCCATCATCGGGCCTTCGAAGGTGGACATGCCGTAGAACGCCAGCGATACCACGAGGAAGCGCAGGATCGGGTCGGTGCGCAATTTATGCCAGGCACCGGACAAGGTCATCATGCCGTTGATCATGCCCCCCCAGCTTGGCGCCAGCAGGATGATCGACATCACCATGCCCAGCGACTGTGCCCAGTCGGGCAGGGCGGTGTAGTGCAGGTGGTGCGGGCCGGCCCAGATGTACAGGGTGATCAGCGCCCAGAAGTGCACGATCGACAGGCGATACGAGTAGATCGGCCGCTCGGCCTGCTTGGGCACGAAGTAGTACATCATCCCCAGGAAGCCGGTGGTGAGGAAGAAGCCCACGGCGTTGTGGCCGTACCACCACTGGATCATGGCGTCAGTGGCGCCGGAGTAGGCCGAGTACGACTTGAACAGGCTGACCGGCAGCGAGATGTGGTTGACGATGTGCAGCATCGCGGTGACCACGATGAACGCGCCGTAGAACCAGTTGCCGACGTAGATGTGCTTGGTCTTGCGCTTGACGATGGTGCCGAAGAACACCAGCCCGTAGGTCACCCAGACAATGGCCAGCAGGATCGCCAGCGGCCATTCCAGCTCGGCGTATTCCTTGGTGGTGGTGTAGCCCATCGGCAGGGTGATCAGTGCGCCGACGATCACCGCTTGCCAACCCCAGAAGGTGAAGGCCGCCATGCTGTCGGAGATCAGCCGGGTCTGGCAGGTGCGCTGCACCACGTAGTAGCTGGTGCCGAACAACGCACAGCCGCCGAAGGCGAAGATCACCAGGTTGGTGTGCAACGGGCGCAGGCGGCCGAAGCTGGTCCAGGGCAAGTCCAGGTTCAGTTGCGGCCATACCAGTTGCGAGGCGATGAAAACGCCGAGGCCCATGCCAAGGATCCCCCAGACCACCGTCATGATGGCGAACTGGCGGACGACCTTATAGTTATAAGCAGTCGGACTGATTGCTGTGCTCATTCTAAGGTTCCACGGTTTTGATGTTCTTGTTGGTCGAAAAATCGGCGCCAGTATCGATAACCCCTCGGGTTACCGCAACGCAACTTTGGTACGCCGACCCGTGTCCAAGCCCGTCCACCTGTGTCCAGCGGTGTTGGGTTCGAACGATTGTACACAAATAAATATTTGTAATGTGTACCGTTTTTCATCTTTTTCTGATCGATCGGTCAGGCTTTTTTGTCGGACGGCGCCAGGCTATGCACCGCGTCTGCTTCGCTGGATTGGCAGCGAAGCCCACTGAGGCAACAAGCTTAGTTCGGTTAGGGGGTGCAAGGGAGGGGTATGGCGGGGAGGGCGTGGGGGCTGCTTTGCAGCCCATTCGCAGCACAAGGCTGCGCCTACAAGAAGCATGCGATCGCCTGTAGGAGCAGCCTTGCGCTGCGAATGGGCCGCAAAGCGGCCCCCTGGTATTACTTAACAGTCACTGCTTCAGGCGCGTCACCGTGCGACAGGCTATACACATAAGCCGCCAGCAAGTGCACCTTGTCATTGCCCTGGATCTCGGCCTGTGCCGGCATCTGCCCCTGGCGACCATAACGAATGGTCTGTTGCAACTGGGCGAAGCTCGAACCGTAGATGAACGCCTGCGGGTGAGTCAGGTCAGGCGCGCCCATGGCTGGGGTGCCTTTGGCTTCAGGCCCGTGGCAGGCCACGCAGTTGCCGGCGAAGATTTCCTTGCCCTTGGCCGGGTCGGCCTTGACCCCTTCCGGCAAGCTGCGGCCATCCAGGTTGGTCAGCACGAACGCCGCCACATCGGCCACGCCCTGCTCGCCAATGACCTCGGCCCAAGCTGGCATCACGCCGTGGCGACCGTTCATGATCGAGGCCTTGATGGTCTCCGGCTCGCCGCCCCAGCGCCAGTCCTTGTCGGTCAGGTTGGGGAAGCCATAGGCGCCTTTGGCGTCCGAGCCGTGGCACACCGAGCAGTTGGAGGCGAACAGGCGGCTGCCCATCTTCAGGGCTTGCGGGTCCTTGGCCACTTCCTCGACCGGCATGGCCGCGTACTTGGCGAAGATCGGCCCGAACTTGGCATCGGCCTTGTCCATTTCCTTCTGCCATTCGTTAACCCCGGTCCAGCCGTTGTCGTAGCCCGGCAGGATGCCTTTCCAGTTACCCAGGCCTGGATAGAGGATCAAGTAGCCGACCGAGAACACCAGGGTGCCCACGAACAACCAGAACCACCACTTGGGCAGCGGGTTGTCGTATTCCTCGATGCCATCGAAGCTGTGGCCCATGGTCTGGTCGGTGGTGTCGGTACTCTGGCCCTTGCGGGTCGACAGCAGCAGCCAGGTAAGGCCGATCAAACTGCCGATGGTCAGTACGCTGATGTACGTACTCCAGAAGGTGGTCATTGCCCGGAACTCCTCTTGGCAGCAGGTTCCTGCCCGGCAGGGGGCAGGCGGTCGTCGACGAAGGGCAGCAGGCGCGCTTCGGCGAAATCACGGTCGCGGCGGCGGTTGAATACCCAGAGCGAGAGGCCGATGAAGGCGATCATCACCACCAGGGTGCCCAGCCCGCGGATCATGCCGATGTCTATTTCCATCGCACTCACCTCTTGTTCTTGATCGCGGTGCCGAGCACCTGCAGGTAAGCGACCAGCGCGTCCATCTCGGTCTTGCCCTTGACCGCGTCGCGGGCACCGGCGATGTCCGCGTCGGTGTACGGCACGCCGAGGGTTCGCAGGGTGCGCATCTTGGTTTCGGTGTGGCTGTTGTCGACCTGCTCGGCGACCAGCCACGGGTAGGACGGCATCTTCGACTCGGGCACCACGTTGCGCGGGTTGTACAGGTGCGCGCGGTGCCAGTCGTCCGAGTAGCGGCCGCCCACGCGGGCCAAGTCCGGGCCGGTACGCTTGGAGCCCCACAGGAACGGGTGGTCCCATACGCTCTCGCCGGCGACCGAGTAATGGCCGTAGCGCTCGGTCTCGGCGCGGAATGGGCGAATCATCTGCGAGTGGCAGCCGACGCAGCCTTCGCGGATGTAGATGTCGCGGCCTTCCAGTTGCAGCGCGGTGTAGGGCTTCATGCCTTCGACCGGCTTGTTGGTGACGTCCTGGAAGAACAGCGGGACGATCTGGGTCAGGCCGCCGATGCTGACGGCAAACACCATCAGCAGCGCCATCAGGCCGATGTTTTTCTCGATGACTTCATGTTTCATCAGGCGTGTCTCCTCAGGCCAGCTGGGCGTTCGCAGGGGCGGCGTCAGTGGCGGGCGCACGCACCGTGCGCCAGGTGTTCCAGGCCATCAGGAACATGCCACTGAGGAAGATCGCACCGCCGACGAAGCGCACGATGAAGCCAGGGTGGCTGGCCACCAGGGTTTCGACGAACGAGTAGGTGAGCGTGCCGTCGCTGTTGACCGCGCGCCACATCAGGCCCTGGGCGATGCCGTTGACCCACATCGAGGCGATGTACAGCACGGTGCCGATGGTCGCCAGCCAGAAGTGCGCGTTGATCAAGCCGATGCTGTGCATCTGCTCTTTGCCGAACACTTTGGGGATGGTGTGGTACAGCGCGCCGATCGAGATCATCGCCACCCAACCAAGGGCGCCGGCGTGGACGTGGCCGATGGTCCAGTCGGTGTAGTGCGACAGGGCGTTGACCGTCTTGATGGCCATCATCGGGCCTTCGAACGTGGACATGCCGTAGAACGCCAGCGAAACCACGAGGAAGCGCAGGATCGGGTCGCTGCGCAACTTATGCCAGGCGCCAGAGAGGGTCATCATGCCGTTGATCATGCCGCCCCAGCTCGGTGCCAGGAGGATCAGCGACATCACCATGCCCAGCGACTGCGCCCAGTCGGGCAGCGCGGTGTAGTGCAGGTGGTGCGGGCCGGCCCAAATGTACAGAGTGATCAGTGCCCAGAAGTGCACGATCGACAGGCGATAGGAATACACCGGCCGCTCGGCCTGCTTGGGCACGTAGTAGTACATCATCCCCAGGAAGCCAGCGGTGAGGAAGAAGCCCACCGCGTTGTGGCCGTACCACCACTGGACCATGGCGTCGGTAGCGCCCGCGTAGACCGAGTAGGACTTGGTCAGGCTGACCGGCAGCTCCAGGTTGTTGATGATGTGCAGCATCGCCACGGTCAGGATGAAGGCCCCGAAGAACCAGTTACCCACGTAGATATGCTTGGTATTGCGCTTCATCAGCGTGCCGAAGAACACGATGGCGTAGCAGACCCAGACAATGGTGATCAGGATGTCGATCGGCCATTCCAGCTCGGCGTATTCCTTGGAACTGGTGTAGCCCAGCGGCAGGCTGATGGCCGCGAGCAGGATCACCAGTTGCCAGCCCCAGAAGGTGAACGCGGCCAGTTTGGGTGAAAACAGGGTGGTCTGGCAGGTACGTTGCACCGAATAATACGAGGTGGCGAACAGTGCACAGCCGCCGAAGGCGAAGATCACCGCATTGGTATGCAGGGGGCGCAGGCGGCCGAAGCTGGTCCAGGGGAGGTCGAAGTTGAGGGACGGCCAGGCGAGCTGGGCGGCGATGAAGACGCCGAGCCCCATCCCGACGATTCCCCACACCACCGTCATGATGGCGAATTGGCGGACCACCTTGTAGTTGTAGGCGGTACTGCTGGTTGTGTTCATGTATGGGTTCCCATCCACGGTTATTGGCAGGCTATAGAGCGAGGCAAGCATGATTAATGGGCAAAGTGCCGGTATTGACGGGGATCAATGGGCGAAGGTCGGAAATGTCCCAGGCTTGCGCTGCGATCTTCCGCAAATTCAAGGGGGTGACGGCTACAAAGGCTGTCTGATCCTGGCCCATGGTGCTGGTGCACCGATGGACAGCGGGTTCATGGACGAGATGGCGCAAAGGCTCGCGGCGCTTGGGGTCGGGGTGATTCGCTTCGAGTTCCCGTACATGGCCGAGCGCAGGGTGAACGGCGGCAAGCGGCCGCCCAATCCGCAGAAGGTGCTACTGGAATGCTGGCGCGAGGTGTACCGGCAGGTGCGACCTTTGGTCACAGGTAAGCTGGCCATCGGTGGCAAGTCCATGGGCGGGCGTATGGCCAGCTTGTTGGCTGACGAGCTCGAAGCGGATGCACTGGTGTGCCTGGGGTATCCGTTCTATGCGGTGGGCAAGCCGGAGAAGCCCAGGGTCGAGCACCTGGCGGGGCTCAAGACACCGACGTTGATCGTGCAGGGCGAACGGGATGCGCTGGGTAACCGTGAGGCTGTGGCGGGGTATGCACTGTCACCGGCGATCGAGGTGAGCTGGCTGGTGGCGGGCGATCATGACCTGAAGCCGTTGAAGGCTTCGGGGTTCAGCCATGCGCAGCATTTGCAGGCGGCGGCTGAGAAGGTGGCGGGCTTTTTGTCGAAATAGTGCTGGATTCTTCGCGGGCAAGCCCGCTCCCACAGGTTGGCACAGGACTCAAGCATTGTGATGTCCCTGTGGGAGCGGGCTTGCCCGCGAAGAGGCCGGTGCAGGCCAGCGTTTAGTCGCGGTACTCGCACAGGTAGGCGGTATCCACTTTCACTTGCAGCTGGAACTTGCTGTCCGCGGCCACATTGAACTTGTCGCCAGCCTTGAAGGTTTCCCAGTTGTCGCTACCCGGCAGCTTGACGGTCAAAGCACCGGAAATCACATGCATGATTTCGCGCTTGGCCGTGCCGAACTCGTATTCGCCCGGTGCCATCACACCCACGGTGGCCGGACCTTCTTCGCCTGCGAATGCGATCGACTTGACGGTGCCGTTGAAGTACTCGTTGACCTGGAACATGGGCGACTCCTGAACAGGGGGATGAAAAAGGGCTGGCCAGTATGCCCAAGGCCTTGCCCGTCGTCATCTGCTTTCAGGTGCCATTGGCCGGCAGGCTCAAGGGCAGTAGCCGCGCGGTATTGCGCGCATCTTCCAGGGCCCGGTGCTGCTGCCCGCAAAAGTGCATGCCGGCCAGTTGCAAGGCGCCATTGAGGCCGGTCGGCCGCTGCAGGTGACGGGCTTTGGCGAAGCGCTGCTTGAGGTTGATGTGCGGCACGTTGCGCAGCAGGCTGTCGAGCCCATGCTGTTGCCATTCCTGCAGCAACTGCTGACGATCGTAGTCGCCCCAGCTGACCCAGGCCTGCAACTGCCCGCGGTGGTGACCCAGCCAGCGTTCGAAGCGCGCCCACACCTCAGGGAAGGGCGCGGCGCTGTCGACGCTGGCCTGGCTGATGTGCGTGAGCTCGCGGCAAAACGGCGTCAGCTGTGGCCGCCGCCGGGGCCGTACGAAACGCTGGAAGTGGTCGACTTCGCGGCCTTCGCGGGTTACCAGGCTTGCACCGATTTCAATGATTTCCATCTCTGTGACCGGCCAACCACCATCGTCGGTGGTGGCTTCCAGGTCGATCACCAACCAATGGCCCATACCAGGCTCCCTTGCAGATCCTGCTAGAGCGTAGCCAATGTCTGGCCTTACGGCACCCCCTGGCAATTTGCCGCCTGCTTTGGCACTAAGGCCGGCGACCAGCAGTTGTGCCCTGCCCGGAAAACGCCTAGCTTAGGCGCAACCAGGTACGAACCGTGATGAGTGTGCGTCTTGACCCCAGCGCCCGGCTTAAAGGCCTTGCCCATTCTGCTGATGCTGGCCGCGCTCTGGCTGGCGATACCGGGCTGGGCTGCCGACGCGATCGAAGTGAAGATCGGCGCCGCGCACTTCCCGCCCTACACCGTGCGCCCCGAGCAGGGGGCCGACACCGGTCTGTTGCCGCAGTTGGTTGCAGCCCTGAACCGTGCGCAGCAGGGCTACCATTTTGTGCTGGTGCCCACCTCCATCCAGCGGCGCTTTGGCGATTTCCAGCAGGGCCGCACCGACATGGCGATCTTCGAGAACCCGCAATGGGGCTGGCAGGGCATTGCTCACCAGACCGTGGACATGGGCCTGGAGGATGCCGAGGTGTTCGTCGCCAGCCAGGCCAATGGCCGTGACCCTCGGTACTTCGATGAGCTACGTGGCAAGCGCCTGGCGCTGTTCAACGGCTATCACTACGCCTTCGCCCGCTTCAATGCCGACCCTGACTACTTGCGTAAAGCCTTCAACGCGACCCTGACCTATTCCCACGACAGCAACCTGCTGATGGTGCAGGCTGGCCGTGCCGACATTGCCCTGGTCACGCGTTCGTACCTAAGCGACTTCCTGCAGCGTAACCCAAACAGCCAGGCGCAACTGGTGGCATCGCAGCGTATCGACCAGGTCTATCACCACTACGCCTTGCTACGCCCGGGCGCGCCCATCGGCGAGCAGTCGTTCGCGGCCCTGATGCGTGCCCTGCGCGACAACGGGGAGCTGACGCGAATCTTCCAGCCCTACCGGATCACGGTGCAGGCGCCGCGCGACTAAATTCCGCTGCAGCGGTAACGTTTTCCACGGTGAGCCTTTTTTCATCTTCGTGAGCCAAGACCATGCCGTTCGATGCCGCTTCGCAGCCACTGTCACCGCCACGCTGGCGCACCCTCAGCGCCGATGAGGGCGACAGCTGGCTGAGCCTGACCCTTGAGGGGCGCCCGCTGATCCAGTTACGGCTGGTGCCGGGTGCGTGCCTGGAAGTTCACCTGCAAAGCCTTTGCCCAGAGCGCCCTTACCAGGCCCTGTGGGCCGCCTGCTATTGGCTGCTATCGCGTGATGTCGCCTGCCAGCGCCTGGCCTGGCACCTGCCCGAGGGCGTGCCACAGGCGCTTGCCAGCGGCCTGTTGCTGCCCGGCGAGCAGCCGGGTGTGTACTTGTGCGAGCGTGCGCTGTTCTGGCAGTTGCCCCAGCCTTGGCTCGGCGACACGGCTGCGAGTGTTTACCCGCAGCAGATGCAGATCAGCAACGGCAAGCGCCATCCGCGCCGGGCGCCCAAGCCCCGCGGCGAAGTGTACCGGCGCTTCGATGCGCGCCTGGGCAGTTGGGTGTCGCTGCGCGCACTGCAAATCGATCAGGACCTGGAGCGCTTCAGCCGCTGGCAGAACAACCCCCGGGTCGACGCGTTCTGGCAGGAAAGCGGCTCTTTACAGCAGCACCGTGAATACCTGGAAAAGCTGGAAGCCGACCCGCATACCCTCACGCTCATCGGCTGCTTCGACGATGAGCCGTTCGCCTACTTCGAGGCGTATTGGGCAAAGGAAGACCGGATTGCGCCGTTCTACTCGGCTGATGATTACGACCGCGGCATTCATATGTTGGTAGGGGAGGAGGCGCACCGTGGGCCGCACAAGGTGGCCAGCTGGTTATCGGCGCTGGTGCACTACCTGTTCCTCGATGACCCGCGCACCCAACGGGTGGTGGCAGAGCCGCGGGCGGACAACGGCAAGATGATCGGCTACATGCATGATCAGTGTTTCCATTGCGACAAAGAATTCGACTTCCCGCACAAGCGCGCGGCGCTGATGATTCTGGGGCGGGAGCGGTTTTTCGATCGGTGCACGCTGGTCTGAGATTGCTGGGGTGCGAAGCGCCCCCAGCCATTTCAGCTATTCAAACCTGACGGTTGGCCGTCTTGCGGCAATGCACCAAGGCATCGCGAATCATGAAGTTGACCAAGGTCGGCGACACGCCCAGTTCCTTGGCGATGTCCTTTTGCGGCACGCCGTGCAAACGGTACATCTCGAACGCATAACGGGTGCGCTGTGGCAACTCGCTCAATGCCTCGGCGATGTCATCGAGGGCGGCGAGGTTGATGTGCGTGGCTTCGGGCGAAGCGTTCTGGATGACCACGTTCAGGCCTTCCTCTTCGCTGCCGGAATACTTCAGCTCCATCGCCTGCTTGCGGTAGTGATCGATGGCCAGGTTGCGCACGATCTGGAACAGGTAGCTGAGCTGCGCCTTGAAGGACGAGGTGATCTGCGGGGCGGCGCTGAGCCGGAAGAATGCATCTTGCACCACGTCTTCCGCGCGTGAGCGGCAGCCGGTGATGCGCGCAGCGATCTTGACCAGAATGCTGCGATTGTCGACGAAGGCCTGGAGTAATGGTGAATCGCACTTACTTGTGGATAGTTGTTCCGCCATGGAAATCACCTTGTCACAGAGGGGAGAGGAGGCACCCAAAGTTGGGAAGCTTCCCGAGACGTGCGACAAGCTATTCAGAATGATAATGATTGTCAAATACGAAACGTAATTAGTATCTGTACGTTTCGGTTCTAAGCAAGGATTGAGACGTGTGGCACATTGCGGGTCTCCCACGCGCCACACCTCTGAAGGCAAACCCCGCTAATTTCTTCCCCCGCCCATCCGTTCCCCTGTGTACATCCGGCCGCCGAGTGCTGCCCGCCGACGTGCGCGGTGCAGCCGGCCCGACTTCACCAGACACTGGCAGGAACACCCCATGACGGACGCCTTCGAACTCCCGCTCTCGCTGGTCCAGGCCCTGGCGCAACGCGCCGCGCAGACCCCGGACAAGATAGCCCTGCGCTTTCTCGCCCACGCTCCTGGCGAGCAGGCCGTGCTCAGCTACCGGGACCTGGACCGCCGCGCGCGTACTATCGCCGCCGCCCTGCAGGCCCGGGCCGGGTTCGGTGACCGTGCGGTGCTGCTGTTCCCCAGTGGCCCGGACTATGTCGCGGCGTTCTTTGGTTGCCTCTACGCCGGCGTCATCGCCGTGCCAGCGTACCCACCAGAATCCACCCGTCACCATCACCAGGAGCGCCTGCTGTCGATCATCGACGACGCCGAACCGCGCCTGCTGCTGACCGTCGCGGCCCTGCACGACAGCTTGCAGGGCCTGGACGCGCTGGCGGCGGACAACGCCCCTGAACTGCTGGCCGTAGATGGCCTAGACCCGGCCCTGGCCGATGCCTGGCAGGCACCAACCCTGGCCAGCGATGACATCGCCTTCCTGCAGTACACCTCGGGCTCCACAGCGCTGCCCAAGGGCGTGCAGGTCAGTCACGGCAACCTGGTGGCCAACGAGCAGTTGATCCGTCACGGTTTCGGCATCGATGTGAACCCCGACGATGTCATCGTCAGCTGGTTGCCGCTGTACCACGACATGGGGCTGATCGGCGGCTTGCTGCAGCCGATCTTCAGCGGCGTGCCGTGCGTGCTGATGTCGCCGGGCTACTTCCTTGCCCGGCCGCTGCGCTGGTTGCAGGCGATCAGCGAATACGGCGGCACCATCAGCGGTGGCCCCGACTTCGCCTACCGTTTGTGCAGCGAACGGGTCAGCGAAGCGTCCTTGGCCGGGCTCGACCTGAGCCGTTGGCGCGTGGCCTATTCCGGCTCCGAACCGATTCGCCAGGACAGCCTGGCAACCTTCGCCGACAAGTTCCAGGCCTGTGGCTTTGACCCGCAGAGCTTCTTTGCCAGCTATGGCCTGGCCGAAGCGACCCTGTTCGTCAGCGGTAGCCGCCGTGGCCAGGGCATCGGTGCCCTGGCGCTGGACGCCGAAGCCTTTGCCGCCAACCGCGCCGAAAACGGCAGCGGCAGCGTGCTGATGAGCTGTGGCTACCCGCAACCCGGGCATGCGGTGCGCATCGTCGAGCCGCAGCGCCTCGAAGCGCTGGGCGACAACCAGGTGGGTGAAATCTGGGCCGGTGGCCCGAGCATCGCCCTGGGCTACTGGCGCAACCCCGAGGCCAGCGCGCGCACGTTCGTCGAACGCGATGGCCAGACCTGGCTGCGCACCGGCGACCTGGGCTTTATGCGCGAGGGTGAAGTCTTTGTCACCGGGCGCTTGAAAGACATGCTCATCGTCCGCGGCCAAAACCTTTACCCGCAAGATCTGGAAAAAACCCTGGAGCGCGAAGTCGACGTGCTGCGCAAAGGCCGCGTGGCGGTATTTGCCGTGGACCACCAGGGCGAGGAGGGCATCGGCGTGGCGGTGGAGATCAGCCGCAACGTGCAAAAAGCCCTCGAGCCCCAGGCATTGATCAAAACCCTGCGCCAGGTGATTGCCGACGCCTGCCGCCAGGCGCCGGCCGTGGTCCTGTTGCTCAACCCGGGCGCGCTGCCCAAGACTTCCAGCGGCAAGCTGCAACGCTCGGCCTGCCGCCAGCGCATGGACGATGGCAGCCTCGACTGTTACGCGCGCTTCCCGCAGGCCGGTGAGCAACCCGCAAGCGGCGCGGTGGCAGATGATCTGCAGGCCCGAATCGCCGCCGTGTGGCGCGATGTGCTCAAGGTCGAAGCCGTGGCGGCGGACGACCACTTCCTGCTGCTGGGCGGCAACTCCATTGCAGCCACCCAGGCCACCGCGCGCCTGGCGGATGAGCTGGGCATCAACCTGAGCCTACGTACCTTGTTCGAAGCACCGCTGTTGGGCGAGTACAGCGCTGCGGTGGCCGCGGTCCTCGCTGAGGGTGGCGCCCAAGCCCAGGCCATCACCACCCTGGCGCGCGACCAGTCGCTGCCGCAATCGCTGGCACAGAACCGCCTGTGGCTGCTGTGGCAACTGGAGCCACAATCGGCGGCCTACAACATTCCGGCCGGCCTGCGCCTGCGCGGTGAGCTGGACGTCGCCGCACTGGAGGCTGCGTTCCAGGCCCTGGTGGCGCGCCATGAATCGCTGCGCACGGTGTTCAGCGAAGTGGATGGCCAAGCCTTGCAGCGAATTCAGGCTCAGCAGCCGTTCGGCCTGCGTCGTCTGGACCTCGAAGGCCAGGCCCCCGAGCAAGTTGCCGCGCGCCGCGAGGCAGAGGCCCAGCAGCCGTTCGACTTGTGCCAAGGCCCACTGCTGCGCGTGACCCTGGCGCGCCTGGACGATGAAGACCACCAGCTGTGGGTGACGTTGCACCACATCGTCGCCGATGGCTGGTCGCTGAACATTTTGCTCGACGAGTTCGCCAAACTGTACGCCGCGCACTGCCAGGGCCAAACGGCCACGCTGGCGCCGCTGCCCCTGGGTTACGCCGACTACGGCACCTGGCAACGGCAATGGCTGGCCGACGGCGAGGCCGAACGCCAGTTGCAGTACTGGAAAGCCAAGCTGGGTGATGAACTGCCGGTGCTCGACCTGTGCACCGACCAACCGCGTGCCAGCCAGCGTGACAAACGCGCGGCGCGCTACACCCTGAAGGTGCCGGCGAAGCTGACCGAAGCGCTCAACGCCCTGGCCCGCGAGCAGCAGGCGAGCCTGTTCATGGTGCTGCTGGCCGGCTGGCAAGCGCTGCTGCACCGCTACAGCGGCCAGGCAGACCTGCGCATCGGCGTGCCCAATGCCAACCGCCCGCGCCTGGAAACCCAGGGCCTGGTCGGCTTCTTCATCAACAGCCAGGTGCTGCGTGCTCAGTTGCATGGCCGCATGCCCTTCGAGCATCTGTTGGCCCAGGCCCGCGAAGCCACCCTTGAAGCCCAGGCCCACCAGGACCTGCCGTTCGAACAGTTGCTCGAAGCCCTGCCCGAGGCGCGCGAGCAGGGCCTGTTCCAGGTCATGTTCAACCACCAGCAACGTGACCTTTCGGCGCTGCGCCGCTTGCCAGGTTTGCTTGCCGAAGAGTTGCCGTGGCACAGCCGAGAAGCCAAGTTCGACCTGCAGCTGCACAGTGAAGAGGACCATCAAGGCCGCCTGACCTTGGCCTTCGACTATGCCGCCGAACTGTTCGAGGCCAGCACGGTAAAACGCCTGGCCGCCCACCTGTTGGCGTTGCTGGAGCAGGTTTGCGCCCGGCCGCAGCTGGCGCTGGGCGAGGTGCAGTTGCTCGATGAACAGCACCGCGCACAGCTGCTCGGCTGGGGCCAGGCACCGGCGGCGGCGCCCCAGCGCCTGCTGGTCGACCAGCTCAACGAGCAGGCCCGGCTGACCCCGCAGCGAACCGCGCTGGCCTGGCAGGGCGGCAGCCTGGACTATGCCGAGTTGCACCAGCAGGCCAACCGCCTGGCCCATTACCTGCGTGACAAAGGCGTTGGCCCCGATACCTGCGTGGCCATCGCCGTCGAGCGTTCGCCGCAGCTGCTGGTTGGCCTGCTGGCCATCCTCAAGGCCGGCGGCGCCTACGTGCCGCTGGACGTGGACTACCCGGCCGAGCGCCTGGCCTACATGCTCGGCGACTGCAATGCCAGCCTGCTGCTGAGCCACAGCGGCCTGCTGGGCAAGCTGCCGCAGGTCGAAGGCGTCAGCGCCATCGCCCTCGACCAGTTGCACCTGGACAGCTGGCCTAGCCATGCTCCCGGCCTGCACCTGCACGGCGACAACCTGGCCTATGTGATCTACACCTCGGGCTCCACTGGCCAGCCCAAGGGCGTGGGCAACACCCATGCGGCCCTGGCCGAACGCCTGCAGTGGATGCAGGCCACCTATGCGCTGAACGACAGCGACGTGCTGATGCAAAAAGCGCCCATCAGTTTCGACGTCTCGGTGTGGGAGTGCTTCTGGCCGCTGGTCACCGGCTGCAAGTTGGTACTGGCAGGCCCTGGCGAGCATCGTGACCCGCAGCGCATCGCTGCGCTGGTGCAAGCGCATGGCGTGACCACGCTGCACTTCGTACCGCCGCTGTTGCAGGTGTTCGTGCAAGAGCCACAGGCCGCCGCCTGCACCAGCCTGCGCCGGTTGTTTTCCGGCGGCGAAGCGTTGTCGGCCAACCTGCGTGACCGTGTGCTGCAACTGCTGCCCCAGGTGCAACTGCACAACCGTTATGGCCCGACCGAAACCGCGATCAACGTCACCCACTGGCACTGCCAGGCCGAAGACGGCGAGCGCTCGCCGATCGGCCGCCCGTTGGGCAACGTGCTGTGCCGCGTGCTCGACGATGAACTGGAACTGACCGCCCCCGGTGTGCCGGGTGAGCTGTACCTGGGCGGCGCGGGGCTTGCCCGAGGTTACCTGGGGCGTCCGGGCCTGACGGCCGAGCGTTTCGTGCCCCAGGCCGACGGCGACGGCCAGCGCCTGTACCGCAGTGGCGACCGTGCCCGCTGGCAAGTCCAGCTGGAAGCGCTGGAATACCTGGGGCGCCTCGACCAGCAGGTGAAGGTGCGCGGCTTCCGCGTCGAACCCGAAGAAGTCCAGGCCTGCCTGTTGGCGCAAGCGGGTGTCGACCAGGCACTGGTGCTGATCCACAAGGACGCTGTGGGCGCGCAATTGGTCGGCTACTACAGCGGTGCGGCCGAGCCGGCTGCACTGCTGGCCGCCTTGGCCGAGCAACTGCCGGCGTACATGGTGCCGGCGCAGCTGATCCCGCTGGCACACTTGCCATTGGGCCCAAGCGGCAAAGTCGATCGCAAGGCGTTGCCCGCCCCGGTGTGGCAACAACGCGAGCATGTCGAGCCGCAAAGTGCCGTGCAGCAGCAGGTCGCGGCGATCTGGCGTGAAGTGCTCAACCTGCCGCGTGTGGGCCTGCAGGACGACTTCTTTGCCCTGGGTGGCCACTCGCTACTTGCCACCCAGATCGTCTCGCGGGCCCGTCAGGCGTGCGATGTCGAGCTGCCGCTGAAAGTGCTGTTCGACGCCAGCGAGCTGGGCGCGTTCTGTGCCGAGATCACGCGCCTGCGGGAGGCCGGCGCGCATAACCTGCAAGGCGAAATCCCCCGCGTCGACCGCCGCCAGGCCGTGCCGTTGTCGTACTCGCAACAGCGCATGTGGTTCCTCTGGCAGATGGAGCCTGACAGCCCCGCCTACAACGTCGGCGGCATGGCCCGCTTGCGTGGCACGCTGCACGTGGACGCATTCGAGCGGGCGCTGCAGGCGCTGATCGTGCGTCACGAAACCCTGCGCACCACGTTCCCCAGCATCGACGGCGTGGCGTACCAGTGCGTGGCCGAAGACAGCGGCGTGCACCTCGACTGGCAAGACTTCAGCACCTTGCCCGCCGAGGCCCGCCAGCAACGCCTGCAACAGCTCGCCGACGACCAGGCGCACCAGCCGTTCGACCTCGAGCGTGGCCCGCTGCTGCGCGCCTGCCTGGTCAAGGCCGAGGAACGTGAGCATTACTTCGTCCTGACCTTGCACCACATCGTCACGGAAGGCTGGGCCATGGACATCTTCGCCCGCGAGCTGGGCGAGCTGTACGAAGCCTTTGTCGATGATCGCGAGTCGCCACTGACGCCGCTGCCGGTGCAATACCTGGACTACAGCGTGTGGCAGCGGCACTGGCTGGAAAGCGGCGAAGGCGCGCGGCAGCTGGCCTACTGGAAAGCCCGCCTGGGCGATGAGCACCCGGTCTTGGCATTGCCGTCCGATCGCCCGCGCCCAGCGGTGCAGAGCCACCGTGGCGAGTTGCACCGGTTCGAGCTCGACCCGGCGTTGGTGGCGCGCGTGCATGCGTTCAACAGCCAGCGCGGGCTGACCCTGTTCATGACCATGACGGCAACCCTGGCGGCCTTGCTGCACCGCTACAGCGGCCAGCGTGACCTGCGCATCGGCGCACCGGTGGCCAACCGCATCCGCCCGGAAAGCGAGGGGCTGATCGGCGCCTTCCTCAACACCCAGGTACTGCGCTGCGAACTGGACGGCCAGATGACCGCCGCCGAGCTGCTGGAGCAGATGCGCCAGGCCGCCATCGAAGGCCAGTCGCACCAGGACCTGCCATTCGACCAGTTGGTCGAAGCCCTGCAGCCACCGCGCAGCAGCGCCTATAACCCGCTGTTCCAAGTGATGTGCAACGTCCAGCGCTGGGCGTTCCAGCAAAGCCGTGAGCTGGTGGGCATGCAGGTCGACTACCTGGTCAACGACGCCAGCGCCACCAAGTTCGACCTGTACCTCGAAGTCACTGACCTCGATGGCCGCCTGGGCTGCTGCCTGACCTACAGCCGCGACCTGTTCGACGCGCCGCGCATTGCGCGCATGGCCGAGCACTGGCAGCAGTTGCTGATCGGCCTGCTGGACGACCCACAACAGCGCCTGTGCGAGCTGCCGATGCTGAGCCCGGGCGAGCAGCAAGTGCTGGTTGGGCAATTACAAGGCGAGCAGGATTTTGCCCTCGACCAGACCGTGCACGGCCTGTTTGCCGCCCAAGCTTCGCGCACACCCCAGGCCCCTGCGCTGACCTTCGCGGGCCAGCACCTGAGCTACGCCGAACTGGACCAGCAGGCCAACCGCCTGGCCCGCGCCCTGCGCGAGCGCGGTGTCGGCCCGCAGGTACGCGTCGGCCTGGCCCTGGAGCGTTCGCTGGAAATGGTCGTCGGCCTGCTGGCCATCCTCAAGGCGGGCGGTGCCTATGTGCCGCTCGACCCCGAGTACCCCCTCGACCGCTTGCGCTACATGATCGAAGACAGCCGCATCGGCCTGCTGCTCAGCCAGCGCGCGCTGCTGGAAACCCTTGGCGAACTGCCAGACGGCGTGGCCCGCTGGAGCCTGGAAGACGATACTGCAGGTTTGTCCGCCTTCAGCGATGCCCCGCTGGATAACCTGAACCTGCCGCAGCACCAGGCTTACCTGATCTACACCTCCGGCTCCACCGGCAAGCCCAAGGGCGTGGTGGTCAGCCATGGTGAAATCGCCATGCATTGCCAGGCCGTGATCGAGGCCTTCGGCATGCGCAGCGACGACTGCGAACTGCACTTCTACTCGATCAACTTCGATGCGGCCAGCGAACGCCTGCTGACCCCGCTGCTGTGTGGTGCCCGCGTGGTGATCCGTGCCCAAGGCCAGTGGGGCGCTGAAGAGATCTGCCAACTGGTGCGCGAGCAACAGGTGAGCATTCTTGGCTTCACCCCAAGCTATGGCAGCCAGTTGGCCCAGTACCTGGCCGGGCAGGGCGAGCAGTTGCCGGTGCGCCTGGTGATCACCGGCGGCGAGGCGCTGACCGGCGAGCACCTGCAGCGCATTCGCCAGGCGTTCACGCCGCAACAGTTCTTCAACGCCTACGGCCCGACCGAAACCGTGGTCATGCCGCTGGCCTGCCTGGCGCCACCCACGCTGCCGGCCGACCTGGGCAGTGTGCCGATCGGCCATGTGATTGGCGCCCGCACTGCGTACATCCTCGATGAGGACCTGGCCTTGCTGCCACAAGGCGGCATCGGCGAGCTGTACATCGGCGGTGCCGGCCTGGCCCAGGGGTATCACGACCGCCCGGGGCTGAGTGCCGAGCGCTTCGTTGCCGACCCCTTCAGCACACAGGGCGGGCGCCTGTACCGCACCGGCGACCTGGTGCGCCTGGGCGCCGATGGTTTGGTCGAGTACGTTGGCCGTGCTGACCAGCAGGTGAAAATTCGCGGCTTCCGTATCGAATTGGGCGAAATCGAAAGCCGCCTGCAGGCGCATGCCGATGTCGACGAGGCGGTGGTCCTGGCCCTCGACCTGCCGGGCGGCAAACAACTGGTGGGTTACCTGGTGTGCAAGCAGGCCGGTGCCAACAGCGAGGCCCAGGCCGCGCTGCGCGACGCGGTCAAGGCCGATGCCCGCCAGCAACTGCCTGACTACATGGTGCCCGCGCACCTGGTGCTGCTCGACAGCCTGCCGCTGATGGGCAACGGCAAGCTCGACCGCAAGGCGCTGCCGCTGCCGGACCTGGAGCAGGCGCACCAGCATTACCAGGCCCCAGGCAACGAAGTGGAAGCGCAGCTGGCGCAGATCTGGCGCGACGTGCTCAACGTGGCCCGCGTTGGCGTGCAGGACAACTTCTTCGAACTCGGTGGTGACTCGATCCTCTCGATTCAGGTGGTCAGCCGGGCCCGTCAGTTGGGCCTGCAGTTCACCCCGCGTGACCTGTTCCAGCACCAGACTATCCAGACCCTGGCCACGGTGGTCAGCCTGAGCGCCGCGCCAAGCGGTATCGAGCAGGGCCTGCGCGAGGGGCAAACCGGGCTGACGCCAATCCAGCACTGGTTCTTCGACAGCGAAGTGGCCCAGCCACAGCACTGGAACCAGGCCGTACTGTTGGCAGCGCGCCAGCCTCTGGACAGCGCGGCACTGGAGCAGGCCCTGGCTGCACTGGTGCAGCACCACGACAGCCTGCGCCTGCGTTTCTGCCAGGCCAATGGCCGCTGGCAGGCCGAGTATGCCCAGCCTGCGCCTCAGCAACTGCTGTGGGCGGCCACGGTTGCCGACTTCGATGATTGCCAGGCGCTGTACACCGACCTGCAGCGCAGCCTCGACTTGGAGCAAGGCCCGCTGCTGCGCGCCTTGCTGGTAACAGACGGGCAGGGCAGCCAACGCCTGCTGCTGGCGATTCACCACCTGGTGGTTGATGGCGTGTCCTGGCGCGTGCTGCTCGAAGACTTGCAGGCGCTGTACCGTGGCCAGCCGTTGGCGGCCAAGACCCACACCCTGGGCGACTGGGCCGCACGCCTGGCCAGCTACGCCGGCAGCGACTCGCTGCGCGACGAGCTGGACTGGTGGCACGCCCAGCTCGGCACTGTACGCCACGAACTGCCGTGTGATCACCCGCAGGGTGGCAACCTGCACCGCCACGCCCGCACCCTGGCCATCGGCCTTGATGCCGAGCAGACCCGCCAGTTGCTGCAACAGGCACCCGCGGCTTACCACACCCAGGTCAACGACCTGCTGCTGACAGCCCTGGCACGCGCCCTGTGCCGGTGGAGCGGTGACAGCGAAGTGCTGGTACAGCTCGAAGGCCACGGCCGCGACGGGTTGTTCGAAGACATGGACCTGACCCGCAGCGTCGGCTGGTTCACCAACGCCTACCCGCTGAGCCTTTGCCCGGTGCTGGGTGATGACGATGCTGCGCGCGCCCGCTCGATCAAACGGGTCAAGGAGCAACTGCGTCAGGTGCCGCACAAAGGGCAGGGCTATGGCGTGCTGCGCTACCTGGCCGACGCGGCCGGGCGCGAGCGCATGGCCGCACTGCCGCAGGCCCGCATCACCTTCAACTACCTGGGGCAGTTCGACCAGCAGTTTGACGCCGATGCGCTGTTCCAGCCGCTGGACGCACCGGCGGGCCTGGCCCATGACCTGGAGGCGCCGCTGCCCAACTGGCTGAGTGTCGACGGCCAGGTCTATGCCGGTGCCCTGCAATTGCGCTGGACCTACAGCACCGAGCGCTACGACGAGCAGACCATCGCCACCCTGGCCGAAGGCTACCGCCAAGAGTTGCTGGCGCTGGTCGGCCACTGCCTGGCCGACGGCAACGGCAGCTTCACGCCGTCCGACTTCCCCTTGGCGCACCTGACCCAGGAGCAGATCGACAACTTGCCGGTCGCTGCCGTCGAGATCGACGATGTCTACCCGCTGACGCCGATGCAGGAAGGCATGCTGCTGCACACCCTGCTGGAGCCGGGCACCGGCATCTACTACATGCAGGACCGCTACCGCATCAACAGCGCGCTAGACGCCGAACGCTTCGCCCAAGCTTGGCAGGCGGTGGTGGCGCGCCATGAGGCCCTGCGGGCGTCGTTCAGTTGGAACACCGGCGAGGCGATGCTGCAGATCATCCACAAGCCCGGCAAGACGGCAGTGGATTATCAAGACTGGCGCGGCCTCGACGACGGTGCCCAGGAAGCCCGCCTGCAAGCCCTGCACAAACAGGAGCGTGAGGCCGGTTTCGACCTGCTGCGTGAAGCGCCGTTCCACCTGCGCCTGGTGCGCGTCGCCGATGAACGCTACTGGTTCATGATGAGCAACCACCACATCCTGATCGATGCCTGGTGCCGCTCGTTGCTGATGAACGACTTCTTTGAGGTCTACCAGGCCCTTGGCGAAGGCCGCCCGGCCCAGTTGCCGGTGCCGCCACGCTACCGTGACTACATCGGCTGGCTGCAACGCCAGGACCTGAACGAAGCGCGCCAGTGGTGGCAGGCCAACCTGGCCGGGTTCGAGCGGGCCACGGCGATCCCCAGCGACCGCCCGTTGCGCCACGACCACGCCGGTGACGGCATGATCGTCGGCGACTGCTACACCCGCCTGGACGTCACTGACGGTGTTCGCTTGCGCGAACTGGCCCAGGCCCATCAGCTGACCATCAACACCTTCGCCCAGGCGGCCTGGGCCCTGGTGCTGGCGCGCTACAGCGGCGAGCGCGACGTGGCCTTTGGCGTCACCGTGGCCGGGCGCCCGGTGAGCATGCCGCAGATGCAGCGCACCGTTGGCCTGTTCATCAACAGCATCGCCTTGCGCGTGCAACTGCCCGCTGCCGGCGAGCGCTGCAGCGTACGCCAGTGGCTGCAAGGCGTGCTCGAACACAATATGGAAGTGCGCGAGTACGAGTACCTGCCGCTGGTGGCGATCCAGGAATGCAGCGAACTGCCCAAGGGCCAGCCGCTGTTCAACAGCCTGTTCGTGTTCGAGAACGCGCCGGTGGAAACCGCAGTGCTGGACCACGCCCAGCACCTCAACGCCAGCTCCGACTCGGGCCGCACCCACACCAACTTCCCGTTGACGGCGGTGTGCTACCCGGGGGATGACCTGGGCCTGCACCTGTCGTTCGACCAACGTTACTTCGACACTTCGACCGTCGAACGCCTGCTGGCCGAGTTCAAGCGCCTGCTGTTGGCGCTGGTGCAGGGCTTCGAGGGCGAGGTAAGCGATTTGCCGCTGCTGGGTGCCGAAGAGCAACGCTTCCTGATTGAAGACTGCAACCGCACCGAGCACGCCTATGCGCTGGAACAGAGCTATGTCGAGCAGTTCGAGGCGCAGGTCGCCGCGCACCCAGAACGCACGGTGGCGCGTTGCCTGGACGCCTCCTTTGACTACGCGGGCCTGAACCTTGCGGCCAACCGCCTGGGCCATGCCCTGATTGGCGCAGGCGTAACCGTCGATCAGCCGGTTGCGCTGTTGGCCGAGCGCGGTTTGCCATTGCTGGGGATGATCGTCGGCAGCTTCAAGGCCGGTGCCGGCTACCTGCCGCTGGACCCCGGCCTGCCCGCCGCGCGCCTGCAGCGCATCGTCGCGCTCAGCCGCACACCGGTGCTGGTATGCAGCGCGGCCTGTGCCGAGCAGGGGCGGCAGTTGCTGGACGCACTGGAGGGTGTGGCGCGGCCGCAATTGTTGGTGTGGGAAGACATCCAGGCCAGCAACATCGCCAGCCACAACCCGGGTATTTATAGTGGGCCCGACAACCTCGCGTATGTCATCTACACCTCGGGCTCCACCGGTTTGCCCAAAGGGGTGATGGTCGAGCAGCGCGGCATGCTCAACAACCAGCTCAGCAAGGTGCCTTACCTGGCCTTGAACGAGCAGGACGTGATTGCCCAGACCGCTTCGCAGAGCTTCGATATCTCGGTCTGGCAGTTCCTGGCCGCGCCGTTGTTCGGCGCCAGGCTGGAGATCGTGCCCAATGCCATCGCCCATGATCCGCAAGGCCTGCTGGCGCATGTGCAGGCTACCGGCATCACCGTGCTGGAAAGCGTGCCGTCGCTGATCCAGGGCATGCTGGCCAACGATCACCAGGCCCTCAGCGGCCTGCGCTGGATGCTGCCGACCGGCGAGGCGATGCCGCCAGAGCTGGCCGCGCAATGGCTGCAGCGTTACCCAGGCATTGGCCTGGTCAATGCCTACGGCCCGGCGGAGTGCTCGGACGACGTGGCGTTCTTCCGTGTCGATGTCGAGTCCACCCGCGGCAGTTACCTGCCGATTGGCACCCCGACCGACAACAACCGCCTATACCTGTTCGGCGAGGACCAGGTCCTGGTGCCGTTGGGCGCGGTTGGTGAGCTGTGTGTTGCCGGTACCGGCGTGGGCCGTGGCTATGTCGGCGACCCCGTGCGTACCGCCCTGGCCTTCATCCCGCACCCCCATGGCGCGCCGGGTGAACGCCTGTACCGCACCGGCGACCTGGCGCGCCAGCGCCCGGACGGAGTACTGGAGTATGTGGGCCGCATCGATCACCAGGTGAAGATTCGCGGGTATCGCATCGAACTGGGTGAGATCGAAGCGCGCCTGCACGAACAGGTCGAAATCCGCGATGCTGCGGTGGGCGTGCAGGAGGGCGTCAACGGCAAGCACCTGGTCGGCTACCTGGTGGCCCATCAGGGCGTAACCCCTGATGCGGCGTTGCTCGAACAAATCAAGCAGCGCCTGCGCGCGGCATTGCCCGAGTACATGGTGCCGCTGCACTGGGGTTGGTTCGACAGCCTGCCGCACAACGCCAACGGCAAGCTCGACCGCAAGGCACTGCCGGCCATCGACATCGGCAGCCAGCACAGCCAGGCCTACCTGGCGCCGCGCAACGAGCTGGAAACGGTGTTGGCCGGTATCTGGGCCGATGTGCTCAAGACCGAACGGGTGGGGGTACACGACAACTTCTTTGAGTTGGGCGGGCATTCGCTGCTGGCCACGCAGATCGCTTCGCGGGTGCAGAAGCAGTTGCAGTTGGATGTGCCGCTGCGGGCGATGTTCGAGTGCAGCACGGTGGAGGAACTGGCGGTGTATGTGGAGGGGTTGCAGGGGCGTGTGCTGGATGACGACAAGGTTGACCGGCTGAGTGACCTGATGGCGGAGCTTGAGGGGCTGTAGGGCGAAGGGGCTTCTCGGGGCTTTAGGGTATGCCGAGAGTTTTGCGGGGCGGCGGACATCGAGCGCCGCCCGCGCGGCGCTTCGCAGCACAAGGCTGCTCCTACAGTTGTTTCGGGCCAGTTATTCCTGGGGCAAACGCGCGCGCCCCCTTTAGTGCCCGCCTCAATATAGAGTCGAATCAACAAGGCGGTCGCGCGCGGAAGGCACAGGCGAAACTGGCCCGAAACAACTGTAGGAGCAGCCTTGTGCTGCGAAGCGCCGCGCGGGCGGCGCTCGATTTCTGCCCCACTGCAAAACTCAACACATGCGCTAGCGCTTACCCAAAATCTTCCCCAGCATCTCCGGCCGCGGCGCCCCTTGCTGGCTCTGCAAGTTACCCTGCTCATCCTGATAGAAAATCGCCGGGGTCGCCTGCAGCCCCATTTCTTCCATCAACGCCATGTTCGCCGCCAGCTTCTGCTGCACGGCCTCTGGCACCTTCTCCAGCGGCTTGAGCGTACTGGCCTTGCCGGCCTTCTCGTGCTCTGCCAATGCTTTGGCCGGGTCTTTTGCCGCCAGCAATGCTGCCGACTTGGCGGGGCTGTCCTCGCGAATGATGCCAACCATGATGTGGCGCAGCTGCACCTTGCCCGACTCGACCCACGGCCGCGCCTGTTCCCAGAACATGTTGCAGTACGGGCAGTTGGGGTCGCTGAACAGGTACACCTTGCGCGGCGCGTCGGCCTTGCCGTCGGCGATCCAGGCGGTTTTCTCCATCTTCGCCCAGATTTCCTTGCTCATCGGCCCATACACCAGCTTGTCCAGCGGTGCGGCGCTGAGGTCTTGGCCTTGTTCGTTGAACAGGCTGCCGACCAGCACATGCTTGCCATCAGGCGTCAGGTACAGGGCGATGCCGTTGTTCTGGTATTCGGCGGCGTAGCCGCGCAGGCCGTCGGGGGCGTCGAAGCTGCCCTTGATCACGGCGCCCTTGGCTTGCAGTTGCTGGATCGCCTTGGGCAGCGCGTCTTCGGCGTGCAAGGGCGGGGCGGCCAGCAGGGCCAGGGACAGGGGCAGCAGTGCAGTCAATCGCATGTCAGTTTCCTTGTGCGGCAGGGGTGGGCGCGGTGGCCCGGTCGAAAGGTTCCAAGGCATGGCGCAGGCTGGCCCGGGACAGCTCGCCAAGGTGGCTGCCGATCAGCCGCCCATCACTGTCGTAGAACAGCGTGGTGGGCAGGGCCATCGAGCCGACGCGCTGGGCCAGTTGCCCGGCGCCGTCGAACAGCACGTGGGTCAGGCTCAAGCCAGTGGTGGCGAGGAAGGTGCTGACGTTCTCGGGTGTTTCACCTTGGTTGACGAACAAGAAAGTCACGTGGGGATAGTCGCCCTGGGCCTGTTGCAGCACCGGCATTTCACGCCGGCACGGCGGGCACCAGGTGGCCCAGATGTTGATGACCAGTGGCTTGCCGCGGTAGCTGTGCAACGCCACGGGCTGCCCGCCAGCGTTGCGCAGGCTCAACTCAGGCAACTCGGTGCCTTTGCTGTACAGGTGGCTGCCCAGGCTGCTCAGGCCCCAGAACAGCGCGCCGCTGAACAATGCCCAGCCCAGCGGGCGGCGCAGGCCTGGTTGACGCCAGCCTTGCCAGAGTGCGGCCAGCACGATGCCGGCAAGGCCAGACCAGAACAGGAAGCCGCCGTCGCGGATGTCGATGACCTGCACCAGGTCATCCTGGTACATCGGCCAATAGGCCACGACGAAGCCCAGCCGCGCGCACAGCACCCCGATCAGAAACAGGTTGAACAGGGCCGACTCCGGGCTTTCGCCACCGCGTCGGGCGACCCACCAGCCGACCACGCTGGCGATCACCAGGGCGGTGAGCATCAGCAGGTGGTTGAGGGCCATGGTCAGTGGCCCGAGGGTTACGGTCAGCATCAGCCTTGGCTCCTGGTCTGGGTCCAGTGTTGCAGGAACGCGGCGGCATCCACTTCACCGGTGATGCGCCGCGCGCGGCGTTCGTCGCCTTCCGGGCCGACCCAGATGATGCTGGGCGGGCCGGGTACCTGGTAGCGTTGCAGCAATGCCTTGCTCGCCGGGGTGTCGGCGGTCACGTCCAGGCGCAGCAGGTGCACGCCGGCCAGGCTGGCTTGCACGTCGGCGCGGGTGAAGACGTTTTTTTCCATGACCTTGCACGACACGCACCAGTCGGCATAGTAGTCGACCATCACCCACTGGCCACGGGCTTTGGCAGCCGCAAGCTCGCGTTGCAGGTCCTCGGGGCGGTTGACGGTGACGAAGGCATCCTCGGCGTGCTGCCCGGCCGCAGGCGCGGCACCCCCTGCGAACGGTCGCAGGGGTTGCCAGAGGTCATCCCCCCCGGCGGCCGCGCCGACCAGCAACAGGGCACCCCAGAGCGCGCCCAGCAACGGCACCGCGCGAAGTGCTGGTAACCGCTGCAGTGCCGGCCACGCGGCCCAGGCGAGGGCGATCAGCCAGGCACCGCTCAGAGCCAGCAGCAGGCTGTCTGGCAGCAGGCTGCGCACGGTATACAAGGCCATGGCCAGGAACACGAAGCCAAACACGCCCTTGACCCGATTCATCCATGCGCCGGGGCGTGGCAGGTAGCGATTGCCCAGGGTCACCAGCAACAGCAGCGGCACGCCCATGCCCAGGCCCAGGCTGAACAGCACCAGCGCACCCTGCAGCACGTCACCGCTCTGGGCGATATACAGCAGCGCGCCAGCCAGCGGTGCGGTCATGCACGGGCCGAGCAGCAAGCCGGAAAGCGCCCCGAGCAACGCCGCGCCGTACAGGTTGCCGCCACGGGTGCCTTGGCCGGCGCGGTCGAGGCGATCGCGCAAGGCAGCGGGCAACTGCAGCTCGAAAGCGCCGAACATCGGCAGCGCCAGCAACACGAACAGTACCGCCAGGCTGCCCAGCAGCCAGGGTTGCTGCAACCAGGCCTGCAGGCTGGCGCCGAGCAGCGCGGCCACCACCCCCAGGGCGGCGTACACCAAGGCCATGCTCAGCACGTAGACCCCGGCCAGCAGCCAGCCGCGCCGGGCGCTGGCGCCATTGCCCAGCACCAGCCCGGCAAGGATCGGCAGCATCGGCAGCGAGCAGGGGGTAAAGGCCAGCAGCAAGCCGAGGCCAAAGAAGGCCAGCAGGCCCCAGGCCAGGTTGCCCTGTTGCAGGTTGCTGGCCAGGGCCTGGTCGCTGGCCTGATCGGCGGCGGGGGCCACGCTGCCGCCCAAGTCGATGGCGGTGGTCTGCGGTGGGTAGCACAGGCCGGCGTCGGCACAGCCTTGCCAGCCCAGGCGCAGTTGGCCTTGCGCACTGGCCGGGATCAGCAGTTCGAGCTGGTCGCGGTACACCGCGCTGTCGCCGAAAAATTCGTCATGGTGGTTGAGCGCGGGGGGCAGCTGTGGCTGCTGCTCGGGGCTCAGGCCGTCGAACTTCAGGCGCTTCTGGTACAGGTAGTAGCCTTGCTTGATCTGGAAGAACAGGCGCATCTGGCCGTCGGGCTGGCGGTCGTGGCTCAGGACAAAGGCCTGGTCGACCGGCAGGAAGTCGGATTTGACCTCGAACGGGTTGGCTTGCAGGGGGCCGGCCAGCAGGAGGGCCAGGAACAGAAAGAGGGCGCGCATGTCTTCGCCTTGGCTATACGATGAAGTGGGCCATGCTGGCCTGGGTCGATTAACCCAAGGTTAACCCGGTCCTACATCCCCCCTAAACGCACGCTCAAGGTCCATAATCCCCACTTAATCCACCCGTGGTGCAGTATCTGCCTCACTTACCCCGGAGCCCCCACCATGCACGTTCTGCTCTGCGAGGACGATGACCTGATCGCCAGCGGCATCTGCGCCGGCCTCACCGCCCAGGGCCTGACCGTGGACCGGGTAGCCAATGCCGCAGGTGCGCGGGCGATGCTCCAGGCCGCGCAGTTCGATGTGATGATCCTCGACCTCGGCCTGCCCGACGAGGATGGCCTGAAGCTGTTGCGGCGCTTGCGTCAGCAGGGCGAGACCCTGCCTGTGCTGGTGCTCACCGCCCGCGATGCGGTCACCGACCGGGTCGATGGCTTGCAAGCCGGTGCCGACGACTACCTGCTCAAGCCGTTCGACCTGCGCGAGCTGGCAGCGCGCCTGCACACCCTGCTGCGCCGGGTGGCCGGGCGCGCGGTGAATGTCATCGAGCATGGGCCGCTGCGTTACGACCCTAGCAGCTGCGAAGCCTTCCTGGCCGGGCAGCCGGTCGATCTGTCCCGTCGTGAGCAGGCGCTGCTCCAGGCATTGCTGCAGAACCCTGGGCGGGTGCTGTCCAGCGAGCAGTTGAAGGACTGCGTGTACGGCTTCAGCGACGAGGTCGAAAGCAACGCCCTCAACGTGCATATCCACCACCTGCGCCGCAAGCTTGGCAATGGTATCGTCGAGACCGTGCGCGGCCTGGGCTACCGGCTTGGCCCGGCGCAAGCACCGGAAGAGGCTGCTTCATGAGCCTGCGGGTACGCCTGAGCCTGATCCTGGGCAGCGCCTTCGTGATTATCTGGGTACTGGCTGCCGCGTGGATGCTGCGCGACTTGCGCCAGCAGATGATGTTCTCCCTCGACCAGCGCCTCGTGGCTTCGGCACGCATGGTGGCCGGGTTGATCGACCAGTTGCCGCAGCCGCTGGCGGCCAAGGGCGAGGACGCGCATTTTTCCGCCGACCAGTTCAGCGTGCCGGATGGCATGGCGTGCCAGGTAAGCTCGCTGCGCGGCGAGATCCTGGCCAGCAACCACAAGCATGATGGCGCCATGGATGACCAGCGCAGCGGCTTCCGTGACCAGACCATCGACGGCGCGTTGTGGCGTACGTTCACCTACAACCACGGCGATGTGCGCATCACCACCGCCGACCGCCACATGGAGCGCGAGGCCCTCAACCAGTCGATCCTGCTGGCCGCCTCGGCGCCGGTGCTGATGGCATTGCTCGGCAGCCTCGGCCTGTTGTGGATCGGCTTGGGCAAGGGCCTGGAGCCGCTCAACCGGATGCGCGACGCCTTGCGTCGAAGGCGCGCCGACAGCGTCGAGCCCCTGCAGGTGTCGGGCCTGCCCAGCGAGCTGCAGCCGCTGTTGGACACGCAGAACCAGTTGTTCCTGCGGATCGCCCAGACCATCGAGCGCGAACGGCGCCTGACCGATGACGCCGCCCACGAGCTGCGCAGCCCGCTGACGGCGATCAAGACTCACCTGCAGGTAGCGCGGATGACCGACGGCGCGGTGCGTGAACAGGCATTGGAGCATGCCGAGCAAGGTACCGACCGCATGCACCGCACGCTTGAGCAACTGCTGATGCTGGCGCGTGTGGAAGGCAGCCTGTCGTTCGAGGATGGCGTGCAGTGCAGCGCCGAGCAGGTCGCCCGCCAGGCGGTGCAGGATGCCGGCGGTGGCGATAACCGTCGCATCGTATTGCGCCTGCCCGAGGAGGCCACGCAAATCTACCTGGGCATGCCCGCGCCGCTGGCAGTTGCGGCCTTGCGCAACCTGCTGGACAACGCCCTGCGCCATGGTGGCGAAAGCGCGGTGGAGCTGGAGGTGCAGATGACTGACGGCCAGGTGGGGTTCATGGTGCGCGACCACGGGCCCGGCATTGCCGAAGCGGACCTGCAGCACCTGACCGAGCGTTTCTGGCGCAACGGCCAGAGTGGCGGGTGTGGCTTGGGCTTGGCGATCGTCCAGGCAATCGTCCAGCGCTGTGCCGGCAGCCTGCGTTTCGACAGCCGTAGCGATGGCTTGCGGGTGCTGTTGCAGGTACCGGCGCGTTCGGAGCGTTGATCTGCTGGCCTGGGCCGGCCTATTGGCCGGCCCAGGCTGTAAAAATCCCACAACAACCGCTAAATCCTCCTTGCGCTGAAGCGTTCTCCAAGCGACAACTACCCGCACACATCTGCTTACAGGGGCGTGGCGGGGCACTTTCGCTTGCTTGCGAGGATCTACCCATGTCGACCGCTTCCAGCTTTGCCCAGGTCTTGCCGGCCAGTGCGCCGCAACCCCTGTACGCGTTCACCGATTCGCCCTTGCTGCAACGCCAGCAGCAACAGGAATCCAACGCCCGCAGCTACCCGCGGCGCATCCCGTTGGCGCTCAAGCGCGCCCGTGGCATCCATGTCGAAGATGTCGAAGGCCGTCAGTTCATCGACTGCCTCGCCGGTGCCGGCACCTTGGCCCTGGGCCATAACCACCCGGTGGTGATCGAGGCGATCCAGCGTGTACTGGCCGACGAACTGCCGCTGCACACCCTCGACCTGACCACGCCGGTCAAGGACCGCTTTGTTCAGGATCTGTTCGGCGTGCTGCCCGAGGCGCTGCGCCGGGAAGCCAAGGTCCAGTTCTGCGGCCCGACCGGGACCGATGCCGTTGAGGCGGCGCTGAAACTGGTGCGCGGCGCCACGGGGCGCAGCACGGTGCTGGCCTTCCAAGGTGCCTACCATGGCATGAGCCAAGGTGCGCTGAGCCTGATGGGCAGCCACGGGCCCAAGCAGCCGTTGGGTGCCTTATTGGGCAACGGTGTGCAGTTCATGCCGTACCCGTACGACTACCGTTGCCCGTTCGGCCTGGGTGGCGAAGCGGGGGTGAAGGCTAACCTGCATTACCTGGAAAACCTGCTGCTCGACCCTGAAAGCGGTGTGCCGCTGCCGGCTGCAGTGATTCTAGAGGTGGTGCAGGGCGAAGGCGGGGTGATCCCGGCCGATATCGAGTGGCTCAAGGGCGTGCGGCGGATCACCGAGCAAGCGGGGGTGGCGCTGATCGTCGACGAGATCCAGAGCGGCTTCGCCCGCACCGGGCGGATGTTCGCCTTCGAGCATGCCGGTATCGTGCCGGACGTGGTGACCTTGTCCAAGGCAATTGGCGGCAGCCTGCCGCTGGCAGTGGTGGTGTACCGCGACTGGCTGGACACCTGGAAGCCGGGCGCCCATGCCGGCACCTTCCGTGGCAACCAGATGGCTATGGCCGCAGGTTCTGCAGTGATTAATTACCTGGTCGAACATCGCCTGGCCGAGCATGCCGAGGCCATGGGCCAGCGCCTGCGCCAGCATTTGCTTCACCTGCAGCGGGATTACCCGCAACTGGGTGATATCCGTGGGCGTGGGCTGATGCTTGGGGTGGAGCTGGTCGACCCGCAAGGTCAGCGCGATGCCCTAGGTCACCCTGTGGCCAACCGTGAGCTTGCGCCGAAGGTGCAGCGTGAGTGCCTCAAGCGTGGCCTGATCCTGGAGCTGGGTGGGCGCCATGGCGCGGTGGTGCGCTTCCTGCCGCCGTTGATCATCAGTGGCGAGCAGATCGACGACGTGGCGCAGCGGTTTGCCGAAGCCCTCAGGGCAGCTGTCTGATCATTTCCGGGGCCGCTCTGCGGCCCAATCGCCGGCAAGCCAGCTCCCACAGGTAACTGCGCAGGCTCAGACCTTTTGAGGGGGGCATGCGGGAGTCCTCTTGCAAGCGGTTTCTCAAGGAACGAGCCGACGCCACTGCAAATTAACCCCGCACAGGCGGCTACCAGCCGCGCCCGGAATTCACCCAGAAGTTCACCGACAACGACGTGGACACCGACTGCACCTGGTGGAACCACCCTTCAGGCAGGAACAACAGGTCACCGGCCTGCAGCACCACGCGCAGGAACGGCACGTCACGCGCGGCTGGGAAGCGCTGGTAGTCCGGTGCGTCGGGGTTGAAATCGCAGCCGTCCAGGCCGCCCTTGGGGCTGGTCGACCAGGTGCCCAGTGCCGCACGGTGGTGGGGCGCAGCCAGGATGAACGACTTCTGCCCCCACACCTGCGCGAACAGGTTGTCGGTGTCGTCGCGGTGCAGGGGCGTCAGGGTGCCCTTTGGGCCGATCCAGATGCGTGGCGAGATGAAGCGCTGGCGCTCGAAGTAGTCCGGAAAGCGGATCAGGGTCAGGAGTTTTTCCGGGACGATGTTGTTGCCCATGTAGGCCGGCGTTTCGCCAGGCTTGGCCGGGGTGTCCAGCGAGGCGATGAAATCGGCCATGGAGGTCGAGCGGAAGTCGCGGTCGGTAGAGAAGGTTTTCTTGACGTAGTCACCGTGCCGGGTAATGCCTTGCAGTTCGGCGAAATGCTCAAGTGACGCTTCGCGGCCCATGGTGAACAGTGGCCAGTCCTGCAGGGCATCGCTGAGCACCACCGGTATGCCGTGCGCCAGGTAGTCGCTTTGAAACCGTTGCAGAGGCATGTCTGCCCGGGCAATGCGCTGCACCTCGCGCTGCACCGGCAGCGCGGCCGAGACCCGCTCGCTGAGGCGTGGCGGCGTTGGGTAGCGCTGGTTCATCGCCACCTTGGTCGCTGCGGCGCCTTTGCGGGCGTTGTTGATGATTTGCGGCAGCAAGGTGGCCAGGCCCATGTTGCCGGTGATCTTCAGGCGTGCGCTGGCGAACAGCTCCTCGACGTTGGCCGTGCCGCCCATGATGCCGAGGAAGTCGCGCTCGGCCACCTCGATGGTGACATCCGGGGTGCTGTGCCGGCCTGCGCCGGTGCGGCTGGTGTCGCGCACTTCCGACCAGAAGGCACGGTCCGGGCCGAAGACGAACTGGAACACGCCTTCGATGCCGACGGCATGGGCGTTGGCGAACAGTTTGCTGAGGATGCTCTGAAGGTCCACGGTTAGCCTCTGATGGGATTTCGTTGTGCAGGGATAACGAGTGTGTCCGCCATCGATTTAGCGGCGCTTACAGCTAATTTTCGGTGCGCCTTCTACGTCCCGTAGGGACAGCAGTCATATTGTTCAAGCAAGGATCCGACATGGCATTGCACCCTGATCTGGCGGGATTTCTGGAGCTGGTCGAATTTGGCCGGTTGACGGGCAGAAGCCTGCCCATGCACGCGATGGACGTGGCCCAGGCCCGGGCCGAGTTCGAGGGCAGTTCGCAAGTGCTCGACCCAAGCCCGCCCGGCAGCGTGGCGGTGAGCGAGCTGCAGGTCCCGGCGCGCGATGGCGCCAGCCTGCCAGCGCGGCTGTACCGCGCGGGTGACGCAGGCGATGCCTTGCAGCCGGTGATCTTCTACCTGCACGGTGGTGGCTATGTGGTAGGCAGCCTCGACTCGCATGACTCGGTGTGCCGCCGCCTGGCAGCCATGGGTGAGTTCGCGGTGCTGGCGCCGGACTACCGATTGGCGCCGGAGCAGCAGTTTCCGGTAGCGCTGCACGATGTGCTGGATGCCGCCAACTGGCTGGCCGAGCAGGCTGGGGCGTTGGGCTTGGACAACCGTCGGGTGGTTGTGGCTGGGGACAGCGTCGGTGCCAGCCTGGCCGCCGTGCTGGCCATCACGGCCGTCGAGCAGCCCGAAGCGCTGGCGTTCAAGCCGCTGGCGCAGTTGCTGTTCTACCCGGTGACAGACATTTCCTGCCAGCGCAACTCTCACCGCGAGCATGCCGAGGGGTACCTGCTGGAAACGCCTACCCTGGAGTGGTTCTACCAGCACTATGCGCCGCAGGCGGAGCAGCGTCTGGACTGGCGTGTGTCGCCCTTGCTGTCGACGGTGCGTGAGTCATTGGCGCCGGCGTACCTGTTCGTGGCCGAGTACGATCCGTTGCATGACGAAGGGCTTGCCTACCGTGACTGGCTGGTGGCGGGGGGTACCGAGGTGACGTTTGCCCGGGTCGAGGGGCTGACCCATGACTTCTTGCGCATGTCCGGGATCGTGGGGCAGGTGGGGGAGATTTATCAGGATGTGGGGGGCTGGCTGCAGAAGGTTGGGGGTTAGTTTGGGGGCACTGGGGCCGCTTTGCGGCCCTTTCGCGACGCAAGGCCGCTCCTACACGTTCAGCGCTATCCTCAGCCTGTAGGAGCGGCCTTGCGTCGCGAAAGGGGCGCAAAGCGCCCCCAGCATTCGTCACGAACTACGCACCCGCCGCCCCAGCACATCGACCAAGCGGTCGATCTCGGCCTCGGTGTTCAGCAGCCCAGGCGCGGTACGCACCACCGGCCCAGCATCACGTGACACGGCATCGACGACAATGCGCTGGCTGTTGAGATACCCGGCCACGTCATCCGCATCCTGGCCCTTGACCCTGAAAAAGGTAAACCCAGCCGAGTACTGGGCACTGCGCGGCGTCACCAGTTCGACCGCTTCAACCGCCTCAAGACGCTGCTTGAGGTAGTCGTTGAGCCCATGAATACGCGCCTGGATATTCGCCTTGCCCTGCTGCAGGTGCAGCTCGAAGGCCTTGCCCAGCGCCCAGCGGTGCTCAAAGGCATGGTAGCCGCCTGGGGTCATGATGGTGGCGAAGTCTTCATTCTCGGAAAACGTGGCAATGGTCGGGTTCAGCTGCTTGAGCTCGGTGGAGGCCGCGCAGATGATCCCGGTGCCACGTGGCCCGAACATCCACTTGTGGGTGCCGGCGATGAAGTAGTCGCAGTTCAGGTCGGCAAAGCGCATGTCCTCGACGCCAAAGCCATGTACCCCGTCGATCACGTAAATAATGTGGTCCTTCTCGTCGCGCTGGCGATTGACCTCGCGCACCAGCGCGCCAATCTCACCCACCGGCAGCTTCACACCGCTGCCGGAATGGACCCAGGTCATGCCCAGTACCCGCGTCTTGGCGCTGATGGCCGCAGCCAGGGTGCCGAGTACCTGGTCGGTGCTGACCTGTGACGGGTTCTCGAACAGGCGCAAGCGGCGCACCGGCGTGCCATCGCGTGCCGTGCGGAAACTCATCGTCTGGCGCGCCGCCGAATGCTCGTGCACGGTGGTGAGAATTTCCTGCCCAGGTGCAAGCTTCAGGCCGCCATAGATCAGGCCCAGGCCTTCCGTGGTGCTGCCGGTCAGGGCGATTTGTCGGGGGTTTACCTCAAGGTAGCGACCGGCCCATTCACGCACTGCGGCCTCTTGCTTCCACTCCGCCTGGCTGTCCCAGTCAACCCTGCGCGCCGGGTGGCGGTCGAAGCTCGCACTCAGGGCCTCGATGGCCTCGCGCACCGGCTTTGGGTGTGACGTGATCAGGAAGTTGGCGAAGTGCGCGTAGGCGGGGTCCAGGTCGAACAGGCCGCGAAAAGCGGCCCAGGCGTCGTTGCCAGCGGGTGGCAATGGCGCGGCCTGAGCGCCCGGCAACAACTGGCTGGCCAGGGGCAGGGCAGCGGCCAGCAGGCTTGCCTGCTTGAGGAAGGTACGGCGGTCGTTCATGAAGGCGCTCGCAGGGTTATCGGGACGAAGTGGTGGCGGGTTGCGCGGCGTGCTGCACCTGCTCCCATACCCGCAGGAAGTTGCCGCCCCAGAGCTTGGCGATATCGGCCTCGGAATAGCCGCGGGTGATCAGTTCGGCGGTGACGTTGCGCGCTTCGCTTGCGTCGTGCCAACCGTCGATGCCGCCGCCTTCATTGAAGTCCGAGCTCAGCCCCACATGGTCGATGCCGACCTTGCGCACCGTGTAGTCGATGGCGTCGCCGAAGTCCTTGAGCGTGGCCGGTGGCTCTTCGTCGAGGATGCCGTACAACGCGTTGGCGTACTGGCCCACCTTCTGCTCCGGCCAGCCGGCGATGACCGGGTCACCCGGCATCAGCGCGTAGTTGAGGTTGGCCAGCGGCGGCAAGTCGTAGCGGGCGCGCAGGGCGTTGAGTTTGTCCTGGGTTTTCACGCTCAGTGGCTTTAGGTAGGTGGAGAAGGCCACCAGTTGAATCACGCCGCCGCTGTCCTTGATCAGTTGCATTTCCTTGTCGGACAGGTTGCGGGCAATGTCGACCATGGCGCGTGGCGCAGAGTGCGACGCCACCACCGGCGCGCGGCTGAGGCTGACCGCCTGGGCCAGTGCCTTGCTCGACATCTGCGACACATCGATGATCACACCCAGGTCGTTAAGCCGCTGTACGGCGCGTTTGCCAACCGGCGAAAGGCCGTCCAAAGCATCGGCGGTGTCATTGAAGAACGGCAACGGGCGCGAAGAGTCGGCCCAGCTGTTGTTGCCCACGTAGCTGAAGCCGAACATGCGCACGCCGCGGGCGGCCCAGCGGTCGAGCTGGTCGATATCGTCGCCCAGGGCATAGGCATTGAGCATGCTGAGGAACACCGCGAACTTGCCTTCGCCGTGCAGGCGTCGCATGTCTTGCGGGGTGTAGGCGATACCGACCTGTTCGGGGAAGTCGCGGACCATGGCGTCGATAGCGTTGTAGCGCACCTCCTGAGTGTGGCGTGCGGCTTCGACGAAGCCTGCGGTCGGCCGGTGCGGGCCATCGTCGCCGGTCCACGATTCGGGCCAGGCGAAGATCGTCAGCGCGGCGCCAGACAGCCGCCCGCGGGCGGCCTTGGCCAGGTCGAAGCGGCCATTGCCGTCCTTGTCGGCCTCGCTGCCCTCAGTGCCGAACGTCAGCGGCAGGGTGACATGGCTGTCGAACGAGATGATGCGTTCCTGCAGGTCGTTGGCCTGGCGCACCACCTCTCTGGAGTAGCCGGCCGGCGTGGTGAAGTAGTGCCAGGCGGCAAATCCGGCACCTGCGGTCACGGCCGCGGCCAGGCTGATAAACAGGGCTTTTTTCCAGCGTGGAGTCGTCATCTTGGTCTCAGTAGGTTCACCGTCGAGGGATGGGCACAGAGGCCGCCGCTACCTGGAGTGAACGAGCCCACCCTGTGGAAATTTACCCAGCCGTGGCGGCACCCCTGCGGCGGCATCGGTAAATTTCGCGGTGTGGACAACGTTCTAGCCTTGGACGGGCTGTGCTCCACGGCCGCAATAAATGCACAGGTAGTTGCAATGACGATTTCTCGACGCGGGTTCATCGCCGGAGTGGCATTGACGGGCGTGGTGGTGCCCGGCGCGTTGTATGTACAGCGCCAGCAGGCCGCCGAGGCGTTTCCGGAAACCCCCGGCGAGGCGGTCGTCGAACGGGCTGATACGCACCTTCAGCAGTTGGGTGATACCTTGCGCGGGATCTGGCGCTGGACCTTGCAGGGCAAGGACGCGGGCCTGCAAGGGTTGCCTGAAGGCGAGCTGGAGCTGTTCCTGGATGTTGCGCCCAGTGGGCGGGCGTTGCGCGGCTACTTGGATACCCCCGAGCGCCTACGCAGCGATGAACAACCGCGCTACCGTGTGGTGGGTGACCTGCTGGCAGACAAACCGGGCACTTTACGCTGGCGCTTGTTCTCGAACCGGCCAGGTGAGGTACAGGCCCGCTACGAATGCCATATCGTCATCGACGAGGTTTGGGGCCGCTTCGGCAATGCCGGGCCCGCGACCCTCAACGGGCGCATTGCGCCACTGGACCGAGCGTTGTCGTTGCCGGTGCAAGACAACCACTTTCTGGCGCTGAAACACACCTTCCCCGAGGCGCGCGAGCGCACGCCGTTAAGCCCGCAACTGCTGGCCTGGCTGATCACCCCGGAGCACCGATTGTTCCACCAGTTGTGGCATTCCTCGCGTGACAAATGGCACAAGCTGGACAAAGACAAACAAGCGGCCCTACGCGGCTTGGGCTGGCAGCCGGGGCCGCGTGATCGGGAGCGTGACGCGCGCGGCCGGCACAAGGACCGCAACGGCTCGGGTGAGGATTTCTTTTTCATGCACCGGCACATGCTTGGCAGTGCCCGCGCCTTGCAGGACCTGCCTTCATGGACGCGGTTTCCGCAGCCACAGCCGGAGCTTGAGCGCGACCGTGCCGGGTTCGCTCGCTATTGGGACAACCATGACGGCAACGCCTTGCCGCCCACCTGGTTGGCGAGTGGTGATGCGGAATACACCCAGTGGGTGCGCGACATCAAGCACCCGGATACCTACCATGGCAACTTCCAGGTCTGGGAGTCGCGTTACAGCGACCCGGACTACCTGAGCACACTGACCCTGGGCCAGTTCGGTTCAGAGGTGGAACTGGGCCTGCATGACTGGCTGCACATGCGCTGGGCCTCGGTGCCGCGTGACCCGGCCAACGGCATGCCGGTGCCGACGGCGCGCACGCCTGACGACTTTGCAGCGCGTTGGTTCGCGGCCGAAAACGACTTTCTGGGTGACCCGTTTTCATCCCATGTAAACCCCGTGTTCTGGCACTTTCATGGCTGGATCGATGACCGCATCGAGGACTGGTTCCGCGCCCATGAGCGGGTTCACCCCGGCGAGGTGCGGCGCCTGGAAATCAATGGCGTGCCTTGGTTTGCGCCAGGGCGCTGGGTCGAAGTGGCAGACCCTTGGCTAGGGCCTGACACCCATGGTTGCTCGACGGTGCCGGGCTTGCGGCCGGGGCGCAGCGTCGAGATGGACCCGGAGACGATGAAGCTGGCTTTGCGCATCATCTACAGCGATGAAGACCTGTTCGACAAGTTGCGACCGAAGGTGCCCCAGCGGCCTTGGTATGCGCGCAATCTCAAGGTGGCGCAGCGGTCGCTTTGAGGGGGGGATGGGATCGGGGTGTAGGGCGAGGGATTTTCGGTGGGTTTTAGATCGAGCGCCGCCCGCGCGGCGCATCGCGAGCAACGCTCGCTCCTACGTTTGTTCTCGGCCAATAACGCCTGTGACAGGCGCGCGCGAACGCCTTGTTTGTTCGACGCGATATCGCGCCATGCGCCAAGGCGGCCGCGCGCATTTGTCCCAGGAATAACTGGCCCGAAACAAACGTAGGAGCGAGCGTTGCTCGCGATGCGCCGCGCGGGCGGCGCTCGATCTCGAACCCGCAGCAAATCCATCGCCCTACACTACCGCTCAACCTTCCACCCACCCCCCAACGCCTTGTACAGCGCCACACTCCCTTGCAGCCGTGCCAAGCGCAGCTGCGCCTGCTGATCCTGGGCCAGGTACAGGGTGCGCTGGGTTTCAAGCACGCTGAGCAGGGTCTCGGCGCCCGCGCCATAGCGCTGCTGGGCCAGCTCGAAAGCCAGGCGCGCCTCCTGCACTTCCTCGTCCTGCCACCGGCGTTGGCGCTCCACGCCGTGAATCGCATTGAGCGCTTTCTCGACATCGGCGAAACCGGCCAGGATGCTGCCCCGGTAAGTCTCCAGCAACTCAGCTTGCTCGGCCTCGGCCAGGTCGCGAGAAGCGCGCAGCCGGCCGTTGTTGAAGATCGGCGCGACCAGCCCGGCGCTGAGGGTATAAAAAGAGCTGTCGAGCACATGAGCAAAGGTATTGGCGCCACTGCCCAGGTTGGCCCCTAGGGTCAGCTTGGGCAGCATCGCCGCCCTGGCCACCTGTACGTTGGCGCTGGCCGCTGCCAGCCGCGCTTCGGCGGCGGCAATGTCGGGGCGACGGGCCAGCAGTTCGCTGGGGACGCCGCTGCCAATGGACGGCCACTGCAGCGCATCGAACGCTTCACGGCTGGGCGGCAGGGCCTGCACCGGGTCGCCGAGCAGCGTCGCCAAGGTGACCCGGCTGTCTTGCCACTGCTGTTCGAGCAACGGCACTTGCCGCTCCTGGGCAGCCACCAGGCTGCGCTGTTGGGCCAGTTCCAGGCGTGTGGCCGAGCCGGTGCGCTGGCGGGCTTCGACCAGGCCCAGCACGTCACGTGCATTGCGCAGGTTGAGCCGGGCGATGTTCAGTTGCGCTTCCAGGGCCAGGCCTTGCAGGTAGCTGTCGGCCACGGCGCTGACCAAGGTCAGCTCGACCGTCTGCCGGTCGAAGCGGCTGGCATCGAGGCTGCGCAAGGCGCTGGCCCGTGCTGCGCGCAGGCCACCCCAGAAGTCGATCTCGTAGCTGGCGCTGAGTTTGAGGTCGAACGCGGTGCTGGTGCGTTCGCTGCTGCTGACGTCCAGTTGGTCGTTGCCTTCACCCTTCAACAGCCGCTGGCGGCTGCCATCCAGGCCCAGGTTCAGTTCGGGCAGCAATGGCGCGCCAGCGATGACGGCCTGGGCCTGGGCCTGGCGCACACGCGCCGTGGCGGCCGCGAGGTCATAAGCGTTGAGCCGGGCGCGCTCGACCAGGCGGTCCAGCTCGCTGCTGGCAAACGCGCGCCACCACTGTGCTGATGGCAGCTCGGTGGATGACGGCGCGGCCTCGCCTTGCCAGGCGTGCGGCGCGGCAATCCCGCTGTCAGGCGTGGGCGGCGTGCTGCAGGCGGCAAGGCTCAGGCACAAGGTCAATAGGCTGATACGGCTTGGCAAGGTCATGGATTATTCGCTGGTAAGGGCTTTGACCGGGTCGAGTCGGGCGGCTTTGCGGGCCGGCATGAAGCCGAACACGATGCCGGTGACGACAGCGCAGGCGAACGCGCCGAATATGGCAGGCAGGGCGAAGGCTACGGCAACCTCGGCCAGCATCAGGCCGCCGCCGATGGCCAGGGCCAGGACGATGCCGGCCACGCCGCCGACCATCGACAGCATCACGGCCTCGCTGAGAAACTGCCGCAGGATGTCGCGCTGGCGCGCGCCCGTGGCCATGCGGATGCCAATCTCACGCGTACGCTCGCGCACGGTCATGAGCATGATGTTCATCACCCCGATGCCACCCACCAACAACGAAATTGCCGCGATTGCGCCCAGCATCAGCGACAGGCTGTTCTGCGTGCGTGCCTCGGCCTGGATCAGTGCTGCGTCGTTGGTCAGCTCGAAATCCTGACGGCCCTGGTGACGCTGGCGCAGCAAGTGATCGATGGCCACTTCGGCTTCGTTGACCCGGGTGGAGTCGTGCGCGGCGACGGCGATGTAGTCTGGGTCGCGCTGGCCGAACAGGCGGATAGCCGCGGCGGAATAGGGCACCGCGATGCGCCCGTCGCTGTCCTGGTCGCCGGAACTGGCGCCTTTACCGGCGAGAATGCCGACGACCTGGAAAGGCACATTGCCGATCAGGATGTATTGCCCCAGCGGGTCGCGCCCCGGGTCGAGCATCTTTTCCCGCACCTTCTGGCCGATCACCGCCACAGGCGCGGCACTGGCTTCGTCGGTCTCGGTGTAAAAGGTGCCCTCGACCGCCGGCCAGTTGAAGATCTCCGGGAACCAGATGTTGTTGCCGCCGACATAAAACTGCTGGCTGTTGTTACCGTGGCGCACCATCAGTTTGTCGCCGATCACCGGCATGACGTGCTTGACCTGGGGCAGCTCGCCGATGGCCGCGACGTCGTCGAGGGTGATGGTGCCGGCCTGTTCACCCAGCGTTGCCGGCTTGCCATTGAGGTAGAGCACGTTCGAGCCAAACGCCGCCATTTGCGCCATGACCTGGCGCTTGCTGCCTTCGCCGACGGCCAGCATGACCACCACTGAGGCTACCCCGATGACGATGCCGAGCAAGGTCAGGGCGGTGCGAAAACGGTTGACCCACATCACTCGCCAAGCGGCCTGCAAGGCTTCGACCAGCTCACCTTTCCAGGCCCCGCGCAGGGTGGCGCCGCGGCCCAGGCGCTGGCGCAGGTCGTCGGCCTGCAGCCCTTTGCGTGTGGGGGGCGGTGGCTGCTCGGCGGCCGAATCGCTGATGATCAGGCCATCGCGGATTTCAATGACCCGCTGCGCCCGCGCCGCCACGTCGCGGTCGTGGGTAATCAGGATGATCACATGGCCCTGGCTGGCCAGTTCGTCGAGCAGCGCCATGACTTCGGTGCCGCTGTGGCTGTCGAGCGCGCCGGTGGGTTCGTCGGCGAGGATGATGTGGCCACCGTTCATCAGTGCCCGGGCAATCGATACGCGTTGTTGCTGGCCGCCGGACAACTGGTGCGGGCGGTTGCCCGTGCGGCTGGCCAGGCCCAGGCGGGTGAGCAGGGCGGTGGCGCGCGCGTGCCGCTCGCTGGCGGCGATACCGGCATAGATGGCCGGCATCTCGACGTTCTCCTGGGCCGAACCCGAGGGGATCAGGTGGTAGCCCTGGAAGACGAAGCCAAAGGCTTCACGGCGTAACCAGGCCAGTTCGTCGCTGTCCAGCTCGGCCACGTCCTTGCCCGCAAAGTGGTAGCTGCCAGCGGTTGGCCGGTCGAGGCAGCCGAGGATGTTCATCAGCGTCGATTTGCCGGAGCCGGAGGCGCCGACAATGGCGACGAACTCGCCGGGGTGGATGCTCAGGCTGATGCCTTGGAGGATGTCGACCTTGGGGGTATCGACGCCGCCGTAGGATTTACGGATGTCGATCAGTTCGATCAGGGGCGTAGTCATTCAACCTCCGCTGATGCTGGGGGCGCCGATCACCAGGCGCTCGCCTTCGCTGAGGCCGTCAAGTACCTGCACCCGCAGCCGGTCGCTCAGGCCGGTCTGGACCTGGCGCTGTTCCACTTTGCCTTTGCTGTTGAGTACCCGGGCGAGGCGCAAGCCATTGTTGTCGTCCAGTGCGGCAAGCGGCACGGTCAGCACTTGGCTGGCCTGGCCGGCGACAAAGAACACCTGCGTGGTCATCTCGGCCATCAGGGCGCCATCCGGGTTGTCGACATCCAGCAGCACGGTGTACTGCACCACCTGGCTGCCGGTGGTGCCATTGGTGGCGCTGGTCGGGCTGCCGCCGCCCTGGCTGCTCTGGTCCAGCGGTTTGGGCGGGATCGGTAGAATCTGCCGGACCGTGCTGGTCCAGCGGCGCTTGCCGCCGGCCAAGGTGGTGAAGTAAGCGGTCATGCCGGGCTTGACCTTGCCGATGTCGGCTTCCGACACCTGGGCCCAGACGGTCATTGGTGAAAGCCTGGCGATGCGCAGGATCAGAGGGGTCTGCTGTTGGGCATTGAGGGTCTGGCCTTCTCGGGCATCGACCGCTACCACGGTGCCGTCCATGGGTGCATAAATGCGCGTGTAGCCCAGTTCCGCCTCGTCGCTGCGCAGGTTGGCCTGGGCCTGACGAATCTGCGCCTGGAACATGTCGATGCGGGCCTGAGTCACCTTGAGCTGGGCAGCGGCCGTCTGCACGTCTTCGTCACGGGTCGCACCGGCGGCCGCCAGGTCACGCTGGCGCTTGAGCTGCTGCTGGGCCAGTTGAAACTGTGCACGTTGCTCGGCCAGTTGTGCCTTGAGGTTGTCGATCGAGTAACGCCCGGCATCGAGCCTGGCTTGCTGGGTGGACGGGTCGATCTCGACCAGCAGTTGGCCTTTGCGTACCTGGTCACCGGCTTCAACGTGCAGCGTGTGGATCTGCCCGGAAGCCTGGGCGCCCACGTCGACGTAGCGCCGCGGCTGCAGGGTGCCCAGGGCAGTCACGCTGCTTTCGATATCGGCACGGGTGACGGCGACTGTGCTGATCGGCTGCGCGCCGAAGGGCAGGGTCTTCCAGGCCAGCAAACTGCCCAGGCTCAGCAGGGCCAAGCCACTGAGCAGTAGCCGACGGCGGGTGTGGGGTAAACGTCGCATGCAGACTTCCAGCCAGGAGTGAAGGCCACGCGCAGCGCAAGAAGCGGCGCGCACTGAGGTCCCAGATAGACGAAGGCTAGCGGGCGGGATTTAGCGTACAGGGGAGGAGGATGTCGTGTTGCTGAGAATAATTATAATTTGTAAGATCGCACGTTGACATCACTTCGGTCCTGCACAGCTTTGTGAAATGGCTTTCAGAAAAAGCAGCAGGGCCCTCTCAGGTAACGTCGTGGAACATTACTATCGCGAACTGGTGGGCTTCCTTTCCGCGCGCCTGGGCAGTCGTCAGGCGGCCGAAGATGTTGCGCACGATGCTTATCTGCGGGTGCTGGAGCGCACCGATGCGGAACGGATCGAGCACCCGCGTGCCTTTCTGTACCGTACCGCGCTCAACTTGGTGGTCGACCGCCACCGGCGGCATCAGGTTCGCCAGGCCGAGCCACTGGAGGTGCTCGACAGCGACGAGCGCTGGCACAGCCCGGCACCCACCCATGACATGCAGCTCGATCAGCGCCTGGCGCTGATGCAGCGCGCCCTGGATGAACTGGGCAAGGTCTGCCGCGACTGCTTCCTGTTGCGCAAGCTCGATGGCCTGTCACATCAGCAGATTGCCGAGCACCTGGGGGTGTCTCGCAGCGTGGTGGAAAAGCACATCGTCAATGCCATGAAGCACTGCCGGGTGCGCATGCGTGAGTGGGAATCCTGAAAGTCTGGTGAAAGACGAATGAAAATTCCGTCAAGCATCGACTTGATTTCTGCGGGTTTCCCGACAACTATCTAGGTAGACCCCAGCCAGGCAAAGTTTGGCGATTGCCGTTACTGGCGCAGTATGGTCAGGGAGTGTCCCTTATTACCTAACTGCCCAGGTCCGAAAATGGCAAACAAGACCCTGCGCATCCTCATCGCCGACGAGCACCCCAGCCAGCGCTTGCAGCTGGAAAAGTTGCTCAATGGCCTGGGCTATTACCGGATTGCGCCCGTGGACAGCTTCGAGGAGCTGCAACGCCTGGTGCAATCTGCCTTGCAGCCTTTTCATCTGTTGCTTGGCAACATCGAACTGGCCAGCCACGTCGGCGTCGACCTGGCGCGTTTCTGCCGGGTGAGCACGCAAATCCAGCACGCCCTGCTTTATCACTCCCAGCAGTTGCAAGTGCCTTCGGTGCCGCAAACCGAGCGCCAATCCGTGAGCGTGAGCCTGCCGCAAGCGCCCGATAACGAGGCACTGGAATCGTTCATGGCGATCATTGATGCGCCGCTTTTGGTCGGCAAGCTGCCCCTGCCAGCTGCCGTGCCCGCCAGCGCGCTGCACCCGCGCCCGCGGGTGAACTTCGCACACACGGTCTTCAGCCGCTAGCGCCGATGTGGGCGGGGCAAGGGGGCAGCTATTTGCTATCCTCTTGCCCTTTGCCGATCTGCGGACTCTGCCATGACTGCCATCGATACCGCTCGCCCGCCACGGTTCAGCCGTGGCGACCACCGGACCTTGGGCCTGGCGGCACTGGGTGGCGCGCTGGAAATCTACGATTTCATCATCTTCGTGTTCTTCGCCCTGACCCTCAGCAAGCTGTTTTTCCCGCCAGAAATGCCTGAATGGCTGCGCCTGCTGCAAAGCTTCGGGATCTTCGTCACCGGTTACCTGGCGCGGCCACTGGGCGGCATCCTGATGGCGCATTTCGCCGATCATCTGGGGCGCAAGCGGGTGTTCAGCCTGAGCATCCTGATGATGGCCCTGCCGTGCCTGCTGATCGGTGTGATGCCGACGTACGCCGATATCGGCTACGCCGCGCCGTTGATTCTGCTGGCGCTGCGCATTCTGCAGGGGGCGGCTGTCGGCGGCGAAGTGCCCAGTGCCTGGACGTTCGTTGCCGAGCATGCGCCACCTGGGCGACGGGGCTATGCCCTGGGCTTCTTGCAGGCTGGGCTTACCTTCGGTTACTTGCTGGGCGCACTGACGGCCACGCTGCTGGCGCAGGTGTTCACCCCCGAAGAAATTCTCGACCATGCCTGGCGCTACCCCTTCCTGCTGGGTGGGGTGTTTGGCGTGATAGGCGTGTGGCTGCGCCGGTGGCTAAGTGAAACGCCCGTGTTCCTGGCCTTGCGCGAGCGCCAGGAGCAGCCGGTGGCGTTTCCGCTGCGGCGCGTGCTGGGCGAGCATCGCCGGGCGCTGATCCCCGCGGCGCTGCTGACCTGTGTGCTGACGTCGGCGGTGGTGGTGCTGGTGGTGATCACGCCGACGGTGATGCAACAGCGTTTTGGCATGACTGCCGGGCACACCTTTGCCCTCAGCAGTGCGGGTATTGTCTTCCTTAATATCGGTTGTGTGCTGGCCGGCCTGCTGGTCGATCGCCTGGGCGCCTGGCGAGCGCTGATGATCTACAGCCTGCTGCTGCCGCTGGGCATCGGTGTGTTGTATGCAAGCCTGGTGGGCCAGTGGGGCGCAACCTGGCTGGCTTATGCCGTGGCAGGGCTGTGCTGTGGCGTGGTGGGCGTGGTGCCGTCGGTGATGGTCGGGCTGTTCCCTGCGCAGATCCGGGTGTCGGGCATTTCCTTCACCTATAACGTCGCCTATGCCCTGTGGGCCAGCACCACGCCGCTGGCGCTGATCGCCTTGATGCCGTGGAGCCCATGGGTGTGTGTCGGGTTTTGTCTGATCATGGGCATGGTGGGGCTGCTCACTGCCCTGTACTTCGGGCGTCGCGAGCCCTTGGCGTTTGCGGCGGAGCCCATGCCAATCATGTGCGGTGACAAATGAGCCACTAGCGGCTGGCAAGTGGTGAGGCAGACTTCCGGGTGGGGGCTATTGGAATAACCTATTAGCCAAATTTAACCTGGAAGGTTAATTTCTCATGGAAAAGAGAACGCCTCACTGTCCGCTGCAGCGGATAAGGGCATTGGTCAGTGCTGGACGTATCAGCCCGACTACCGCCTCGTTGCGAGACGCCCAGGCACTGGGGATGGAATACCCGGATATGCTCGATGTCATCAATGGCTTGGAGCGCAGAGACTTTTACAAAAGCATAACCAGCTACGTTGATCATCGCGTTTGGCAGGATGTTTATCGTCCGCTTACGGTCAAGGGGTACGTGTACCTCAAACTGTCTGTGGTGGACGACGTTCTCATCGTGTCTTTCAAGGAGATGTAACCATGAGATGTCCAATCTGCGGCGGTGCGGAGCTTGCGCCCGACACTCAGGACATGCCCTATCGATACAAGGGTGAAGCGACCCTTATTCCGAATGTCAGTGGCGACTACTGTGCTGCCTGTGGTGAGGCAGTGCTGAGCCATGATGAAGCTTTGCGCATCAGTGACCTGATGTCGGCGTTCAATCGCCAGGTCAACGCTGCGGCGGTCGACCCGGGCTTCATCGTCTCAGTGCGCAAGAAATTCGATCTCGACCAGCGTGAAGCAGGGGAGATCTTCGGGGGTGGCGTCAATGCGTTCTCCCGTTACGAAAACGGTAAAACCAGGCCACCCGTGGCGTTGGTCAAACTGTTCAAACTGCTGGATCGCCACCCGGAACTGTTCGAAGAAGTACGCACTGCCTGATGCAGGTAGGCAGCAAAAAGCCCCCGGCTCTGACGAGGCGGGGGCTTTTTAGTGCCGCAAGGGCAGGGGGCCTTACATGTTCGGGTAGTTCGGCCCGCCGGCGCCTTCAGGGGTTACCCAGGTGATGTTCTGGGCGGGGTCCTTGATGTCGCAGGTCTTGCAGTGCACGCAGTTTTGCGCGTTGATCTGGAAGCGCTTGCTGCCGTCATCCTGGCTGACCACTTCGTACACGCCGGCAGGGCAGTAACGCTGGGCCGGCTCGTCGTACAGCGGTAGGTTGCTGGCGATCGGGATGTTCGGGTCGGTCAGCTTCAGGTGGCAGGGTTGTTCCTCTTCATGGTTGGTGCTGGAGAGGAATACCGAGCTGAGCTTGTCGAAGCTGAGCTTGCCGTCCGGTTTCGGGTAGTCGATCTTTTTCGAGTCGGCCGCGAGCTTGAGGCAGGCGTAATCGGGCTTGGTGTCGTGCAGCGTGAAGGGCAGCTTGCCGGCGAACCAGTTCTGATCGATGTAGTTGAACGCACCACCCAGGATAGGCCCGAACTTGTGCAGCGCCGGGCCGAAGTTACGGCTGGCGAACAGCTCTTCGTGCAGCCAGCTGGCCTTGAAGGCATCGACATAAGTAGTGAGTGCGTCGCCGCCCTCGCTGCCTGCGATCAACGCATCGGCGACCGCTTCTGCGGCGAGCATGCCGGATTTCATTGCGGTGTGGCTTCCCTTGATCTTGGCGAAGTTCAGGGTGCCCAGGTCGCAGCCGATCAATGCGCCACCGTTGAATACCATCTTCGGCAACGAGTTGAGGCCGCCTTTGCAGATGGCGCGGGCGCCGTAGCTGATGCGCTTGCCGCCTTCGAGGTACTGCTTCATCACAGGGTGGTGCTTCAGGCGCTGGAACTCATCGAACGGCGACAGGTAGGCATTGCTGTAGGACAGGTCGACAATCAGGCCTACCACCACCTGGTTGTTTTCCAGGTGATACAGGAACGAACCACCGGTGTTTTCGGCGCTCATCACGTCCAGTGGCCAGCCTGCGGTGTGCACCACCAGGCCCTGCTCGTGCTTGCTTGGGTCGATTTCCCAGATTTCCTTGAGGCCGATGCCGTAGTGCTGGACGTCGGACTCGCTGTCGAGGTTGAAGCGCTTGATCAGCTGCTTGCCGATATGGCCGCGGCAACCTTCGGCGAACAACGTGTACTTGGCACGCAGTTCCATGCCAGGGGTGTACAGGCCGTCTTTCGGGTTGCCTTCGCGGTCGACACCCAGGTCGCCGGTGACGATGCCGCGCACCACGCCGTTTTCATCGAACAGCGCTTCCTGGGCAGCGAAGCCTGGGTAGATTTCAACGCCCAGGTTTTCGGCCTGCTGGGCCAGCCAGCGGCACAGGTTCCCCAGGGAGATGATGTAGTTGCCGTGGTTGTGCATGGTCTTGGGCACGAACAGGTCGGGGACCTTGGTCGAGCTGCCAGCGTCCTTCAGCACATAGATATCGTCACGCTTGACCTCGGTGTTCAGCGGCGCGCCGAGTGCCTTCCAGTCAGGAAACAGTTCGTTCAGTGCGCGCGGCTCGAACACCGCGCCGGAGAGGATGTGCGCACCGACTTCGGAGCCTTTTTCGACCACGCAGACGCTGATCTCGCTACCGGCTTCGGCGGCCTTCTGCTTCAGGCGGCAGGCGGCGGACAGCCCCGCCGGGCCGGCGCCGACGATGACCACGTCGAATTCCATGTATTCGCGTTCCACTGGTTCTCTCCTACTCATCAAGGCTCGTGCTGTTGCTTTGTCTTATGGGTGTGGGGTGATCATGCGCACCGCGCTTCACGGGAGCGGAGCTGTAGCAGCGCAGAGGATGGACTACACCGTTTTGTCTTGGCCGCGCATTATATCTACACCACTTGGCGGGTCCAATACAAACGTTTGTTTGAATTTGCCGCAGGCCAGTAAAATCACAGGCGTACGGCTGGAGGGTGACCGATTTGCCGTATTGACCGGATTGGGTGTTGCGGTCAAGATACGAGCGGTTTTACGTTCGCCGTAGGCTTACCGCCGGGCGCAGGTACACCTCTAAAGACCAGGTGTGGAGTAAGGCTTTCGGGCCAATTCACGGTATGTAGTGGAGTTTACACGCCACCACAGAAAATGACCCGCGGGTATTTGCCGCAAGCGTCGCGACAAGACTGCTCGGTCACCTTGAAGTTTGCTTCTCCCGGTACGTTTTTAGAGGTGCCCTTGTACCCACGCGCATCGCCGGGCATGTCCCCAGGCGACTTTCTATTCACCGGAGAGTAACGAGGAATCCATGAAGGTTCTTGTAGCTGTCAAACGAGTGGTCGACTACAACGTCAAGGTTCGCGTCAAAGCGGACAACTCCGGCGTCGACCTTGCAAACGTCAAGATGTCCATGAACCCCTTCTGCGAAATCGCCGTTGAGGAAGCCGTACGCCTGAAAGAGAAGGGCGTTGCGACCGAGATCGTCGTCGTTTCCGTCGGCCCGACCACTGCCCAGGAGCAGCTGCGTACTGCGCTGGCACTGGGTGCCGATCGTGCCATTCTGGTCGAAGCCGCTGATGAGCTGAATTCGCTGGCCGTGGCCAAGGCGCTGAAAGCCGTTGTCGACAAAGAGCAGCCACAGCTGGTCATTCTCGGCAAGCAGGCCATCGACAGCGACAACAACCAGACCGGCCAGATGCTGGCTGCGCTGACCGGCTACGCCCAAGGCACCTTCGCCTCCAAGGTTGAAGTCGCTGGCGACAAGCTGAACGTCACCCGTGAAATCGATGGCGGCTTGCAGACCGTATCGCTGAGCCTGCCAGCGATCGTCACCACCGACCTGCGCCTGAACGAGCCGCGCTACGCGTCGCTGCCGAACATCATGAAGGCCAAGAAGAAGCCGCTGGAGACCGTTACGCCAGACGCGCTGGGCGTATCGCTCGCTTCCACCAACAAGACCCTGAAAGTCGAAGCGCCGGCTGCACGCAGCGCAGGTATCAAGGTCAAGTCGGTGGCCGAACTGGTCGAGAAGCTGAAGAACGAAGCGAAGGTAATCTAAATGACTATCCTGGTTGTCGCTGAATACGAAAACGGTGCTGTAGCCCCGTCCACCCTGAACACTGTCGCCGCAGCCGCCAAGATCGGTGGTGATGTGCACGTGCTGGTCGCTGGCCAGAACGTCGGCGGCGTTGCCGAATCTGCTGCCAAGATCGCGGGTGTTGCCAAGGTACTGGTTGCTGATAACGCAGCCTACGCCCACGTCCTGCCAGAAAACGTCGCGCCGCTGATCGTCGAGCTGGCAAAGGGCTACAGCCACGTGCTGGCCCCGGCCACCACCAACGGCAAGAACATCCTGCCGCGCGTCGCCGCACTGCTGGACGTCGACCAGATCTCCGAGATCATCTCGGTTGAATCGGCCGACACCTTCAAGCGCCCGATCTATGCCGGTAACGCCATTGCCACCGTGCAATCGAGCGCTGCGGTCAAGGTCATCACCGTGCGTACCACCGGTTTTGACGCCGTTGCTGCAGAAGGCGGTTCCGCTGCTGTCGAAACTGTTGGCGCTGCGCACAACGCCGGTATCTCCACCTTCGTCGGTGAAGAGCTGGCCAAGTCCGACCGCCCAGAACTGACCGCTGCCAAGATCGTCGTTTCCGGCGGCCGTGGCATGGGCAACGGTGACAACTTCAAGCACCTGTACAGCCTGGCTGACAAGCTCGGCGCAGCCGTCGGTGCCTCGCGCGCCGCAGTCGACGCAGGCTTTGTGCCAAACGACATGCAGGTCGGCCAGACCGGCAAAATCGTCGCACCGCAGCTGTACATCGCCGTCGGTATCTCCGGCGCGATTCAACACCTGGCCGGCATGAAAGACTCCAAAGTGATCGTTGCGATCAACAAGGACGAAGAAGCGCCGATCTTCCAGGTGGCCGACTACGGCCTGGTCGCTGACCTGTTCGAAGCGGTTCCGGAGCTGGAAAAGCTGGTCTGATCCGCCTGCTTCACTTATAAAGAAGCCCGGCCCTCGTACTGAGGGCCGGGTTTTTTTATGGCCTTTTCCGATGCAGTGCTTGTCGCGGTTCCTGTAGGAGCAGCCTTGTGCTGCGAAGAGGCAGTCACAGCCACAAAAATTTGTTGGTCATGCCGGCCCTTTCGCCGCACAAGGCTGCTCCTACAGGTGCGGCGTGTACCTGATGGGCCGGGCCAAGCAATACAAGGAGTGAGCAATGGTGCTGCGCAAAGCAGGCGGGGTACTGGCATGCATGGCGGCCTTGCTGGCGCCCGTCGCGATGGCGGCAGGCAAGTGCGAACGTTTGGTCGCGACCGGCAGCCCCGATGCGCCCCCGTATTCCTGGCAGGACCCGAAAGACCCCAAGCACCTGATCGGCGCCAATGTCGACCTGTTGCAGCAGGTGGCCAGTGAGCTGGGTGTGAAGGTGGACGTGCTGAGTGCAGGGCGACGTGACCAGGCGCTGGAAGAAGTGCGCAGTGGGCGAATGGACCTGCTGCTCGATACGCCCCTGCAGGTCGGCCAGCTGACCGCACTGGACTACATCCACCCGCCGTTGCAGTTGAACGAATACCTGGTCTGGACGCGGCATGACGCCGAGCTGGCCTTCGAGGGCCCGGCAGACCTGGCCAAGTACCACGGCAGTTTGTCTGAGCGCGCGCGTCTCACGCCGGCCTTTGAAGCGTTCGCCAAAGCCCATCTGAAGTTGCAGCCTGCGCAAAACCTGACCCAGGCATTCCAGAAACTGGTGCTGGGGCAGGTGGACTATGTGCTCGCCGGGCGCTACTCCGGCATGGCCATGACCCAGAGCCTGGGCATGAGCAACGACCTGATTGCCCGCGGCCTGCCAGTCGATCGCCCAGGGCTGTACCTGGCCGTGTCGCACAACTCGGCGTGCAATGACAGCTGGTTGCGTGGGCAACTGGCGAAAAAACTGACAGAATTGCCGATCTCCGGTGCGTCCGAGGCTGTGCTGCAACGAAATGTCGAGCGCTGGAAGGCGCAGATGCAGGTGCCGCTGGACGCCCCCAAACATTAGGAAGATTGCGTGAGAATCCAACCACTATTCCTTGCTCTGGCCATGCTCGGCCTGGCGGGTTGCGCCAACGACCCGGCGCCGAACGAGCAGCTGCGCATTTCTGAGCAGGCGCTGGAACAGGCCAAGGCCGTTGGCGCCACCGAGCAGGTCGAGGCGCTGAAGCTGGCCGAAGACAAGCTTGCCCGGGCCAAGACCAACATGCTTACCGAAGATTTTCGCGATGCGCGCATGCGTGCCGAGCAGGCCGAACTGGATGCACGCCTGGCCGAGGCCCAGGTGCTGAACCAGAAGAGTGAAGAGCAGCTGCAAGTGCTGCAATCGCGGGTTACGCGCCTGCGCAAACAGCTGGAGGTGCAGCCATGATGCGCCATACACCCATGACGGCGCTGGTGTTGCTGGCGTTGACGGCAGGCTTGCACGGGTGCGCCAGCCATCGCAGCGAGGCGGCGTTGGATGAAGCCAGTGCCACCTTCCAGAAGGTAAAAGACGACTCCGACGTGCTGCGCAGTGCGCCGCGCGATGTGATTCGTGCCGGTGAATCGCTGGCGCGGGCCGAGCGCCTGTCCAGTTATATCGGCACCGGTACCGATGTGCGCCACTACGCCTACCTGAGCCAGCGCTACAGCGAAATTGCCAGCGAACATGCCAAGCTTGCGCTGAACCAGGAGCGCCTGGCCAAGCTCGACCTGGAGCGCCAACGCCTGCAATTGGCGCTGCGTGAAGCGAAGCTTGCCAGCGTGCAGCAGCAAGGCAAGTGGGTCGAGTCGCAGATTGCCGCATTGGCTTCGGAGCAGACGGACCGTGGTCTGGTAATGACCTTGGGCGATGTGCTGTTCGATACCGGGCGTGCCGACCTGAAGAATTCGGCCAGCCGTACGGTGCTCAAACTGGTGCAGTTTCTCCAGCTCAACCCGCGCCGTGTGGTGCGTATCGAGGGTTACACCGACAGCACCGGCGCCCCGGAAGACAACCTGAAGCTCTCGCGTGATCGCGCGCAGGCGGTGGCTGACATGCTGGTGGACCTGGGCATCGACGAAAAGCGTCTGCAGGTTGAAGGCTATGGTGACCAGTACCCGATCGAAGCCAATGCCTCGGAGCGGGGCAGGGCGCAGAATCGCCGGGTGGAAATCGTCTTTTCTGACGACAAGGGCAAGCTCGCCCCAGCGCGTTGATCTCGCTGGCGGATGGTCCTTGTTGTAGGTGATTGAGCCTGGTCATTGTGGGAGCGGGCTTGCCCCGCGAATGGGGCGATGCGATGCATGGCACCGGCTTCGCCGGTGTTCGCGGGGCAAGCCCGCTCCCACAGGTTAGCCCGCTCACCAGCCCAGCCCCCTTGGTTGTCTGCCAATTACCGGTGAGCGGGCCGGCTCGCTTGTCTGGATGCTGTCCTGGCATTGTAATGTTGGCTATTCTGCAATCTGTCCCAGTACACTTCGCAACTGTTACGGTATTCTCTACCGTCAGTGAGTCGCACAACAATAACGAGCCCGTCCGCGCGTCGAGATATCGCCATGACCAACCTGCTGCTTTACCAGCGTATCGCCCAGCAACTGGCCGAGGACATCCGTCGCGGTGTCTACCAGCCGGGTGAGCGCGTGCCCTCCGTGCGCAAGATGAGCGCCCAGCTCAATGTCAGCCACGCCACGGTGCTGCAGGCCTATGCTAATCTTGAAGACCAGGGGCTGATCCGCGCGCGCCCGCAGTCGGGCTACTACGTTCACCAGACCCCCGCCCTGACCGCGCAAACACCGGATATCGCCCGGGTAGAGCGCCCTGGCCTGGTGACCCGGGCCAGCATCATTCAGCAGGTGTTGACCGAAGCGCGCCGCGACGGCGTGTTTCCGTTCGGTGCTGCGGTGCCTCATGTGGATTACCTGCCGGTGCGCGCCCTGCACCAGCAGATTGCCAAAGTGACCCGCTTCCATAGCCCACGTGCGTTCAGTTACATGTTCAGCCCAGGCTTCGAGCCGCTGCGCCGACAGATCGCCATCCGCATGCGCGATGCCGGTGTGCTGGTCGATCCGCGTGAAATCATCGTGACCCATGGCTGCGTCGATGCCTTGCAGATGTCGCTGCGCGTGCTGACCCGCCCGGGGGACTTGATCGCCGCCGAGTCGCCGACTTACTACGGTTTGCTGCAGTTGGCTGACCTGCTGGGCCTGAAAGTGATCGAAATTCCAAGCGACCCGTCCACCGGGATCAGCCTGGAAGCCTTGCAGTTGGCCGCCAACCAGTGGTCGATCAAGGCGTTGGTGCTGACGTCGCGCCTGAGCAACCCGCTGGGCGGCACCATCCCTGAGGAGCGGCAAAAACAGTTGCTGCGCCTGGCTTCGGACTTCGATATCCAGATCGTCGAAGATGACATCTATGGCGAATTGATGTTCGAACAAGGCAAGACCAAGGCGCTGAAGGCGTTCGACCGGCTGGACCGGGTGATCTATTGCTCGAGCTTTTCCAAGACCTTGTCGCCGGGGGTGCGGGTCGGCTGGATGGTGGCGGGGCGGTACCAGGACGAAATCCAGCGCCTGCAGACCTTCACCACTCATTCGGCCTGCAGCGTGACGCAGATGGGGGTGGCCGCTTACCTGGAGAACGGCGGCTATGACCGGCACCTGCGCTACATCCGCCAGGAGTACCGCAAGAACCTCAGTGCTTACCAGTTGGCGGTGCAGCAGCACTTCCCAGAAGGCACGCAGATGACCCGGCCTACCGGCGGGTTCATTCTCTGGGTGAGCCTGCCGGGGCGGGTCAATACCCAGGACCTGCATGTGCGGGCGCTGGAGCAGGGCATCAGTATCGCGCCGGGGTTGATCTTCAGTAACACCGAGCAATTCAACCACTGCATCCGGCTTAACTGCGGCATCCCGTGGAACAAAGAGGCCGAGCGGGCGGTGATTACCCTGGGGCTTTTGGCCCAGCAATTGTGCAGAGAGACTACAGGTTCACTTTTGTAGGCTTGTCAGGCGCAGGCGGAACAGGGAGCATATGCATTTTCCAGCCTGACTGCCGATGTCCATGAAACTGTTGCGCTGTATCGCTCTGAGTTTTTGCCTGGTGCCGATCTGCTGTTTCAGCGGCGTCGCCCAGGCTGTGCAGCCTGCCGGCCAGGCGCAGGCTTCCCAAACCAAACCCGTGAAAAAGCCGGTGGCCAAGCCTGTGTCGAAACAGGCGGCTGGCAAAGCTGCCAAGCCTGCCAAAAAGCGTACGGCGCACAAGCCGGTCAGCAAGGCGGTGGCTACACCGTTGCCCAAGCCCGCGCTGGATCTGAGTTTGCCTGTCGACATGGTCAACGACCTTGAACCGAATGTGGGCAGTTCGCCCACGCGACGCAAACCTTTGCTGCCGGCCATGTTCACTGAAAAGCCGCAGAGCGATGAAAGCCCGTTCCAGCTCAATGGCCGCTTGATCAGCAACGAAATGCAACTTCAATTACGCAATGAAAGCCGCCGCGATGTGGAAGGGGCGGCCATCGAATTCGAATACCGCCAATAGCCAGACAACTGACTGCTGGGTCACGGCATATTTCGTCGGGCCAGCAATTTCAAACGCATGTTTGAGCGGTTACTATCCGGTGACGTTCGTCCCGTTTTGCTCCAGGGAGACCTGATTTTGGTGAATAACCATGAACTGTCGTGAGGGTTGCGGTGCTTGCTGCATCGCCCCGTCCATCAGCTCTGCAATGCCGCGCATGCCCCAAGGCAAGCCGGCCGGCGAGCGCTGCCTGCACCTGACCGTCGACAACCTCTGCGACCTGTTCGGCAAGCCCGAGCGGCCGGCGGTGTGCGGTGGGTTCAAGGCAGACATCGAGGTGTGCGGCAGTGATCGCGATGAGGCAATCAGGATTCTCGGTTGGTGGGAGCAGATGACGGCGGCGTGACAGGCTGGATCTTCGACAATAAGGATAAAGATGATGAGATCGTTCAAGCGTATTGCACTGCTGTGTGGCATGGGTGTGTTGTTGGCGCCCGCTGCCTGGGCCGAGAACTGGCAGGTGGCCAAGGACGAGGAGGGGATCAAGGTTTCCACCAGTGAAGTGGCGGGCTCCAAGTACAAGGCCTACCGCGGCGTTACCGTGATCAAGGCGCCGCTGGCCAAGGTCGAGGCGCTGCAAGAGGACGTAGCCGGGGCGTGTGCCTGGATTCATGAGTGCAAGTCGCAGAAGCTGCTCAAGCACGAAGGTGACCAGAGCTGGACCTACACCCAGTTCAACACGCCATGGCCGGTCACCCCGCGGGACTCGGTGCTGCACATCACCACGGTCAAGGAGGCGGACGGTAGCCTGACGCGTAACCTGAAGGAAGAGCCGACCTATCTCCCGGAGGAGAAGGGGTTCGTGCGGGTGGCGAAAGTCGAGGGCTTCTGGAAGTTGGTGCCCAAGGGTGACACGACAGAAGTGACCTACCAGGTGCACACCGAGCCGGGCGGCAGTGTGCCGGCGATGGTGGCTAACAAGTTCGTGGTCGATGCGCCGTTCAATACCCTGAAAGGGTTGCGTGAGCGGGCTGAAAAAAACTGAAGTTCAGGCAGGCTTCGGCCTCTGTGGGAGCGGGCTTGCCCCGCGAATGGGGCGGCGCGGTGAATGGCACCGGCTTTGCCGGTGTTCGAGGGGCAAGCCCGCTCCCACAGTAATCGCGCAAACTTTCAAAATTTAGGCAAGACAATTGCTCCCGCGACGCCGCATCGGATCGAGCAGATGGCAATAAAAAAGGCTGCCCGAGGGCAGCCTTTTTGCGTTCGGCTCGAGGAGCTTACTTGCGGTCGGTCAGGGCGACGATGTCGCGCTTCTGCTCGCCGGTGTACAGCTGGCGCGGGCGGCCAATCTTGTACGGGCTGGAGAGCATTTCTTTCCAGTGCGAGATCCAGCCGACGGTACGCGCCAGGGCGAAGATCACGGTGAACATGCTGGTCGGAATGCCGATCGCCTTGAGGATGATCCCCGAGTAGAAGTCGACGTTCGGGTACAGCGAGCGCTCGATGAAGTAAGGATCGGTGAGGGCGATCTCTTCCAGGCGCATGGCCAGTTCCAGCTGCGGGTCGTTCTTGATGCCCAGCTCGCGCAGGACTTCGTCGCAGGTCTGCTTCATCACGGTGGCGCGTGGGTCGCGGTTTTTATAAACGCGGTGACCGAAGCCCATGAGCTTGAACGGATCGTTCTTGTCCTTGGCCTTGGCGATGAAGGTGTCGATGTTCGAGACATCGCCGATTTCATCGAGCATGGTCAGTACGGCTTCGTTCGCACCGCCGTGGGCAGGGCCCCACAATGCGGCGATACCGGCGGCGATACAGGCGAACGGGTTGGCACCCGAGGAGCCTGCCAGGCGTACGGTGGAGGTGGAGGCGTTCTGCTCGTGGTCGGCGTGGAGGATGAAGATCCGGTCCATTGCCTTGGCCAGCACCGGGCTGATCGGTTTGATCTCGCACGGGGTGTTGAACATCATGTGCAGGAAGTTTTCCGCGTACGACAGGTCGTTGCGCGGGTACATCATCGGCTGACCCATGGAGTACTTGTAAACCATCGCGGCCAGGGTCGGCATCTTGGCGACCAGGCGCACCGCGGAAATTTCGCGGTGTTGCGGGTTATTGATGTCCAGGGAGTCGTGGTAGAACGCCGACAGGGCGCCGACCACACCGCACATCACCGCCATGGGGTGAGCGTCGCGGCGGAAACCGTTGAAGAAGGACTTCAGCTGCTCGTGAACCATGGTGTGGTTTTTCACGGTGCTGACGAACTGGGCCTTCTGCTCGGCATTCGGCAGTTCGCCGTTGAGCAGCAGGTAGCAGGTTTCGAGGTAGTCCGATTGTTCGGCGAGCTGTTCGATGGGGTAGCCGCGGTGCAGCAGAATACCCTTGTCGCCGTCGATGTAGGTGATCTTCGACTCGCACGAGGCAGTCGCCATGAAACCAGGGTCGAAGGTGAAGTGACCAGTGGCCCCCAACCCGCGGACGTCGATTACATCAGGACCAACGGTGCCGGTTAAAATGGGCAGCTCGACGGGGGCAGCGCCCTCGATGACCAACTGCGCTTTTTTGTCAGCCATGTGGCCTCCTATTAATGCTTGAAATCATCAGACAGACCCCCCACGCAGGGCCCGCACCACTATAGAGGGATAAATTCAGATGTCAATTTGCCTAAAGGCTGGTTGAAACGGGGCCTGAGGCCTGATTTTTCTCGAAATTGTCGCCCATTTACGCCTTTTGCTCGCCAAAGGCAATGCGCTATTTGGGCTACCCCATCACGTTGTCATAAGCAGCCTAACTGTCTATACTCGGCACCCGACCGCCAGGGGCTTGCAAGCCCGAACTGCTGGGGGTCGCCGTTCCCTGGGTGGTGGGTACCTGACCAGTACACTTACCAACAACTTTGCCCTGTTCGCTAGGGGCTCTTCAGTGTGAAAAAAGCCGTGAAAAGCCAACGACCTGTAAACCTAGACCTAAGGACCATCAAGCTCCCGATCACCGCGTACACGTCCATTCTGCACCGTATCTCCGGCGTCATCCTGTTCCTCGGCCTGGTCATCATGCTTTATGCATTGGGCAAGTCCCTGGGTTCCGAGGAAGGCTTCGGTGAGGTGAAGGCGTGTCTGACCAGTCCGCTGGCCAAACTGGTGACCTGGGCCCTGCTGTCCGCCCTGCTGTATCACCTGGTGGCAGGTGTTCGCCACCTGATCATGGACATGGGCATCGGTGAGACGCTGGAAGGCGGCAAACTGGGCTCGAAAATCGTGATTGTCATCTCCGTGGTGGTGATCGTTCTGGTGGGAGTTTGGGTATGGTAACCAATGTCACGAACCTGTCGCGTTCGGGCCTCTATGACTGGATGGCACAGCGCGTCTCTGCGGTCGTTCTCGCGGCTTACTTCCTCTTCCTGATCGGTTACGTCGTAGCCCACCCAGGTATCGACTATGCCCAGTGGCACGGTCTGTTCTCCAACAACGCGATGCGGATCTTCAGTCTGCTGGCCCTCGTTGCCCTGGGCGCTCACGCCTGGGTCGGCATGTGGACCATTGCCACCGACTACCTGACGCCAATGGCGTTCGGCAAGTCGGCAACTGCGATTCGTTTCCTGTTCCAGGCGGTATGCGGCGTTGCGATGTTCGCTTACTTCGTCTGGGGTGTGCAGATTCTCTGGGGTATCTGATCCATGGCTAGCATTCCAACTATTTCCTTCGACGCCATCATTATTGGTGGCGGCGGCGCCGGCATGCGCGCAGCGCTGCAGCTGGCTCAAGGTGGTCACAAGACTGCCGTAGTGACCAAGGTCTTCCCGACCCGTTCGCACACTGTATCCGCCCAGGGCGGCATCACCTGCGCCATCGCTTCGGCCGACCCGAACGATGACTGGCGCTGGCACATGTACGATACCGTCAAAGGTTCCGACTACATCGGTGACCAGGACGCTATCGAATACATGTGTCAGGAAGGCCCGGCTGCGGTCTTCGAGCTGGACCACATGGGCCTGCCGTTCTCGCGTACCGAAACCGGCCGTATCTACCAGCGTCCGTTCGGTGGCCAGTCCAAGGACTTCGGCAAGGGTGGCCAGGCTGCTCGTACCTGCGCCGCTTCCGACCGTACTGGTCACGCGCTGCTGCACACCCTGTACCAGGGCAACCTGAAAGCCGGCACCACCTTCCTCAACGAGTACTACGCCGTTGACCTGGTGAAGAACCAGGACGGTGCGTTCGTTGGTGTGATCGCCATTTGCATCGAAACCGGCGAAACCCTGTACATCAAGTCCAAGGCCACCGTTCTGGCTACTGGCGGTGCGGGTCGTATCTACGCCTCGACCACCAACGCCCTGATCAACACCGGTGACGGTGTCGGCATGGCCCTGCGTGCCGGTGTACCGGTGCAGGACATCGAAATGTGGCAGTTCCACCCAACCGGCATCGCCGGCGCCGGTGTACTGGTCACCGAGGGTTGCCGCGGTGAGGGTGGCTACCTGATCAACGCCCACGGCGAGCGCTTCATGGAGCGTTACGCGCCGAACGCGAAAGACCTGGCCGGCCGCGACGTTGTTGCCCGTTCCATGGTCAAAGAAATCATCGCCGGCAACGGCGTGGGCCCGAACAAGGACCACGTACTGCTGAAGCTGGACCACCTGGGCGAGGAAGTGCTGCACAGCCGCCTGCCAGGTATCTGCGAACTGTCCAAGACCTTCGCCCACGTCGACCCAGTGGTCGCGCCGGTGCCGGTCGTGCCGACCTGCCACTACATGATGGGTGGTGTTGCCACCAACATTCATGGCCAGGCCATCACCATGGACGCCGAAGGCAAGGACCACATCATTCCGGGCCTGTTCGCCGTAGGTGAAGTGGCATGCGTATCGGTCCACGGCGCCAACCGCCTGGGCGGTAACTCGCTGCTCGACCTGGTCGTGTTCGGCCGTGCTGCCGGCCTGCACCTGGAAAAGGCGCTGACCGAAGGCGTCGAGTACCGCGATGCCAGCGACACCGACGTCGATGTTGCCCTGAACCGCCTGAACAAGCTCAACGAGCGTACCACTGGCGAAGACGTGGCAAGCCTGAAGCGCGAGCTGCAAAGCTGCATGCAGAACTACTTCGGTGTATTCCGTACTGGCGAATACATGCAGAAGGGTATCGAGCAGCTGGCTGGCCTGCGTGACCGCATCGCCAACGTGAAGATCAACGACAAGTCCCAGGCCTTCAACACCGCGCGTATCGAAGCGCTGGAGCTGCAGAACCTGCTGGAAGTTGCCGAAGCTACTGCCATTGCGGCCGAAGCCCGTAAAGAGTCGCGCGGTGCTCACGCCCGTGAAGACTTCGAAGACCGTGACGACGAAAACTGGCTGTGCCACACCCTGTACTACCCGGGTGAGAAGCGCGTTGCCAAGCGCGGCGTCAACTTTGCGCCGAAGACCGTGCCGGCCTTCGAGCCTAAAATCCGGACTTACTAAGGGTGGCTGCTATGTTGAAAGTCGAAGTTTATCGTTACAACCCCGACACCGACTCGGCGCCCAAGATGGAGTCGTTCGACGTCGATACCGGCGGCAAGGACCTGATGGTCCTGGACGTACTGGCACTGATCAAGGAAAAGGACGAGGGCTTCTCGTACCGTCGCTCCTGCCGTGAAGGCGTGTGCGGTTCCGATGGCATGAACATGAACGGCAAGAACGGCCTGGCCTGCATCACCCCGCTGTCGGGCGTGGTCAAGGGCAACAAGCTGGTGCTGCGCCCGCTGCCGGGCCTGCCGGTCATTCGTGACCTGGTCGTCGACATGAGCATCTTCTACAAGCAGTACGAGAAGGTGAAGCCATTCCTGCAGAACGACACCCCGGCTCCGGCCATCGAGCGTCTGCAGTCGCCAGAAGAGCGTGACAAGCTGGACGGTCTGTACGAGTGCATCCTGTGCGCTTGCTGCTCGACTTCTTGCCCGTCGTTCTGGTGGAACCCAGACAAGTTCCTGGGCCCCGCTGCCTTGCTGCAGGCCTATCGCTTCCTGGCCGACAGCCGTGACACCAAGACCCAGGAGCGCCTGGCGTCCCTGGATGACCCGTTCAGCGTCTTCCGCTGCCGTGGGATCATGAACTGCGTAAACGTTTGCCCTAAGGGTCTGAACCCAACCAAGGCAATCGGTCACGTACGTAACATGCTCCTGCAAAGCGGTACCTGATTCAAAGCGTTGTACCTGCAGTAAGCCGAGGTGCGGGTGGTGAGCCCGCACTGAGGTAAAACTCGAGCAAGGGCCCACAAAGCCCGCGCTCATTACCTATGAAGATATGAGACCAGCAGGGGCTTTCCGGGCTGGTACCCGGAAAATCAGCAAGATCCAAGTGGCGTGGTTCAGTCGCTGTGTTCGGACTTTTCCAGGTTTGCTGTGGCTCTCGCCGATCGTCCCCTAACCGAGGGTGACCAAGCATGCAAGAAAGCGTGATGCAGCGCATGTGGGAAAGCGCCCACCTTTCAGGTGGTAACGCTGCATATGTGGAAGAGCTCTACGAGCTTTACCTGCACGACCCTAACGCTGTGCCAGAAGAGTGGCGCACTTACTTCCAGAAGTTGCCAGCCGACGGCAGCACCGCTACCGATGTATCGCACTCGACAATCCGCGACCATTTCGTACTGCTGGCAAAGAACCAGCGCCGCGCCCAACCGGTATCCGCCGGGAGCGTGAGCAGTGAACACGAGAAGAAGCAGGTTGAAGTTCTGCGACTGATCCAGGCCTATCGTATGCGCGGCCATCAGGCTGCCAAGCTCGACCCGTTGGGGTTGTGGCAGCGCCCTGCGCCCGTAGACCTGTCGATCAATCACTACGGCTTGACCAATGCCGATCTTGATACGACCTTCCGTGCCGGCGACCTGTTCATCGGCAAAGAGGAAGCGAGCCTACGCGAGATCTCCGAGGCGCTCCAGAAGACATATTGTCGCACCATTGGCGCCGAGTTCACCCATATCGTCGATTCCGAGCAGCGCAGCTGGTTCCAGCAGCGCCTTGAAAGCGTGCGCGGCCGTCCGGAGTTTTCCGCTGACGTGCAGGCTCACCTGCTCGAGCGCGTCACGGCCGGTGAGGGCCTTGAGAAGTACCTGGGCACCAAATACCCAGGCACCAAGCGTTTCGGCCTGGAAGGCGGCGAAAGCCTGATTCCGATGCTGGACGAGATGATCCAGCGCTCCGGCTCCTACGGTACCAAGGAAGTCGTGATCGGCATGGCCCACCGTGGCCGTCTGAACGTGCTGGTCAACACCTTCGGCAAGAACCCGCGCGAGCTGTTCGACGAGTTCGAAGGCAAGAAGATGAACGAGTTGGGCTCCGGTGACGTGAAATATCACCAGGGCTTCTCCTCCAACGTGATGACCACCGGTGGCGAAGTTCACCTGGCCATGGCGTTCAACCCGTCCCACCTGGAGATCGTTTCGCCAGTGGTCGAGGGTTCGGTGCGCGCCCGTCAGGACCGCCGCAACGACACCGTTGGCGACAAGGTGCTGCCGATCTCGATCCACGGCGATGCTGCGTTCGCAGGCCAGGGCGTGGTGATGGAAACCTTCCAGATGTCGCAGACCCGCGGTTTCAAGACCGGCGGTACCGTGCACATCGTAATCAACAACCAGGTTGGTTTCACCATCAGCAACCCGCTGGACTCGCGTTCCACCGAGTACGCCACCGACGTTGCCAAGATGATTCAGGCGCCGATCCTGCACGTCAACGGTGATGACCCGGAAGCCGTGCTGTTCGTGACCCAGCTGGCCATCGATTACCGCATGCTGTTCAAGCGTGACGTGGTCATCGACCTGGTTTGCTACCGCCGCCGCGGCCACAACGAGGCCGACGAGCCGAACGGTACCCAGCCGCTGATGTATCAGCAGATCAGCAAGCAGCGCACCACCCGTGAGCTGTATGCCGAAGCGCTGATCCAGGCCGGTCGCATCGATGCCGAGCGTGCTCAGGCCAAGATCGACGAGTACCGCAACGCCCTGGACAACGGCCTGCACGTGGTCAAGAGCCTGGTCAAGGAGCCGAACCGCGAGCTGTTCGTCGACTGGCGTCCGTACCTGGGCCATGCCTGGACCGCGCGTCACGACACCCGCTTCGACCTCAAGACCCTGCAAGACCTGTCGGCCAAGCTGCTCGAGCTGCCAGAAGGTTTCGTGGTTCAGCGTCAGGTGTCGAAGATCTACGAAGATCGCCAGAAGATGCAGGCCGGTGGCTTGCCGATCAACTGGGGTTATGCAGAGACCATGGCGTACGCCACCCTGCAGTTCGAAGGTCACCCGATCCGCATGACCGGCCAGGACATCGGCCGTGGCACCTTCTCGCACCGCCACGCGGTGTTGCACAACCAGAAGGACGCCAGCACCTACGTGCCGCTGCAGAACCTGTTCCCAGGCCAGCCGCGCTTCGACCTGTACGACTCCTTCCTGTCGGAAGAAGCGGTACTGGCGTTCGAATACGGCTACTCGACCACCACGCCGAACGCGCTGGTGATCTGGGAAGCCCAGTTCGGCGACTTCGCCAACGGCGCGCAAGTGGTGATTGACCAGTTCATCACCAGCGGCGAGCACAAGTGGGGCCGTCTGTGCGGTCTGACCATGCTGCTGCCGCACGGCTATGAAGGGCAGGGCCCGGAGCACTCCTCCGCGCGTCTGGAGCGTTACCTGCAGCTGTGCGCCGAGCACAACATTCAGGTCTGCGTACCGACCACCCCGGCTCAGATCTACCACCTGCTGCGTCGCCAGGTCATCCGTCCGCTGCGCAAGCCGCTGATCGTCCTGACGCCGAAGTCGCTGCTGCGCCACAAGTTGGCCGTCTCGACCTTGGAAGACCTGGCAGAAGGCTCGTTCCAGACCGTGATCCCGGAAATCGACACCCAGGATCCAGCCAAGGTCGAGCGCCTGGTGCTGTGTGGCGGCAAGGTCTACTACGACCTGCTGGAAAAACGCCGTGCCGAAGGCCGCGAAGACATCGCCATCGTGCGTATCGAGCAGCTGTACCCGTTCCCGGAAGACGACCTGGTCGAAATCCTGGCGCCGTACACCAACCTCAAGCATGCAGTCTGGTGTCAGGAAGAGCCGATGAACCAGGGCGCCTGGTACAGCAGCCAGCACCACATGCGCCGTATCCTGGGCCGCCACAACAAGGCACTGGTCCTGGAATACGCCGGCCGCGACGCCTCTGCCGCGCCAGCCTGTGGTTACGCTTCGAAGCACGCCGAACAGCAGGAAAAACTGCTGCAAGACGCCTTCACTGTTTAACGCCTTCGCGCACCTGAAACCGAATTTAAGGAAACACTGATAATGGCTATCGAGATCAAAGCCCCAACCTTCCCGGAATCGGTCGCCGACGGCACCGTTGCCACCTGGCACAAGAAGCCGGGCGACGCCGTCAAGCGTGACGAGCTGATCGTCGACATCGAGACTGACAAAGTCGTCCTGGAAGTCCTGGCCACCGCCGATGGCGTGCTGGGTGACATCGTCAAGGGCGAGGGCGACACCGTCCTGTCCGACGAGCTGCTGGGTTCGATCGTTGAAGGTGGCGCTGCCGCTGCGCCTGCTGCTGCTCCGGCCGCTGCTGCCCCGGCTGCCGCTGCCGCCGATGCTGGCGAAGACGACCCGGTTGCCGCGCCTGCCGCACGCAAGCTGGCTGAAGAGAACGGCATCGACCTGGCTACCGTTGCCGGCACCGGCAAAGGCGGTCGCGTCACCAAGGAAGACGTTGTCGCTGCAGTCGCCAACAAGAAGTCTGCACCTGCTGCTGCGCCGGCTGCCAAGCCTGCCGCTGCCGCTGCTGCCCCGGTTGTGACCGCCGCTGGCGATCGTACCGAGAAGCGCGTGCCGATGACCCGTCTGCGAGCCAAGATCGCCGAGCGTCTGGTTGAAGCCCAGTCCAACATGGCGATGCTGACCACCTTCAACGAAGTCGACATGACCGAAGTCATGGCCCTGCGTTCGAAGTACAAGGACCTGTTCGAGAAGACCCACAACGGCGTACGCCTGGGCTTCATGTCGTTCTTCGTCAAGGCTGCCACCGAAGCCCTGAAGCGCTTCCCGGCTGTGAACGCCTCGATCGACGGCAACGACATCGTCTACCACGGTTTCGCCGACGTCGGCGTTGCCGTCTCCAGCGACCGTGGCCTGGTAGTACCGGTGCTGCGTAACGCCGAGTCGATGAGCCTGGCTGAAATCGAGAACGGCATCGCCACCTTCGGCAAGAAGGCCCGTGATGGCAAACTGTCGATCGAAGAAATGACCGGCGGCACCTTCACCATCACCAACGGTGGTACCTTCGGTTCGATGATGTCGACCCCGATCGTCAACCCGCCGCAGGCTGCCATTCTCGGCATGCACAACATCATCCAGCGCCCGATGGCCATCAATGGTCAAGTGGTCATCCGCCCGATGATGTACCTGGCGCTGTCGTACGATCACCGCCTGATCGACGGCAAGGAAGCGGTAACCTTCCTGGTCACCATCAAGAACCTGCTGGAAGATCCGTCTCGCCTGCTGCTGGACATCTAACCCTCTGGCTGCGTACCGTTCGGCCCCTGGCTTCGAAAGAGGCGGGGCCGCGCGGTTCGCGGCTTGTAGCTTGTAGCTGATAAGGAATCTTTTATGACCCAGAAATTCGACGTAGTGGTGATTGGTGCAGGTCCTGGCGGCTATGTGGCTGCCATCAAGGCTGCCCAACTTGGTCTGAAGACTGCCTGTATCGAGAAATACACCGACGCCGAGGGCAAACTGGCCCTGGGTGGCACCTGCCTGAACGTAGGTTGCATCCCGTCCAAGGCGCTGCTGGACAGCTCCTGGAAATACAAGGAAGCCAAAGAGAGCTTCAACGTCCACGGTATCTCCACTGGCGAAGTGAAGATGGACGTCGCCGCGATGGTTGGCCGCAAGGCTGGCATCGTCAAGAACCTGACCGGTGGCGTTGCTACCCTGTTCAAGGCTAACGGCGTAACTTCGATCCAGGGCCACGGCAAACTGCTGGCCGGCAAGAAAGTCGAAGTCACCAAAGCTGACGGCACCACCGAAATCATCGAAGCCGACAACGTGATCCTGGCCTCCGGCTCGCGTCCGATCGACATTCCGCCGGCTCCGGTCGACCAGAACGTCATCGTCGACTCCACCGGCGCCCTGGAATTCCAGTCGGTTCCAAAGCGTCTGGGTGTGATCGGTGCTGGCGTGATCGGCCTGGAGCTGGGCTCTGTATGGGCTCGCCTGGGCGCTGAAGTCACCGTCCTGGAAGCCCTGGACACCTTCCTGATGGCTGCCGACACCGCCGTGTCGAAAGAAGCCCAGAAGACCCTGACCAAGCAAGGCCTGGACATCAAGCTGGGCGCTCGCGTCACCGGCTCGAAAGTCAACGGCAACGAAGTCGAAGTGACTTACACCAATGCCGAAGGCGAACAGAAGATCACCTTCGACAAGCTGATCGTTGCGGTCGGCCGTCGTCCAGTGACCACTGATCTGCTGGCTTCCGACAGCGGCGTCACCATCGACGAACGTGGCTACATCTTCGTCGACGATCACTGCGCTACCAGCGTGCCGGGCGTGTTCGCCATCGGTGACGTGGTACGTGGCATGATGCTGGCGCACAAGGCCTCGGAAGAGGGCATCATGGTTGTCGAGCGCATCAAAGGCCACAAGGCCCAGATGAACTACGACCTGATCCCATCGGTGATCTACACCCACCCGGAAATCGCGTGGGTCGGCAAGACCGAACAGTCCTTGAAGGCCGAGGGTGTTGAGGTTAACGTAGGCACCTTCCCGTTCGCGGCCAGCGGCCGTGCGATGGCAGCCAACGACACCGGTGGTTTCGTCAAGGTTATCGCTGACGCCAAGACCGACCGCGTACTGGGTGTGCACGTGATTGGCCCATCGGCTGCCGAACTGGTACAGCAGGGCGCAATCGCAATGGAATTCGGCACCAGTGCCGAGGATCTGGGCATGATGGTCTTCAGCCATCCAACCCTGTCCGAAGCGTTGCATGAAGCAGCGCTGGCAGTGAATGGCGGCGCCATTCACGTGGCCAACCGTAAGAAGCGTTAATTATAAGAAACCACGGCGGGCTGCCCGTCGTGAGTCTTGCGTGCATGACTCACCGCGGAAAGTCCGCCGGATCGGACTACACGGGATAACCCGGGGTTAACGGTCACAGGTGGTGCGGCGCCAGCAATGGCGCAGCGCCGAAGCGCAGTACCTAACGAAGACGGTAAAAAGCATGAATCTTCACGAGTATCAGGGTAAGCAGCTGTTCGCTGAATACGGCCTGCCAGTTTCCAAGGGTTTCGCTGTCGATACCCCTGAAGCTGCAGCAGAAGCTTGCGACAAGATCGGCGGTTCCGAGTGGGTTGTTAAAGCCCAGGTTCACGCAGGTGGTCGCGGTAAAGCGGGCGGCGTCAAGCTGGTTCGCAGCAAGGAAGACGCCAAGGCGTTCGCTGCGCAATGGTTGGGCAAGCGCCTGGTAACCTACCAGACCGACGCCAACGGTCAGCCAGTGACCAAGATCCTGGTCGAATCCTGCACTGACATCGCCAAAGAGCTGTACCTGGGCGCTGTAGTCGATCGCTCGAGCCGCCGCATCGTGTTCATGGCCTCCACCGAAGGTGGCGTGGACATCGAGAAAGTCGCTCACGAAACTCCTGAGAAGATCATCAAGGCTACTATCGATCCGCTGGTCGGCGCTCAGCCGTTCCAGGGTCGTGAACTGGCATTCCAGCTGGGTCTGGAAGGCAAGCAAGTTGCACAGTTCGCCAAGATTTTCGTAGGCCTGGCCAAGCTGTTCAAAGAACACGACCTGGCCCTGCTGGAAGTCAACCCGCTGGTCATCAAGGCCGACGGCGACCTGCACTGCCTGGATGCGAAGATCAACATCGACGCAAACGCCATGTACCGTCAGCCTAAGCTGAAAACCTTCCACGACCCGTCGCAGGACGATCCTCGTGAAGCCCACGCTGCCAGCTTCGAGCTGAACTACGTGGCCCTGGAAGGCAACATCGGCTGCATGGTCAACGGTGCCGGCCTGGCCATGGGCACCATGGACATCGTCAACCTGCACGGCGGCAAGCCAGCCAACTTCCTCGACGTAGGTGGTGGTGCTACCAAAGAGCGCGTTACCGAAGCCTTCAAGATCATTCTGTCCGACAGCAATGTCGCGGCCGTTCTGGTCAACATCTTCGGCGGCATCGTTCGCTGCGACATGATTGCCGAAGGCATCATCGGTGCAGTGAAAGAAGTCGGCGTTAAAGTTCCGGTCGTCGTTCGCCTCGAAGGCAACAACGCCGAACTGGGCGCTAAAGTACTGGCAGAAAGCGGTTTGAACATCATTGCGGCAACCAGCCTGACCGACGCTGCTCAACAAGTTGTCAAAGCTGCGGAGGGCAAGTAATGAGCGTCCTGATCAATAAAGACACCAAAGTCATCTGCCAGGGCTTCACCGGCTCGCAGGGTACTTTCCACTCCGAACAAGCCATCGCCTACGGCACCAAGATGGTCGGCGGCGTTACCCCAGGCAAGGGTGGCACCACCCACCTGGGCCTGCCGGTGTTCAACACCGTCAAGGAAGCTGTGGAAGCGACTGGCGCTGATGCTTCGGTCATCTACGTTCCGGCTCCGTTCTGCAAAGACTCGATCCTGGAAGCGGCCTTCGGCGGCATCAAGCTGATCGTCTGCATCACCGAAGGCATTCCTACCCTGGACATGCTGGATGCCAAGGTCAAGTGCGACGAGCTGGGCGTTACCCTGATCGGCCCTAACTGCCCAGGCGTCATCACCCCAGGCGAGTGCAAGATCGGCATCATGCCAGGTCACATTCACTTGCCAGGCAAGGTCGGTATCGTTTCGCGTTCCGGCACCCTGACCTATGAAGCCGTTAAGCAGACCACCGACGCCGGTTTCGGCCAGTCGACCTGCGTCGGCATCGGCGGTGACCCGATCCCAGGCTCCAACTTCATCGACATCCTGAAGCTGTTCCAGGAAGACCCGAAGACCGAAGCGATCGTCATGATCGGTGAGATCGGCGGTTCGGCTGAAGAAGAAGCCGCGGCCTACATCAAGGCCCACGTCACCAAGCCTGTCGTTTCCTACATCGCGGGTGTTACCGCACCTGCGGGCAAGCGCATGGGCCACGCTGGCGCCATCATCTCTGGCGGCAAAGGCACTGCGGACGAGAAGTTCGCTGCGCTGCAGGACGCAGGTGTTAAAACCGTGCGTTCGCTGGCCGACATCGGCAAGGCCCTGGCCGAGCTGACTGGCTGGGAAGCCAAGAAGTAATACGCTTCACCCCCCACGCGCACAGAGGCCACCTTCGGGTGGCCTTTGTCGTTGTTGGGGGTATGTTTGCCTGTGTCGGCCTCTTCGCGGGGCAAGCCCGCTCCCACAAGGCCGATGCTACCTTGGCTCTGTGGGAGCGGGCTTGCCCCGCGAAGAGGCCGACACAGGCAACAAAGAATGTTCGATAGCTATGATCGGGATTTTCACACAGACACTTTCCGCCCCGCAGCGATAATTACCCCGTCCCCGGTCGCACAGACGACAAACACATACGCACATCGGACAAGCAGCACTGTGCCAGTGCGTTTAACGGTTAAAACGGTTAATCTACGCGTTCACTCTGTGCCCGTCCCCCAAAAGGGAACGACACGCTAAACGGGTCTGGCTCACCAAGCCGGGCAGCATTTCCCTCATCCATAGGGAAATCCCCTCTCGAATCCCGATTTCAGCAGTGTGGTACTACCTTAAATGAAAGTTCTAAAAGGCCAGGATATCCTGGCGCTTGGCTTTATGACGTTTGCGCTTTTCGTGGGCGCCGGCAATATCATCTTCCCGCCTATCGTCGGTCTGCAGTCTGGCCCGCACGTGTGGATGGCGGCCCTTGGCTTCCTGGTGACCGCCGTGGGCCTGCCCGTCATCACCGTGGTCGCGCTGGCCAAGGTCGGTGGCGGCATGGATGCCCTGAGCAGCCCGATCGGCAAGTTCTTCGGTGGCCTGCTGGCCGCCGTGTGCTACCTGTCGGTTGGCCCGCTGTTCGCGACGCCGCGTACCGCGACCGTGTCGTTCGAGGTCGGTGTGGCGCCGTTGACCGGTGAAAGCCCGTTGGCGTTGTTCATCTACAGCCTGGTGTATTTCATCGTGGTGCTGGCGGTGTCCATGTATCCGGGCAAACTGCTCGATACCGTGGGGCGTTTCCTTGCACCGCTGAAGATCATCGCCTTGGCCGTGCTGGGCATCGCCGCGTTCGCGCTGCCTGCCGGTACCATTGGTGAAGCGCAACCGGCCTATGCCGCCGCGGCGTTTTCCAAGGGCTTCTCCGATGGTTACCTGACCATGGATACCCTGGGCGCGCTGGTGTTCGGTATCGTCATCGTCAATGCCATCCGCTCGCGCGGTGTCGAATCGCCGAAGCTGATCACCCGCTATGCCATCATCGCCGGCCTGATCGCGGGTGTAGGCCTGGCACTGGTGTACATCAGCCTGTTCCGCCTGGGTGCTGGCAGCCACGAAATCGCGGCTGATGCTACCAACGGTGCAGCCGTACTGCATGCCTACGTGCAGCACACCTTCGGTTCGCTGGGCAGCGGCTTCCTGGCCGTGCTGATCGCCCTGGCGTGCCTGGTGACCGCGGTTGGCCTGACCTGCGCGTGCGCCGAGTACTTCAGCCAGATTCTGCCGCTGTCGTACCGCGCACTGGTGGTGATCCTGGCGGGCTTCTCGCTGCTGATTTCCAACTTGGGCCTGACCAAGCTGATCATGTTCTCGATCCCGGTGCTTACGGCGATCTACCCGCCGTGCATCGTGGTGGTGGGCCTGAGCTTCGTGAAGGACCTGTGGAACTCGCCAACGCGCATTCTTGCGCCGGTCATGCTGGTGTCGCTGGTGTTCGGTATTGTCGACGCGATCAAAGGCAGCAGCCTGGCGCATGTCCTGCCGGACGCCGCTGCACACCTGCCGCTGAGCGATCAAGGCCTGGCCTGGCTGGTGCCGTCGGTGGTGACTCTGGCCGCTGCCGTGGTCTGCGACCGCATGCTGGGCAAGCCGCGCGAAGCGCTGGCTTGATAGGTTGAAGCCTGAGGGCGGCACCGGCCACAAGCCGTAGGGTGCCTGCCAGCGGTTCTCACCTGAAAACCCCGCGTCCGAAAGGGCGCGGGGTTTTTGTTTGTGTGCACCGGCGATGGGCTGGGCAGGCAAAAACAATTTGTGACAGCGGTGTGTCTTTCCGGGCTTGCGGGCGTCGAAATGCGGTCTCTACTCTTGTGCACCTGGCTTTCGGGAAACCTGCATGAACTTCATTCAAAGCAATCTCAACAACCTGCTGGCAATCGCCTGGTTTGTCGCCTGCTGGGGCGGCTATACCCGCTATGCCATCTGGAAAGGCCGCGACACCGCCTGCCTGGCCAGCGTGCTGCACTTGTACCGTGAAGACTGGATGCGCCGCATGTTGCTGCGCGACAACCGCATCGCTGACGCCAGCGTGATCGGTAACCTGGAGCGCAATGCCTCGTTTTTTGCCTCCAGCACGCTGATCATTCTTGCTGGCATTCTGACTGTGCTCGGCGCTTCGGACCGGGCGCTGTCGCTGTTGGCTGACCTGCCCTTGGTGCAGCAGGCGTCCCAGGGCATGTCGGAAATCAAACTGCTGTGCCTGGCGACCGTGTTCGTCTATGCCTTTTTCACCTTCAGCTGGTGCATGCGCCAGTACAACTTTGCAGCCGTGCTGGTCGGTTCGGCGCCGATGATTGGTGAGCGCCTGGTCAATGAACTGGAGCGCAAGGCATTTGCCTCACGGGCGGCGAGGGTGCTGTCGCTGGCGGCCAACCAGTTCAACTTCGGGTTGCGTGCTTATTACTTTGGCATGGCCATGTTGAGCTGGTTTATCAGCCCGTGGTTATTTATGGGCATGAGTGTCGGCGTAGTGCTGATTCTGTACCGCCGCGAATTCCATTCCGATGTGCTGGATGTGATGGTGTACACGCCCACGGAAAGTGCGCCGATTGACGCCGCTAAAGAAAGTTCCGTTTCCGGCGCCTGAAACGTTTAATCTTTAAACTGCCGGTACAAAAAAACCCGACATTGTCGGGTTTTTTTGTACGCGCCGATTACTGCTTGGCAGGTTCGGCCGGAGTAGCAGGTGCTGCTTCCGTCGACGGAGCGGCTTCTTCAGCTGCCTTCTGCTGCGCTTCGGCCTGATCTTTGGCGGCTTCGGCGTTTTCCTTGGCGGCTTCGTTCATCTTATCCTGAGCCTCGCCCATCTTTTCCTGGGCTTGCTCAGCGTGTTGCTGTGCGTCCTGGGCTTTATCTTCGCTCGCTTTATCGCAAGCGGCCAGGCCCATGGTAGCAGCCAGCATGAGAGCAAAAGCAAAAGGTTTACGCATGGGGGTGTATCTCCTTGGTGGAATAAGTGACTTGTTCCTTCGAGTGCAACTACGAGGAAGAAGTTCCGCGAAGGTTACAGATATATAACCCCCCGTTCTATATAGACTTTTTAACGTTTTTATGCCGTTGCATCAGCGGCCCTGGAACTTGCGATGAGCGATTCAAGCTTGATAGCCATGGCTGAACGTTTTCTGTCGGCCTTGAAGCATTGTCAGTTGTTGCACATGCGTGTGGCACATGCCGACGCCGACGGCATGACGTTGATCCTGCCGTGGTCACCTGCGATCGTCGGCAACCCGCAAACCGGCGCGGTGCACGGCGGGGCGTTGACCACGTTGCTGGACACCACCTGCGGCATGGCCACCCTGTGTGCACTGCCACGATTCGAGGTGTGCCCGACCCTGGCCTGCGCATCGACTACATGCACGCGGCCGAAGCCGGCAAGGACATCTTTGGCCACGCCCAGTGTTATCGGGTTACCCGGGATGTGATCTTCACACGCGGCAGTGCCTACCAGGACGACCCCGACCGGCCGATCTGCCAGGTGGTAGGCACGTTCATGCGCCTGGGGCCGCAAGTCAAGGGCGGCCTCGGCTTTGGCAACCGGCTCAAGGAAGGTGACGCATGATCCCGCTCGAAATCCGTCAACAGCTCAATGCGGCCCATGCGGTCGGTGACTACCGGCCCCTGCTGGCGTTGATTCCCTATGCCGGCTTGATCGGCATCGAATGCGAGCGCGAGGGCGAGGACCTGTTGTTTCGACTGCCCGCCAGTGCGGACAACATTGGTAACCCTTTACTGCCCGCGATCCACGGCGGGGTGATCGCAGGCTTCATGGAGCTTTCTGCAGCGCTGTACCTGCTGATCTTCAGCGAGAGTGCGAGCATTCCGAAGGTCATCGACTTCTCCATCGACTACCTGCGCGCCGGTCATTTTCGCGACACGTATGCCCAGTGCCAGCTGTGGCGTCAGGGGCGGCGGGTGACTAATGTCGCCATCACCGCCTGGCAGGGTGATCGGCAGTCGCCAATCGCCACTGCGCGGGCGCATTTCAAGATCGAACCGGAAAAGCCCTTGAAATCGTCTGGGCAGCCCCCATCTGCATGACATCCGCCATCAACGCAGGCCGAACCGGCTGCCAGGCGCCCACTGTCATCTGATCGGAGTTTTGAAGACCATGAGTGTGGAAACACAAAAGGAAACCCTGGGCTTCCAGACCGAGGTAAAGCAGCTGCTGCACCTCATGATTCACTCGCTGTATTCCAACAAGGAAATCTTCCTGCGTGAGCTGGTTTCCAACGCCTCCGACGCCGCTGACAAGCTGCGTTTCGAGGCCCTGGCCAAGCCGGACCTGCTCGAAGGCGGCGCGGATCTGCGCATTCGGCTGAGCTTCGACAAGGACGCCGGTACGATCACGCTCGACGACAACGGCATCGGCATGAGCCGCGAAGACGTCATCACCCACCTGGGTACCATCGCCAAGTCCGGCACCGCCGACTTCATGAAGAACCTCACCGGTGACCAGAAGAAGGACTCGCACCTGATCGGTCAGTTCGGTGTGGGCTTCTATTCGGCCTTCATCGTGGCTGACAAGGTCGACGTCTACAGCCGTCGCGCTGGCCAGCCAGCCTCCGAGGGTGTGCACTGGTCGTCGAAAGGCGAGGGCGAGTTTGAAGTCGCAACCGTCGACAAGCCAGAGCGCGGTACCCGCATCGTCCTGCACCTGAAGAAGGACGAGCAGGAGTTCGCCGATGGCTGGCGCCTGCGCAACCTGGTCAAGAAGTACTCCGACCACATTGCCCTGCCGATCCAGCTGCCAAAGGAGCAAGCCGCTGCCGAAGGCGAAGAACAGCCAGCCGAGGAATGGGAAACCGTCAACCGCGCCAGCGCCCTGTGGACCCGTCCGCGTACCGAGATCAAGGACGAGGAGTATCAGGAGTTCTACAAGCATATCGGCCATGACTTCGAAAACCCGCTGGCCTGGAGCCACAACAAGGTTGAAGGCAAGCTCGAATACAACTCGCTGCTGTACGTGCCGGCCCGCGCGCCGTTCGACCTGTACCAGCGTGAAGCACCGCGTGGCCTGAAGCTGTATGTGCAGCGCGTGTTCATCATGGACCAGGCTGAGTCGTTCCTGCCGCTGTACCTGCGCTTCATCAAAGGCGTGGTCGACTCCAACGACCTGTCGCTGAACGTATCGCGCGAGATCCTGCAGAAAGACCCGATCATCGATTCGATGAAGACCGCGCTGACCAAGCGCGTGCTGGACATGCTGGAGAAACTGGCGAAGAACGAGCCTGAGCAGTACAAGGGCTTCTGGAAGAACTTCGGCCAAGTGCTGAAGGAAGGCCCGGCCGAGGACTTCGCCAACAAAGAGAAAATCGCAGGCCTGCTGCGCTTCGCCTCCACCCATGACGACAGCGGAGAGCAGAGCGTCGCCCTGGCCGACTACCTGGCCCGCGCCAAGGAAGGCCAGGACAAGATCTACTTCCTCACCGGCGAGACCTACGCGCAGGTCAAGAACAGCCCGCACCTGGAAGTCTTCCGCAAGAAAGGGATCGAGGTCCTGCTGCTGACCGACCGTATCGATGAGTGGCTGATGAGCTACCTCAACGAGTTCGACGGCAAGAGCTTCGTCGACGTTGCCCGCGGCGACCTGGACCTGGGCAAGCTGGACTCCGAGGAAGACAAGAAGGCCCAGGAAGAAGTCGCCAAGGACAAAGAAGGGCTGGTCGAGCGCCTGAAAGGCGCGCTGGGTGAAAGCGTTGCCGAGGTGCGTGTTTCCCACCGCCTGACCGACTCGCCGGCTATCCTCGCCATCGGCGAACAGGACCTGGGCCTGCAGATGCGTCAGATCCTCGAAGCCAGCGGGCAGAAGGTGCCGGATTCCAAGCCGATCTTCGAGTTCAACCCGACCCACCCGCTGATCGAGAAGCTGGATAACGAGCAGAGCGAAGACCGCTTCGCCGAGCTGTCGCACATCCTGTTCGATCAGGCGGCCCTGGCGGCCGGTGACAGCTTGAAAGACCCGGCGGCCTACGTTCGTCGCCTGAACAAGCTGCTGGTCGAGCTATCTGCTTGAGTTGATGCAAAGGAAAGCCCGCTTCGGCGGGCTTTTTTCATGGTGAAGCCTTAAGGAGTGCTTGATGAGCAAGGTAATCGTCGAATCGCTGGTTTATCACCTGTCCGGCAAAACGTATGAAAGCCGTCTGGTCCATGAGCCCGGTGCGCTACCTAAGCCTGGCCTGGTGATGGCGCCGAACTGGATGGGTATTGGCGAAAGTGCCGAGCGCATTGCCAAGGAAGTGGCCGAGAAGGGCTATGTGGTGCTGATTGCCGACCTCTATGGGCAGTCGGTGCGGCCGTCCAATGCCGACGAGGCAGGGGCGGCGATGATGCCACTGAAGAACGACCGCGCCGAGCTGCGCAAGCGCATGAATGAAGCGCTGTCGCAGTTGCTGGCGCAGTCGAAGGCACTGCTGGAGCCTGGCAAGGTGGCCACCTTTGGCTTCTGCTTCGGCGGTTGCTGTGCGTTGGAGCTGGCGCGCACGGGCGCCGACCTGAGGGCGGCGGTGTCGTTCCATGGCACGCTGGACACCCCGAACCCTGAAGATGCCAAGCGTATCAAGGGCTCGGTGCTGGTGTTGCACGGCGCAGCGGACCCGCTGGTGCCGAAGGAGCAACTGCCGGCGTTCGAGGAGGAGATGAACGCGGCCAAGGTCGACTGGCAGCTGCTTAGCTACGGTGGTGCGGTGCACTCGTTCACTGACCCGAATGCCAATGTACCGGGCAAGATGCAGTACGACCGCAAGACATCGGAGCGGGCGTTCCGCTCGATGCACAATCTGCTGACTGAAGTGTTCCAGCGCTGACCGTGCATGGGGGCCGCTGCGCGGCCCTTTCGCCGGCAAGCCGGCTCCCACCCGAACTGTGTAGCCTCCAAGTCTAGCGCCGCACCCGTGGGAGCTGGTTTGCCAGCGATTGGGCCGCAAAGCGGCCCCCCATTTATCTGGGTAACTCGATACGCGAGGTCTCCCCCGGTACCGTAGGCCAATCTCCCGCAGCCCACCTCACCCTGGCCTGCTCGATCAAGGCCGGATCGCTCGCCACGAAATTCCAGTTCATCCGCCGCGGCCCATCCAGTGGCTCGCCGCCGATCAACACCAGCTGGCACTCACCCTCCGCATACAACGTCACCTGCTCACCCTCCGGCAGCACCACCAGGCTGCATGGCTCAACCTCCTCATCATTGAGCATCAACTCGCCATCCAGCAGGTAGAGCGCCCGTTGCACTGGCTCATCAGGTACCCGCAATGCAGTGGCGGGCTGCATCTGCACATGCGCGTAAAGGGTAGGGGAGAGCACGGGCACCGGCGATTCCAGGCAGAAGCCACTGCCCGCAATCATGCAAATGCGCACACCGAGGTTATCGCTCACCGGCAGGCTAGCCGCCGGGTGATGGCTGTAATGGGGCGTGCCTTGTTCGAGCGCGCGGGGTGACGCCAGCCACACCTGCAGGCCATGCAGCCGCGAGCCTCGGGCAAGCGCACTGGCAGGGGTGCGCTCGACATGCGCCACGCCACTGCCTGCCGTCATCCAGCTGACATCGCCCGGCTTCACGTGCTGTTCGGAGCCGAGGCTGTCCTTGTGCAGGATCTCGCCTTCGAACAGGTACGTCAGCGTCGACAGGCCGATATGCGGGTGCTGGCGTATGTCCATGCCATGGCCTGGGGCGTAGTCCGTTTCGAGCATATGGTCGAAGAACACGAAAGGGCCGACACTGCGGCATTGGGCCGAGGGCAGCGGGCGAAAAATCGGCTGGCCCTCGACCGACTCGGCACGTGGGCGGATGACCAGGGGGCTGCTCATGAGGGGCTCCAGGCAGGTTGCAGGTGCTCCAAGCATAGCGGTTTGCCGGGCATGGCTGAACTGCTGCGCTTGGCGGTCGGTCTACCCTGTTCGAACCAGGAGAAGGAAGCTGCCCATGATCGCCAGAATGCTGGCTGGCGCGTTGTTGTGCGCAGGGGTGTGCCTGTCGGCGCAGGCGCGTGATTACCGCTACAGTGACGCCCACCTGCACTACGTCGACTTTTTCCAGGAGACGGAGGGCATGCCGGCCTTGATCAAGGCCATGGATGAAGCCGGCATCGAGCAGTCGATGATTTCTGGTATTCCAGTGGCCAAGAAATGGCATGAGGACGAACCCAAGCGCCCGCGCTACTACGCCGGGGACGACGCCGATGCCTATTGGTACAGCGCGACCGATACCTACGTGGCGGCAGCGGTGCAAGAACTGCCCGCAGCGCAGCGCAAGCGCTTTCATCCGTTTCTGACCGGCTTCAACCCGGTGGACAAGAACGCGGTCAGCCATATCGAGCGCATGCTCGATCTCTACCCTGGGCTCTGGCAGGGCATTGGTGAGGTGTTCACCCGCCACGACGACCTGACGGCGTTGACCAGCGGTGACACCCCGCGCGCCAACAACGAGGCCATGACCCGCATCTATCACCTGGCGGCCGAGCGGGACTTGCCAGTGCTGCTGCACTCCAACATCACCTCCAAGCGTGAACGCAACCCACTGTACCTAGCCGAAATCGAAGAGCCGCTGCGCAATCACCCGCACACGCGTTTCATCTGGGCGCATGCTGGCAGCAGCATGGAAATTCATCGGCATCAGACGCAGATGGACTTTCTGCTGCCGGTGCTGACGCGCTTGTTGGAGGATTACCCGAACCTGTATGTCGACCTGTCGTGGAGCGTGCTCGAGCCTTATCTGCTGGATGACAAGGGTGTGCCGCGCAAGGCTTGGGTGGCGTTGGTAGAGCGTTACCCGGAGCGGTTCATGCTCGGGTCGGATGTGGTGGGCAAGTTTGGGAGCCTTGGCGAGCAGATGCACGGGTTCAAGCCGTTTCTGGATGCGTTGCCGGAGGCGGTGGCGCACAAGGTGGCCAAAGATAATTTTCTGGCTGTGTTGCCCAAGGCTAGGTAACACAAAAGAAAACGCCCCGAACCAGTCGGGGCGTTTTCATTACTGCATCAAGGCCTTACTTGCCTTCCCAGCGCTTGAGCACCAGGGTAGCGTTGGTGCCGCCGAAGCCGAAGCTGTTGCTCATGACCGTATCGATCTTGGCGTTTTCTTCGGTTTGACGCAGGATCGGCAGGTCGGCGACCTCCGGGTCCAGCTCGTCAATGTTGGCGGAGCCGGCGATGAAGTTGTTTTCCATCATCAGCAGGCAGTAGATCGCCTCGTGCACGCCAGCGGCGCCCAGCGAGTGGCCCGACAGGCTCTTGGTCGAGCTGATCTTCGGTGCCTTGTCGCCGAACACGGCGCGAACACCTTTGATCTCGGCAACGTCACCGACCGGGGTCGAGGTGCCGTGGGTGTTCAGGTAGTCGATCGGGGTGTCGACGGTGGACAGCGCCTGCTGCATGCAGCGGATGGCGCCTTCGCCGCTTGGGGCAACCATGTCGTAGCCGTCGGAGGTCGCGCCGTAGCCGACGATTTCGGCGTAGATCTTGGCGCCACGGGCCAGAGCGTGCTCCAGCTCCTCGACCACCACCATGCCGCCACCGCCCGCGATGACGAAGCCATCACGGTCGTTGTCGTAGGCGCGCGAGGCCAGTTCTGGGGTTTCGTTGCGCTTGGTCGACAGGGCGCCCATGGCATCGAACAGGAACGACTGGCTCCAATGCTCTTCTTCACCACCACCGGCGAAGACGATGTCTTGCTTGCCCCACTGGATTTGCTCCAGCGCGGTGCCGATGCAGTGTGCACTGGTGGCGCAGGCGGAGGAGATCGAGTAGTTCAGGCCCTTGATCTTGAACGGCGTGGCCAGGCAAGCCGAAACGGTGCTGCCCATGGTGCGGGTCACACGGTATGGGCCGACGCGCTTGACGCCTTTCTCGCGCAGGGTGTCCAGCGCTTCCATCTGGTTCAGGGTCGAGGCGCCGCCGGAGCCGGCAACCAGGCCGGTACGCGGGTTGGAAACCTGCTCTTCAGTCAGGCCGGCGTCCTTGATCGCGTCCTGCATCGCCAGGTAGGCGTAGGCCGCGGCGTGGCCGACGAAGCGGTAGACCTTGCGGTCGATCAGTTTTTCAAGGTTGAGGTCGATCGACCCGGAAACCTGGCTGCGCAGCCCCATTTCCTTGTATTCCGGGTTGAAACGGATACCCGGACGGCTGTTACGCAGGTTTTCGGTGACGGTCTCTTTGTCATTGCCCAGGCACGATACGATGCCCAGACCAGTGATAACGACGCGGCGCATGCGAATAACCCTTAGAAATTGTCAGTGGAGGTGAACACGCCGACCCGCAGGGCTTCGGCGGTGTAGATCTCGCGGCCGTCGACGCTGACCGAGCCATCGGCGATGGCCATGTTCAGCTTGCCCTTCAGGACGCGCTTGATATGAATGTTGTAAGTGACTTTCTTGGCGGTCGGCAATACCTGGCCGAAGAACTTCACTTCACCCGAACCCAGCGCACGGCCGCGGCCCGGCAGGCCTTGCCAGCCGAGGAAGAAACCGACCAGCTGCCACATGGCGTCAAGGCCCAGGCAGCCCGGCATCACCGGGTCGCCTTCGAAGTGACAGGCGAAGAACCACAGGTCCGGATTGATATCCAGCTCGGCGACCAATTCACCTTTGCCGTACTTGCCGCCTTCTTCGCTGATATGGGTGATGCGATCGACCATCAGCATGTTCGGCGCGGGCAGTTGCGCATTACCTGGGCCGAACAGCTCACCGCGACTGCAGCGCAGCAGGTCTTCCCGAGTAAAGGCGTGTTGTTTGGTCATGCGAGCTCCTCAATAACCCCCTGCGGCAGGGGATGAATCTTCCCGGCCGGCCCGAAAAGCGATGACTCCGGGGCGGCAGCCTACAGGTAGACTATTGCGTTGTGGTGAAAGTCACAGTGCACCTGGCGAAAGAAGTACAGGTGTTCACTGAAACGTCTATTTTCAGGTCCGAAGAACGTCCTGTCCAGTCCTTAAGACTGCCGCACTTTAGCATTTATCGCCAGTCGCGGTTGTCTGACCGGGTAACCAGCGTTGCAGCGCCCGCTGCAGCTCGGTGCGGCGCAAGGGTTTGCTCAGGTAGTCGTCCATGCCCGCGGCCATGCAACGCTCACGGTCGCCCTGCAAGGCGTTAGCGGTCAAGGCGATGATCGGCACGTGGATGCCGTTTGGCAGCAGGCGGATGCGCTGGGTGGCTTCATAGCCATCCAGGTTCGGCAACCGGCAGTCCATCAGAATGGCGGCGAACGGTTGCTGGCTGACCTGTTCGACCGCCTGGATACCGTCTGCCGCCACGCTGACCTCAAGCCCCAGGCTGCGCAGCATGGCTTCGATGACGTTTTGGTTGACCGGGTTGTCCTCCACCAGCAGCACCCGCTCGCTGCCGGTAAGTGGGCGCTGTTCACGCACCGCCCCGGGCAGTGGCGCCTGGGCCGGTGCGGCCAGGGCCAAGGGCATTTCCAGGGTAAAGGTCGAGCCCAGGCCTTCGCGGCTCTCACCGCGCAGCTTGCCGCCCATGCGTTCGGCCAGCGTACGTGCGATCGACAGGCCCAGGCCAGTGCCGCCATAGCGCCGGGAAATCGAGCTGTCGGCCTGCTGGAAGGCGACGAACATCATTTCCAGGCGGTCGCTGTCGATGCCGATACCGGTGTCGCGCACGCTGCAGGTGAACCACAGCAGTTGGCGGTCCAGCACCTGGCAGCGCGCTTCGACCTGCACCTGGCCCTGCTCGGTGAATTTCAGGGCATTGCCGACAAGGTTCAGCAGAATCTGCCGAATACGCGTGGGGTCGCCGTTCACGTTCAGGTGCTCGATGCCCGTCGGCATGTTCAGGTGCAAGCCAAGGCCACGTTGCTGGGCACTGTGCTGGAACGACTGGACACTGCTGGCGATCAGCTCGCCGAGGTTGAAGTCGATGCGCTCCAGCTCCAGTGCGGTGCGTTCGATGCGCGAGAAATCGAGAATGTCGTTGATGACCTTGAGCAGGTGCCCGGTGGACTCGCTGGCAACGGCGGTGTACTCGGCCTGCTCGCTGGTCAGCGGTGTGGTTTCGAGCAATTGCAGCATGCCCAGCACGCCATTCATGGGGGTGCGCAGCTCATGGCTCATCATCGCCAGGAAGTCCGACTTGGCCCGGTTGGCCTGTTCGGCTTCCTCGCGTGCCTGGGTCAACTGGGCGATGGCGCGCTTCTGCTCGTCACTGGCTTGCTCCAGGGCGTTGGCCAGGTTGTTGATGTGGTGCGCCAGATGGCCCAGTTCACTGTCATCCACCACGGGCAGGGGCGTGTTGTACTCGCCTTGCTGAATGGCCTTGACCGCGTGGCCCATGTCGCTGATCGGCTTGGCCAGGCTCATGGCCAGGCGGCGGGCCAGCAGGAAGGTGAACAGCAGGGCGAACAAGGCCAGGATGCCCGCCTTGATGACGATTTCCTGCTGGCGCTGGCTGAAGGCGTCATCGGACATGCCGACGATCACCCGCCCCAGGTAGTCGTCGCCAATGGCCGGCGTGGAGGTGTTGCCGGGCTGCAGGAAGTCGGTGTCCAAGCGAATTTGCTGAAGGCGGATCGGCGCTTGGAACACTTCCACCTGCTGTGCGCGGTTGGCGCTTTCGTCGGACTGCTCGACGTAGACCAGGATGTGGTTGCGGCTGTCCTGCACTTCGAGAAAGCGCACGTGCGGAATGCTCAGGGTGGCGCGCATCAGCCCTTCGAGCACCTCGTTGTTGCCCGAGATAACCCCGTATTCGGAGGCGGGCGCCAGCTGGTTGGCGATCAGTTGGCCGGTGTGGTTGAGTTCCTGGCGCAAGTCCTGGATACGCACGAAGGTAAAGAAGCTGATCAGCAGCAAGGTCAGCAGCAGGGCCGGGCCAAGGCTGATGATCTGGGTGCGGGTGTGGATGTCCCAGCTCAGGCGTCTGCTCATGGGGTGGATTCTCCTTCGGCCAGGGCCTTGGCAGCGGCGTTCGGGTCGATCGGTTCAAGGCCTAGGGCGCGTGCCACCTGCTGGTTGCCACTGACGCCGTAGCGCGCCGGGTAAAGGCTTCGCGGCCAGCGCGCGGGTGGCTGGTCGAGCAAATGGTCGAGCACGGCCAGCCAGTCGTCCTGGTCGCTGTAGGTGCTGGCCAGGGCGCCTGCGCGAACGAAGCCGGCATTTGGGCCAATCAACGCCATTTGCCGGCCGTAGCTGCTGAGCAGCAGGTTTTTCGCCGTCTTGGGGTTGTACAGAGCGGGGTCGTCGAGGCCCAGCAGTACATCGCTGTTGCCTAACAGCTGTTGCAAGGGCCGGCTGTCACGTTGGTCGGGCCAGTCCTGGGCAATGATCTCCAGGCCCAGCGGGCGGGCGGCATGGCGCAGTTCATCGAGCAAAAAGGCACTTTGCCTACCGTAAAGCACACCGATGCGTTGCGCCTGAGGCAGCAGGTAGCGCGCCAGGCGCAGTTGCCGGGCCAGGGGCGGGTCGCTCCACAGCAGCGTCAGGAAGGGGGGGCGCGACTTTCCCAGGCGCTGTTCAGCCTGTACTCGGCTGACGCGCATGGCCAATGCTGGTGGCCCGGCGTTTTCACTCAGGCGCCAGTCCAGCGCGGCACTGTCAAGCAGCACCAGGCGTTGATCGGCCTTGAGCTGGCTTGGGCGGGGCAAGTCGGCAGTGGTTTGGAAGCGCACCCGATCATGCGGGCGATGGCTTTCGAATGCGGCGACGAAACTGCGAATGCCGGGCTGATCCTCGCCACCGACCAGCAAGATTTCACCGGCGGACAGCGGCCCCAGGGGCCACAGGCAAAGCAGCAGCACGCGCAGCAGGCGGGCCATCAGAACTCCAGCTCCGCGCTGACACTCAGGCGGTGGCGGCTGTCGTAGCGGTTTTGCAGCGCAGTCGTGGGCTCATCGTCCAGGCGCTGTTGCCACAGCGCCGCCAGCTCAAGGTTGCTGCCCTGCACCCGGAAGCGCTTGGCCAGGCGCAGGTCCAGGCGCTCGTAGCGGTACTGGTTGAGGGCATCGTCACCGTAGTAGAACAGCGCACTCGACCAGCCGTCGCCCCACTCGCGCATCCAGCCCGCCGAGCCGCTGTTGCGGGCGCTGAGGCGGCGGTCGTCGGGGTTGCTGGCCCAGGCGTCGACGTAGGCGTAGGTCACGCGCAGGCGGTCACGCAGGGTGGGGCGCCAGTCCAGTTGCGCCTCGCTGCCGGTAAAGCGCGCCTTGTTGCTGTTGCTGGCGATGTACTGGTTGTTCTTCAAAGGCTCGCTGATCATTCCGGTGATCTCGTCGTAGAACAGCTTCACATCCATGCTCAGGTCGATGTCGCTGAAATAGCCGTTGTAGCCCAGTTCGCGCGAGCGCATGCGCTCTTGCTCGAGGTCGCCCGGGCCGCGGGTCTTGACGAAATACTCACCGTGCGGCTGGCCAAACGCACTGGGGTTGAGGTTTTTGACCGTGTAGCTCCAGTTGACGTTGTTCTCGAACATGTCGGGGGAGCGTACCGCTTCGGAATAGACAGCACGCAGGCCATGGCGCGGGGTGATCAAGTAGTTGACCGCCACCCGTGGGGTCAGCGAACTGCCAGACAGGCGCGCGTCTTCGAACATCGCCCCGCCCTGGATGATCCAGTGTTCGTCGGCCCGCCATTCCAACTGGCCGAACAGGCGCCAGGTCTGGTCGACGAGGCTGCCATTGAAGTACGTCTGCGAGTCGGCACGATCATAGCGGTAGTTCATGCCGCTGAGCAGGCGCAGGCTGTCGGTCAGGCTCAGGGTGTCCTGGATTTCCAGGTCGTAGCGGGTTTCGCGGGTGCTCTGGTCGACATCGCCGCAGACCACATCGCGGCCACCTTGGTTGTTCCACTGGTCCTTGATGGCATCGACCAGCGCCTGTTCTTCGGGGTTGCTGCTGCGCGGTGGATCGTTTGCGCCGCGCGCCACCAGCTCGGCAAAGTTCGGGTTCAACTGCCACAGGCGGGTCAGCTCTGGGCTGAACGACAGCGCCGCATCGCAGGCGCGCCAGACTTGCTGGCGGTCGAAGTGCTGGGCCGAACCCTGGACGTAAAGGCTGTGCTCGGGGTTGAAGTCGATGTTCCAGCGTACCGAACCCGCGTAATCCTTGGCGTTGGCGTCGGTGTTGTCGCCGCGCTCGGTGACGTAGGGGAACACCGGCTGGTAGGTATAGGGGCGCTGGTTGCTGCCTTCCTTGGCCGCCAATTGCCATTCCAGGGTCTGGTCGGGGGCCAGGGTGTGGCTGGCGCTGAGGTTGAAGCGGGTGAGGCGGCGGCTGTCACGGTAGTCCTGGCCGTACTGGTCCTGATCGAAGCCATCGTCTTGCTGGCCGGACACCGACAGGCGCATGTCGCCGCCATCCCAGCCAAAACCATGGCTGGCGTAGAAATCGTTGATGCCATCCTCGCCGCGGGTGACCTTGAGGCGCGTGCCATGGCTGTCCGCCGGGTTGCGGGTGAGGATGTTGACTACGGCCATCAAGGCGTTGGCGCCATAGCTGACTGTGTTGGGGCCGCGGAACACCTCGATGCGCTCGATGTCTTCCATGGCCAGGGGGATGTCGCTCCAGTCCACCGTCGCCAGGCCCGCGCGGTACACCGAGCGGCCATCGATCAGCACCTGCATGCGCCGCGCATCGTTGACGTTGCTGCCATGGTAGTTGACCGTCGGCTGGTTGCCGGCGCCGTAGCCGATCATCATGCCCGGCACCAGGCGCAGCAGTTCGGGGATATCGCGGGCGCCGCTGGCGCGGATCAGCTCACTGTCGAGCACCGTCATGCTGCCAGGGACCGCTGCCGGGGATTGTTTGAGCCGGGTGGCGGTCAGAACCTGCGGCAGGTCGGCGTTGTCGATGAACAGATCGTCGGCCATGGCCGGGCCGCCGAGCAGGGCAGTCAGAAGCAGAAGACGCGGGTAAGGAGGCGTGCCTGGGAACACGGTACGACCTTGTTTCAGGGATGAAACAGGCATGTTAACCGACCGCAGGGCTTTTGCCAGTGATCTGGGTTTCCTTGCCGGCCCTTTCGTAGGCGCTGGCACTGGCCCTGTCGAATACGCACCGTATAATGCAGCGTCGCCACTTAACTTTTGGCTTTAACGGATTAGATATGACTGAACAGCAGCCTGTTGCAGTTCTGGGAGGCGGCAGCTTCGGCACCGCCGTGGCGAACCTGCTGGCGGAAAACGGTGTGCCGGTGCGCCAATGGATGCGCGACCCCGAGCAGGCCGAGGCCATGCGTGTCAACCGCGAGAACCCACGCTACCTCAAAGGCATTCGCCTGCACGACGGCGTAGAGCCGGTCAACGACCTGCTGGCCACCTTGCAGGCCTGCGACCTGGTGTTTGTCGCCTTGCCGTCGAGCGCCTTGCGCAGCGTGCTGGCGCCCCATGCCGAGTTGTTGCGCGGCAAGGGGCTGGTCAGCCTGACCAAGGGCATTGAGGCGCAGAGCTTCAAGCTGATGAGCCAGATCATCGAAGAAATCGCACCTCAAGCCCGCATCGGCGTCCTGTCGGGGCCAAACCTGGCCCGTGAAATCGCCGAACATGCGCTGACCGCCACCGTGGTCGCCAGCGAAGACGAACAACTCTGCCAACAGGTGCAGGCCGTATTGCACGGGCGTACCTTCCGCGTCTACGCAAGTGCCGACCGCTTCGGGGTCGAACTGGGCGGGGCACTGAAAAACGTCTACGCCATTATTGCCGGCATGGCCGTGGCCCTGGGCATGGGCGAGAACACCAAGAGCATGCTGATCACCCGTGCACTGGCCGAAATGACCCGCTTCGCCGTGAGCCAGGGTGCCAACCCCATGACCTTCCTGGGCCTGGCCGGTGTCGGTGACCTGATCGTTACCTGTTCCTCGCCCAAGAGCCGCAACTACCAGGTCGGCCACGCCCTGGGCCAAGGCCTGAGCCTGGAGCAGGCCGTCAATCGCCTGGGCGAAGTGGCCGAAGGGGTGAACACCCTGAAGGTGCTCAAGGCCAAGGCGCAGGAAGTTCAGGTGTACATGCCGCTGGTGGCGGGCCTGCACGCCATCCTGTTCGAGGGCCGTACCTTGAACCAGGTGATCGAGCACCTGATGCGCGCCGAGCCCAAGACCGACGTCGATTTCATTTCTATCAGTGGTTTTAATTAAGCCGTCAGCGGCTTCGGCCCGAACAAGGAGCGACACATGAACGATACGCCCGAACGCGCCCAGCGCGAGTCGATCATCCTGCGGGTGCTGTGGATGTTGGTGTTTCTGGTGGCCTGGCAATTGGCCGAGCTGCTGTTGGGCGGCCTGGTGCTGGTACAGCTGATCTACCGCCTGATCTACGGCGCCCCCAGCGCCAGCCTGATGAACTTCGGCGATAGCCTCAGCCAGTACCTGGCGCAGATCGGCCGCTTCGGCAGCTTCCACAGCGACCAGAAGCCTTGGCCATTCGCCGACTGGCCAGCCCCGCGCGCCCCGGAAGGTGAGGCGCCCCATGCTGTGGCACCCGCGCCGCACCCGGTGCGTGACGAAGAGCCCAAGCTGTGAAGCTGTGGGTGCTGCGCCACGGTGAGGCAGAGCCTCGGGCCAACAGCGACGCCGAACGCCGTCTGACCAGCCATGGTCGCGAGCAGGTGCTGCACAGTGCCGCGCGCCTGCTTGGGCAGCCGTTGCAGGCCATCATCGCCAGCCCTTATGTCCGTGCCCAGCAAACGGCAGCGCTGGTGCATGACACCTTGGATTTCCCCGAGCCAGTGCGCACCGTGGCCTGGCTGACGCCGGACAGCAATGTGCAGCAGGTGATCGGTGAAATCGAAAAGCTCGGCCTGGAGCATGTGCTGTTGGTTAGCCACCAACCACTGGTGGGGGCCTTGGTCTGTGCCCTGGAGCATGGCCATGTACAGCAACCGGCGCCCATGAGCACCGCCAGCCTGGCGGAGCTGGAAGGGGAGTGGCCGTTGGCAGGCCTGATGACCTTGCGCGCAATCAGTTCGCCAGCCTGACGCCGCTTGGCAACTGGCATTTCTGCCAGTTGCCGCTTCACTCGACCGCTTGCTAGCGTGGCGCCACATCGAATGAGTGGCCAGGCAGGGAGCAGTTGATGAAGGGTGATATGCAAGCGCTGTTACGTTCACTGGACTTGCAACCCACAGTAGACAAAGTGCAGGAAGGCGTGGTGCTGGACTTTGCCCAGTACAGCGTGTTGCGCGACTCGGCCGACGCCAAGCTTTACCACCTGATGGGCAAGGTGGGCGATGCTAAAGACGACCTGGGCGAGCTGCAGGAAGCCTGCCTGCGGGTGTCCCGCTTGCTGCAGACCAGTTGCCTGGCGCTGCGCCGATTGCAGCTCGACTATGAGGACCAGTGCCTGGCGCGTGAAGTGCTCGAGAGCCAGCTGGCCTATATGCAGGCCTGCCTGCAGCGTTCGCTGGCCAGTTTTGTGCGTACCCGATGACCTGATAGCCCTCGCCGATGACCTTTCCGGACATTGCCGAGCGGCCCCGCGATGCCGACAATGGGCCATCCTCCCACCGTCCGGACCAGGCGCCATGTCGCAGCACATCTTCTTTGCCCACGCCAATGGTTTCCCGTCTGCCACCTACGGCAAGCTGTTCGCTGCCCTGGCGCCGGACTATCACGTTCACCACCTGCCCCAGCATGCCCACGACCCGCGCTTCCCGGTGAATGAAAACTGGCAGAACCTGGTCGATGAACTGCTGCACCACCTGGCGCAGCAGGACGCGCCGGTCTGGGGGGTTGGCCATTCGTTGGGCGGGGTATTGCACTTGCATGCCGCCTTGCGTTGCCCCGAGTATTACCGCGGGGTGGTGATGCTCGACTCGCCGGTGTTGACCCGCGCCGATCAGTGGCTGCTGCGCACTGCCAAGCGTTTTGGCTTTATCGACCGCATCACCCCGGCCGGCCGCACTTTGGGGCGGCGCGAGGCGTTTGCCGATCGCGACAGCGCACGGGACTATTTTGCCAGCAAACGCTTGTTCCGCCACTTTGACCCCGACTGCCTGGAAGCCTACCTGGAGCATGGCTTGGAGCCCGCGCAAGAAGGGCTGCGCCTGCGTTTCGACCCGGCTACCGAGATCAGTATCTACCGCAGCATCCCCCACGCCAGCCCAGCGCCTGCCCGGCAACTGCAGGTACCACTGGCGATGGTGCGCGGCGAGCGCAGCAACGTGATCCGCCGGCACCACACGCTGGCCGTGCGCGGCATGGCCAAAGGCGAGTACCACAGCGTGCCGTGCGGGCATATGTTCCCCTTGGAACGCCCGACCGACACCGCCAGCCTGATCAAGGGCCTGTTCGACCGTTGGAGCCACGAATGAGCGCGCACATGGAAGAAATCCGCCTGAGCCTGGGCCATATCGAACTGGCTGCGCACCTGTTCGGCCCTGAGGATGGGCTGCCGGTGATTGCCCTGCACGGCTGGCTGGACAACGCCAACAGCTTCGCCCGGCTGGCGCCGCGGTTGCAGGGCCTGCGCATCGTCGCCCTGGACCTGGCGGGCCATGGTTACTCGGAGCATCGCCCGCCTGGCGCCAGTTATGCGCTGGCCGACTACGCCCACGATGTGTTGCGGGTGGCCGAGCAGTTGGGTTGGCAGCGCTTTGCCTTGCTGGGCCATTCACTGGGGGCGATCATCTCGGTACAACTGGCGGGCGCCTTACCGGAGCGGGTCAGCCACCTGGCGCTGATCGATGGCGTCATTCCGCCCACCGGGGCCGAGCAGGACGCCGGTGAACGCCTGGGCATGGCATTGCAGGCGCAGTTGCGCCTGGATGGCAAACGTAAATCCGTCTACCCAGCGTTGGAGCAGGGCGTGCAGGCGCGCATGAAGGGTATGGTCGCCGTCAGCCGCGAGGCAGCCGAACTGTTGGCCCAGCGTGGGCTGATGCCGGTAGCGGGGGGGTACAGCTGGCGCAGCGACAGCCGCCTGACCTTGCCGTCCCCTGTTCGCCTGAGCCATGCGCAAGCCATGGCCTTTGTCGGGCGGGTGAGTTGCCCGGCCTGCCTGGTGGTGGCCGCCGACGGCATGCTGGCGCGCCACACTGAGTTGCTGGAGCAGCTACCCTTTGAACAGGTGACGCTGCCCGGGGGGCATCACCTGCACCTGAACGATGAGCAGGGCGCGGCCCTTATCGCAGACTGTTTCAATCGCTTCTTTGGCTTTGCTTGACTTGCACCGGACAAGTGCCGAGGCTTGGCGGGTTGAACAGGGAGACAACCATGCACATGCCAGACACGCTGGACCTTAGCTTCGGCGCCCCGCGCCGACTGGGCTGCCGATGAGCGCGCCCGTAACCCTCCGTACTACCCTCGCTGCCTGCTTCGTGCTCGCTAGCCCCTTGCTGTGGGCAGGTAGCCTGCCCGTTCCCGTGGATGCCAAAGTGGTCGACCAACGCCCTGCGGTGGAGCAGGAGCGCGTGTACCCCATGGGGCCTTTGCGCAAGATCAGCGGCCGCCTGCGGGTCGACGACAAGGTCGAAAGCCGTGGCCAGGTCAGCTCGGTCACCTATGAACTGCCGGTGGAGCGCACGGCCCGCGAGGCGTTTACCAGCGCCCGCGAAGCACTGCAACACGACGGTGGTTACCCATTGTTCTGGTGCCAGGGCCGCGACTGCGGCGAAGCCAGCCTTTGGGCCAATGATGTATTCGCCAATGCACGGCTCAATGGCGGTGACGAGCAGCAGGCGTTCATCCTCCTGCGCCGTTCTGCAGAAGAGGCCGACACACTGGTGGCGTTGTACAGCGTCACCCGCGGCAACCGCCGCGCCTACCTGCACGTGGAAGAGTTCGTTGCTGCCAGCCCGCTGGGTGAGCTGCTGCCCACGGCCGCCACGGTGCTGCGCGAAATGCGCGACACCGGCAAGCTCGACTACCCTGACCTGAGCACGCCGCAACCTGCCTGGGTGGCGTTGTTGGGGCGTAGCCTCAACCTGGACAGCACCTTGCGCGCCAGCCTCAGCGGCAAAGAGGCCGAAGCGTGGCGTGAGCAACTGGTCAAGGCGGGCGTGCGCAGCAACCGGCTCGAGGTCGGCAACGCCCCTACCGATGGCCTGCACCTGGAACTGATCCGTTGAACGAGCACCGCCATGGCCAATAATGACCGCCTGCTGATCCAGATCGTCCTGTTGACGTTGCTCGGCGCTGCCTTGTGGGTCATGGCACCGTTCATTTCGGCGCTGCTGTGGGGCGCCATTCTGGCCTTTGCCAGCTGGCCGCTGATGCGCTTGCTGACGCGTGCGCTGGGCGGGCGCGAAACGTTGGCCGCCAGCCTGCTGACCGCAGCCTGGATCCTTATCGTGGCGTTGCCGCTGGTATGGCTGGGTTTCAACCTGGCGGATCATATCCGCGATGCCACGGCGTTTGTCCGTGATGTGCAGGTGGATGGGCTGCCCGAGGCGCCGGCCTGGCTGGGCAGCATTCCCCTGGTGGGTGAGCGCATGGTCAATTGGTGGCAATCGCTCGACCAGCAAGGTGCGGCTTTGATTGCTTCGATCAAGCCTTACCTGGGCCAGGTCGGCAACTGGTTGCTGGCGCGCAGTGCGCAGATCGGCAGCGGCATGCTCGAACTGAGCTTGAGCCTGGTCTTCGTGTTCTTCTTCTACCGTGACGGCCCGCGCCTGTCAGCGTTCGTGCTGCGCCTGTTGCAGCGCTTGACCGGTGACCGCGCCGAGTACTACCTGGACCTGGTGGCGGGCACCGTGCAACGTGTGGTCAACGGTGTCATCGGCACGGCAGCGGCCCAGGCCTTGCTTGCGCTGATCGGCTTCCTGATCGCCGGCGTCCCCGGGGCCATCGTGCTGGGCCTGGTGACCTTCATGCTCAGCCTGATCCCCATGGGGCCACCCCTGGCGTGGATCCCCGCGACGGCCTGGTTGGCGTGGAAAGGGGAGTACGGCATGGCGGTGTTCCTGGGTATCTGGGGCACCTTCGTCATCAGCGGCGTGGACAACGTGCTCAAGCCCTACCTGATCAGCCGTGGCGGCAACCTGCCGCTGGTCATCGTGCTGCTGGGTGTGTTCGGCGGGTTGATCGCCTTTGGTTTCATTGGCCTGTTCATCGGGCCGACGTTGCTGGCGGTGGGGTATAGCCTGCTGCTTGACTGGAGCCGCAACGCCGGGCAGCAAACACCGTAGGAGCGGCCTTGCGTCGCGAAAGGGCTGCATAGCAGCCCCAGCGATTATCGTGGTAACGCTGAAATCTGGGGCTGCTTTGCAGCCCTTTCGCGACGCAAGGCCGCTCCTACAAGGGGCTGCGTTTTTTACGCATTCTTTATGCGTTGATCCATCCCTCGATCTCGCCCCTTTACGCCCCTCCCTCGGACAATTTCCCCAAAGCGGCCCAAGCGCCGCACCACGGGGAGCTCCACACATGAACATGCTCGACGGGCTGTCACTGCTGCTGGCAGTGGCATTGGCGATTTACCTGCTGATGGCGCTGCTGCGCGCCGATCGCAGCTAGGGAGTGGCCATGCACAGTTACGACTTTGCCTTGTTACTGGCGTTTTTCGCCATCGTGCTGCTACCGGCACCCTGGCTTGGGCGGTTCTACTACAAGGTGATGGAAGGCCAGCGCACCTGGCTGTCACCGGTGGTGGGCCCGTTAGAGCAGGCCTGCTATCGACTGGCAGGCGTACGCGCCGACCAGGAGCAGAACTGGAAGCAATACACCCTGGCGTTGCTGGCCTTCAACCTGGCCGGCTTCCTGCTGTTGTTTGCCGTGCTGCTGTTGCAGGGCTACTTGCCGCTGAACCCACAGCAATTGCCCGGGCAGGAGTGGTCGCTGGCGTTCAACACCGCCGTAAGCTTCGTCACCAACACCAACTGGCAGGCTTATAGCGGCGAGTCATCGGTCAGCTACCTGAGCCAGATGCTGGGCCTGACGGTGCAGAACTTCGTCAGTGCTGCCACTGGCCTGGCAGTACTTGTGGCCCTGTGCCGCGGCATTGCCCGCCGTTCGGCCGCCACCCTGGGCAACTTCTGGGTCGACATGACCCGGGCCACGCTCTATGGGTTGTTGCCCCTGTGCCTGGTGCTGGCGCTGCTGCTGGTGTGGCAGGGTGTGCCGCAGACCTTTGCCGACTATGCGCACGCACTGACCCTGCAAGGCACTGACCAGACCATCCCGCTCGGCCCGGCGGCTAGCCAGATCGCCATCAAGCAGCTGGGCACCAACGGCGGCGGCTTCTTCGGCGTCAACGCGGCACACCCGTTCGAAAACCCCACGGCCTGGAGCAACCTGTTCGAGGTGGCGTCGATCATTCTCATCCCGGCGGCGCTGGTGTTTACCTTCGGCCATTACGTGAAAGACCTGCGCCAGAGCCGGGCGATTCTTGCCTGCATGCTGAGCCTGTTCCTTATCGGTGGGGCTACAGCGCTGTGGTCCGAATACCAGCCCAACCCGGCCTTGCAGAGCGCGCAGGTGCAGCAAAGCGCGCCGCTCGAAGGCAAGGAAAGCCGCTTCGGCACCACCGGTTCGGTGCTGTGGACAGTGACCACCACGGCAGCCTCCAACGGCTCGGTCAATGCCATGCACGACAGCCTCAACCCGCTGACCGGCATGGTCGCGATGGTCAACATGATGGTCGGCGAGGTGATCTTCGGCGGCGTCGGTGCGGGGCTCTACGGCATGCTTTTGTTCGTGCTGATCGCCGTGTTCCTGGCCGGCCTGATGATTGGCCGTACCCCGGAATACCTGGGCAAGAAGCTGCAGGCGCGTGAGGTGCAACTGTTGGTGGCGACCTTGCTGGTGATGCCGGTCGGCGTGCTGGTGCTGGGCGCCATCGCCGCCAGCCTGCCGGGCCCGGCGGCGGCGGTGAGCAACCCCGGTGCCCATGGCTTTAGCCAACTGCTGTACGCCTACACCTCCGGCACCGCCAACAACGGTTCGGCCTTTGCCGGTTTTGGCGCCAACACGGTGTACCACAACCTGATGCTCGGCCTGGCCATGCTGATCGGCCGCTTCGGCTACATCCTGCCGATATTGGCCTTGGCCGGCAGCCTGGCGGCGAAAAAGAGCGCACCCCAGGGGCTGAACAGCTTCCCCACCCACGGCCCGCTGTTCACCGGCCTGTTGCTGGTAACCATCCTGCTGGTGGGTGGCCTGACCTTCCTGCCGACCTTGGCCCTCGGGCCAATTGCCGAACACCTGAGCCTGGGCTTCTGAGGAACCACCATGAACATGCCCATTCCTGAAGTAAAAGCCCCCCACAGCGCCAAGGACCAGACCCGCTTCGCCGCGCTCTGGCGCCCGGCCCTGATCCAGGCCTTCGTTAAACTGGACCCTCGGCAGCTCAAGCGCTCGCCGGTGATGCTGGTGGTGGCGCTGACTGCCGCGCTGACCACTGTGTTGTGTTTTGCCCCCGGCAGTGGCGTGAGCACAACAGTGGCGGTGCAAATTGCCCTGTGGCTGTGGTTTACCGTGCTGTTCGCCAACTTTGCCGAAGCCCTCGCCGAAGGCCGTGGCAAGGCCCGCGCCGACAGCCTCAAGGCTGGGAGCCAGGGGCTGAACGCCCAACGTCGCGACAGCGCTGGCGCATTCGAAACGGTTGCCGCGACCGCGCTGCGCAAGGGCGATGTGGTCAAGGTGATCGCGGGTGAGCTGATCCCGGGTGATGGTGAGGTAATCGAAGGCATCGCGGCGGTCAACGAGGCGGCCATCACCGGTGAGTCGGCCCCGGTGATCCGCGAGTCCGGCGGCGACCGCTCGGCGGTCACCGGCAACACGCGGCTGGTGTCTGACTGGTTGCTGATCCGCATCACCAGCAACCCTGGCGAATCAACCCTGGACCGCATGATCGCCTTGGTCGAAGGTGCCAAACGCCAGAAAACGCCCAACGAGATTGCCCTGGATATCCTGCTGATTGGCCTGACCCTGATCTTCCTGATCGTGGTCGTGACCCTGCAGCCGTTCGCCCACTTTGCCGGCGGTAGCTTGCCGTTGATCTTCCTGGCCGCACTGCTGGTGACGTTGATCCCCACCACCATCGGCGGCTTGCTGTCGGCCATTGGCATTGCCGGCATGGACCGCCTGGTCCGGCTCAACGTCATTGCCCGTTCCGGCCGCGCGGTGGAAGCTGCGGGCGACGTGCACACCCTGATGCTCGACAAGACCGGCACCATCACCTTCGGCAACCGCCGCTGCAGCGCGCTGCATGCCGCGCCGGGCGTCACCGCCAAGGAGCTGGGGGAGGGCGCCTTGTTCGCCTCGCTGGCCGATGACACGGCCGAGGGCAAATCGATCGTCGAGTACCTGCGCCAGTTGCACGACTTCGTCGAACCCTCCGGGCAGCAGCTCGTACCGATCGCCTTCAGCGCCGAGACGCGGTTGTCGGGTGTCGACTTCCAGCAGCACCGCTACCGCAAGGGTGCTGTCGATGCGGTGCTGGCATTCGTTGGCCTGCAACGGCTGGAAATGCCGCCGGCATTGGCCCGCGAGGTCGAGCGCATTGCCCAGAGTGGCGGCACGCCGCTGTTGGTGTGTGTCGACCAGCGCTTGCTTGGGGTGATCCACCTCAAGGACGTGGTCAAGCCCGGTATTCGCGAGCGCTTTGCCGAACTGCGCAAGCTGGGCATCCGCACCGTGATGGTGACCGGTGACAACCCGCTGACCGCCGCTGCCATTGCCGCCGAGGCCGGGGTCGATGACGTGCTGGCCGAGGCCACCCCAGAGAAGAAGCTGGCGCGCATCCGTCAGGAGCAAAACGACGGCCGCCTGGTCGCCATGTGCGGCGACGGCGCCAACGACGCCCCGGCGCTGGCCCAGGCCGATGTGGGCATGGCCATGAACGACGGCACCCAGGCAGCGCGTGAGGCGGCCAACATGGTCGACCTGGACAGCGACCCGACCAAGCTGCTGGACGTGGTCCAGGTGGGCAAGGAACTGCTGGTGACCCGTGGCGCCTTGACCACCTTCTCGATTGCCAACGACGTGGCCAAGTACTTCGCCATCCTGCCGGCGTTGTTCGCGGCCATCTACCCGCAGCTGGGCGTGCTCAACCTGATGCACCTGGCCAGCCCGCAGAGCGCGATCTTGTCGGCGATCGTGTTCAACGCGCTGATCATCATCGTGTTGATCCCGCTGGCGCTGCGCGGTGTGCGGGTGCACGCGGCGAGCGCGGCCCACCTGCTGCGGCGCAACCTGCTGATCTACGGGCTGGGCGGGATCATCGTGCCGTTCGCTGGGATCAAGCTGATCGACATGCTGCTCAATGCCTTGCACCTGGTCTGAGGAGGCCGCCATGAACACTTATGTACGCCCGGCCTTGAGCCTGGCTTTGCTGATGACGCTGGTCACCGGCGCGTTGTACCCGTTGGCGGTGACCGGTATTGCCCAGGTCGCCTTCCCTGAACAGGCCAATGGCAGCCTGGTGCGTGACGCGCGCGGCGAGGTGCGCGGCTCGGCACTGATCGCTCAGGATTTCCAAGGCGATGGCTGGTTCCATTCGCGGCCCTCGGCTGGGGCTTATGCCACGGTTGCCAGCAGTGCCAGCAACCTGTCGCCGAGCAACCCGGCGCTGGCCGAGCGGGTGGGCAGCGAGGCCGCGAAGCTGTACCGGGCTGAGCAAGGGCCTGTGCCGCAAGCCTTGTTGACCACCTCAGGCAGTGGCCTGGACCCGCATTTGCCGCCGGAGGCGGTGGCTTATCAGGTAGCGCGTGTGGCAGCGGCTCGCAAGGTGCCCGTTGAACGCTTGCAAGCCCTGGTGGAAGAGGCCACCCTCCACCCATTGATCGGGCCGCCTGTGGTCAATGTACTGGCGCTGAACCAGGCCCTGGAGAGGTTGGGGCAGTGAGCTTGGGGCCGTATCGCACCGCTCGCAAGGGCGGTGAGGTCCCTGTAGGTGCGGGCTTGCCCGCGAAGGCCTGCAAAGCAGGCCCAGATTCACCGATCGCCGCACAATCTAAGGATGAAACATGAGTGATTCCGCCCGCGCAGACGCGCTGTTGGCCAACCTTCCGCGCGAAGGCCGCGGCAGGCTGAAGGTGTTCCTTGGCGCCGCACCGGGTGTGGGCAAGACCTACGCCATGCTGCAAGCCGCCCACAGCCAGCAACGCCAGGGCGTACACCTGCTGGCCGGGGTCGTCGAAACCCATGGCCGCGCCGAAACCGAGTCGCTGCTTGGTGGCCTGCCCCAGCAGCCCCTGCTGCGCAGCGAGTACCGTGGCGTCACCCTGGAGGAGATGGACCTCGACGGCCTGCTCAAGGCCGCACCTGCGCTGGCCCTGGTCGACGAACTGGCCCACACCAACGCCCCCGGCAGCCGCCACGCCAAGCGCTGGCAGGACGTTCAGGAACTACTCGCCGCCGGCATCGACGTGTACACCACGGTCAACGTCCAGCACCTGGAAAGCCTCAACGACAAGGTCCGCGACATCACCGGCGTGCAGGTGCGCGAAACCCTGCCGGACTGGGTCCTGCAGGAAGCGTTCGAATTGGTCTTGATCGACCTGCCACCGCGCGAATTGCTGGAGCGCCTGCGCGAAGGCAAGGTGTACGTGCCAGAGCAGGCGCGGGCTGCGATCGATGCCTATTTCTCCCAGACCAACCTCACCGCATTGCGCGAGCTGGCCATGCAGACCGCCGCCGCCCAGGTCGACGCCGACCTGGCCCACGGCTACCGCCAGCGCGGGCAGGAGGCTCCGGCCCTGCGCGGGCGCCTGCTGGTGGGCATCGATGGCGACGACCAGGCCGAACGCCTGGTGCGCCACGCCAGCCGCGTAGCGCAACGCCGGCACCTGCCCTGGAGCCTGGTGCACGTCGACAACGGTAAGCTGCGCGACGAAGCCGCACGCCAACGCCTGCAAGCCGCGCAGCAACTGGCTGAGCGCCTGGGCGGCGAAGTGGTGCTGCTGCGCGCCGGTGAAGTGGCGCGCACGCTGATCCAGCATGCCGGCGAGCGGCGGGCCAGCCTGGTGCTGGTGGGGCAGTCGCGTGATCGCCTGCGCCGTCGCTTCTTCGGCGCCGGTGTAGCGGCGCGGCTGCTGCGCGAAAGCCACGGCCTGGAGATCAACGTGCTCGACCGCGATGCCCAGCCGGCCCCGGCCAGTGCGGCGGTGCAACGGGTATGGGTGTGGCGGCACTACCTGCTGGCCCTGTTTGCCACGCTGCTGGCGACCGGTTTGTCGTGGGCCGTGTCCAGCGTGCTGGCGCTGCCCAATATCTCCCTGGTGTTCCTTGCCGCCGTGCTGCTGGTAGCGGTGCGCAGCAGCCTGGGGCCGGCCTTGGCCTGCGCTGCCCTGTCGTTTCTGACCTACGACTTCCTGTTCATCCCGCCCAATTTCTCGTTCAGCATCCAGCGCGAAGAAGACGTGCTGACCCTGGTGTTCTTCCTGCTGATGGCGGCCCTCACCGGCAATCTTGCGGCCCGCCAGCGCCGCCAGTTGCAGGCGCTGCGCGAGACGCAGGCGCAGACCAACCAGTTGCTTGATTTATCCCGCCGCCTGACCGTTGCCGCCGACCGCCAAGCGGTGTTCAACGCCGCCGGCCAACACCTTGACGGCTGGCAGGATGTGCAAGTCTGCCTGCTCGAACGTAACCCCGAAGGCCAGCTGCACCTGGCCAGCGGCGAGGCCCACGGCCTCAGCGACAACGAGCGCGCCGCCGCCGAGTGGGCCTGGCAGCACGGGCAGGCGGCGGGCCATGGCAGTGACACCTTGCCCAATGGCCGCTGGTGGTGGTGGCCGCTGGCGGTCGATGACCACCCGCTGGCCCTGCTCGGCGTACGCCCGCGCTCTGGCGAACCGCTCAGCGCCCAGCGCCGGCGCCTGCTCATGGCCCTCGGCCAACCCCTGGCCCAAGCCCTGGCCCGCGCCCGCCTGGCCGAACAATTGGAGGCGGCGCGCCTGCATGGCGAAACCGAGCAACTGCGCAGTGCCTTGTTAGCCTCGGTCTCCCACGACCTGCGCACGCCCTTGACCGCCATGCGCGGCAGCATCGACAGCTTGCTGGCGCTGGGCGAGGCGATCCCCGAGGACGACCGCCGCGAGCTGCTGGAAGGCACCCGCAATGAAGCCGAGCGCCTGGACCGCTACATCCAGAACCTGCTCGACATGACCCGCCTGGGCCATGGCGGCCTCAAGCTGGCCCGCGATTGGGTGGCCCCCGCAGACATCGTCGGCAGTGCGCTGAACCGCCTGCGAGTGGTGCTTGCGCCCCTGCGCGTGCACACCGATGTGCCGGCCGAGCTGCCGTTGCTGTTCGTGCATGCGGCGCTGATCGAGCAGGCCTTGGTCAACGTGCTGGAGAACGCTGCACGCTTCTCGCCGGCCCAGGGTCGGCTGGAACTGCAGGTGTCGGTGCAGGGTGAACAACTGCGCATTGCCGTCAGCGACCAGGGCCCCGGCATTCCGGTGGCCGAGCGGGAGAAGATTTTCGACATGTTCTACACCGCCGCCCGCGGTGACCGGGGCGGGCAGGGCACTGGCCTCGGCCTGGCGATCTGCCAGGGCATGATTGGCGCCCATGGCGGGCAGATCCTGGTGGGTGAAGGGATCGATGGCCAGGGCACTGGCATCACTTTATGCTTGCCGCTGCCCCCTCAACCTGAAGCCGAAAGCGAAGCCCCATGAGCCAGTCCGCCACCCTCCTGGTCATCGACGACGAACCGCAGATCCGCAAGTTTTTGCGCATCAGCCTGACGTCCCAGGGCTACAAGGTGATCGAGGCCGCCACCGGCAGCGAGGGCCTGGCGCAGGCCGCCTTGGGCAAGCCCGACCTGGTGGTGCTCGACCTCGGCCTGCCGGACATGGACGGCCAGCAAGTGCTGCGCGAGCTGCGTGAATGGAGCGCAGTGCCGGTGCTGGTGCTGTCGGTGCGGGCCAGTGAGGTGCAGAAGGTCGATGCGCTGGACGGCGGCGCGAATGACTACGTGACCAAGCCGTTTGGTATTCAGGAGTTTCTGGCGCGGGTGCGCGCCTTGCTGCGCCAGGTGCCGCAGGCCGGCGGGGGCGAGGTGGCGGCCAGTTTCGGGCCGTTGACCGTGGACTTTGCCTTCCGCCGCGTGACCCTGGAGGGCGTCGAGGTGGCGCTGACCCGCAAGGAGTATGCGTTGCTGGCCCAGCTGGCCGGGCACCCGGGCCGGGTGATTACCCAGCAGCAGTTGCTCAAGGACATTTGGGGGCCGACCCATGTGGACGATACCCACTACCTGCGGATCGTGGTCGGGCACCTGCGGCAAAAACTCGGGGATGACCCCATGGCGCCGCGTTTCATCATCACCGAGGCGGGCGTCGGCTACCGGTTGGTCGCGCCCGCCTGATGATGCCGGCCGGGCGGCCATTGCGCGTGGTCAGGCCCTTGGCGGCTCCTTTTCGAACAGTTGCCGTACGACTTCCAGGTAGCGCCGCGCGCCCAGGCCCAGGGGCCGCGGTTTGACCCAGATGATGTCGACCCACAGCCGTAAGCGGCTGGCCATGTTGTCGAAGCGCACCTCGGCCAAGGCGCCCGAGGCAATCAACGGTTCGACCAGCGGCTGCGGCAGGTAGGCCCACCCCAGGCCGGATTGCACCAGATCCAGCGTAGCTAGGTAGCTGTCGGTCAGCCAGATGCGCCGCGACAACACCATGCGCGGGTCGGAGCCGGTGGCTTTGCCGGAGGCCACGATGATTTGCCGTTGCTCGGCGAAGGCTTCTTCGGGCAGTGGTGTGCCACTGTTGCGCCCGGCGGGGTGGCGGGGTGATGCGACGGCGACCAGCAACTGGCTGCCGGCTTCAAGAAATGACTCACGCTCATCGATGCCGGGCCGTTCGAAAACCAGCGCCAACTGCACGCTGCCGTCATGCAGCAAACGAATCGCTTCGGCTTGCGTGGCCGAACGCACTTCGATCTCAAGGCTTGGGAATTCTTGCGCGAGGGTTTCCAGCGGTTGGCTCCAGCGGCCGGTTTGCAGCTCGGGTGCCATGGCGATGGTCAGGCGCTTTTCCAGCCCCTTGTGCAGCTGCAGGGCCTGGGCGTCGAGCAGGTTGAGCTGGCAGATCACCTGCCTGGCCTGAGGTTCGAGGGCCAAGGCGGCGCTGGTTGGCAAGGCTTTGCGCGTGGCCCGGTCGAACAGGGCCAGGTCCAGCTCGGCTTCCAGCTGGGCGATGGCCATGCTCACGGCCGAAGGCACGCGGCCCAGCTTGCGCGCTGCTGCGGAAAACGACCCTGCCTCCAGTACGGCCAGAAAAACGGCAAGTGAGTCGCTGGTGAAGGCCATTGTCAGAAAACCTGATTGATCGGTTGAGCCGCGTAGGCTGTGATGGGGGCTGCGCAGCGGCCCCCGTTATGACGGTGTGTTGCTGCAGAAAAGTATGAGTTTTCAAGCAGGCCTATAACAATCTCTTACAGATCTTCCGACAGGATACGGTCCACGCTGTCGACAAAGTAGTCCACGCTCGCCCGTGTGGTGCACATCGGTGGTTTGATCTTGAGGATGTTGAGGTAGTCGCCGGTCGGCTGCATGAAGATGCCCAGGTCACGCAAGCGGTCGCACAGCAGCAAGGTCTCCTCGGTCGCCGGTTCCAGCGTCTGCCGGTCGCGTACCAACTCAAGCCCCAGGTAGAAGCCCGAGCCATGCGCCGCACCTGCGAGCGGGTGCTTGTCGACCAGCGCCTGCAAGCGCGCCTTGAAGTAGCGGCCGGTGTCGCGGGCGTTGTCCCACAGCCCTTCCTCTTGCATCACGTCCAGCACCGCCATGCCGATGCGGCAACTGACCGGGCTGCCCCCCGCCGATGAGAAGAAGTAGCCCTGCGCCTCCAGCGCCTCGGCGATTTCGCGGCGGGTGATCACTACCCCCAGCGGCTGGCCGTTGCCCATGCCCTTGGCCATGGTGATGATGTCGGGCACCACCCCTTGCTCCTCGAAGCCCCAGAAGTACTCGCCCAGTCGGCCATAACCCACCTGCACCTCGTCGGCGATGCACACGCCACCACGGGCGCGCACCTTGGTGTAGGCGTCCTGCAGGTAGCCCGCTGGCAGCGAGATGCCCCCGGCGTTGCCGTACACCGGCTCGCAGATGAAACCGGCCAGTTGGCGGCCACGGGCATCGAGGTCGGCCAGCTTGGCGTCGACGTCGCGCAGGTAGTCGGCGGCACTGTCGGCACCACGGAAGCGCCCACGGAACGTGTTCGGTGCCTCGACCGGGTGCACCCAGTCTGGCCGGGTTTCCAGGGCTTGCGGGTTGTCGGCGATAGAGGTGGAAATGGCGTCTGTAGCCACCGACCAGCCGTGGTAGGCCTCCAGCACGCTGAGCAGGTCGCGCCCGCCGCTGTAGGCCCAGGCCAGGCGGATGGCCAGGTCGTTGGCCTCGGTGCCGCTATTGACCAGGAACACCCGGTCGAAGCCTGCTGGCGCCAGCTTCAGCAGGCGTTCGGAGAACTCGGCGATGGCCGCGTAGTGGAAGCGCGAGTTGGTGTTCAGCAGCGACCATTGCCGCGCCGATTCCGCCACCATGCGTGGGTGCCCGTGGCCAAGCACGGCCACGTTGTTGAGCATGTCCAGGTAAGACCGGCCCTGCATGTCGATCAAATAATTGCGCCAGCCGCGTTCGATATGGGGCGGTTGCGTGTAGTAGTGCTTTTGCGAACGGGCGAAGCTGGCATCACGACGTGCCAGCAGCGCCTGTGCATCGGGCAGCGGTTCGGCGTCGCAATCAAAGCCCAGCAGCGCGGCAGGCGACGGGCACAGCGCTAGCCAGGCAGCGGCCTGGGAGGGGGTGGCGAAAAAGGGCGGGCGGGCGCCGTTATCCAGGCACAGCTGAATGCTGAGCAAGCCACCGCTGCTGCCCAATTTTTGACCTTTTGCCAGGGCCTGCCCATCTGCCGGAGCATCCTCCAGGCCACCTAGCCACAAGCTCCAGTGGGGTGTGCGCAGGCAACCGCGGCCATCGCCATGGCGCTGCCAGGTACCGGCCTGCGGCGCCTGCACGGTGCTGGTGTTGGGCACATGCAATTCGACACCCAGCGCGCAGGTGGCAGGTTCTTCAGCGCGGTCGATATGGGTTTGTGACAGGCGATATTGGCCATGCAGCGTGCACGCCGGGGCCGGTTGTGCAGCCAGCAGGTGCTGGTCGAAGCCTGGCTGTTCCCAGTTGCCTGCTTCGCAGTGCGGGCTGAGCACGCCCAGGTCGAGGCGAGCCACTGGCTGGCCGGCCTGTTCAGGCAACAGGGGCGCGCAACTGGCCAGGTCGGGCCGGCTGGGTTGAACACCGGCCGCCAGCAGAATAGCCGCCTCCATCAGCGCGAATGGCACGGCAGTAGCCGTGTCGAAAATTTCCCATTCGTGGGCGATGTTGTTGCGGATGTACTGGTTGCCCGGGTCTACAGCCAGCTGTTGCTCGCTGCTCAGCACCAGTACCGCAGCGCGGTTGAGCACCAGCGGCCACAGAGCACGCAGCTCGGCTTCGCTCAGCGGGTTGAGGGCCTGGTAGGCCCGCACCGCCGGCAGAATGCGCAGTGGGTCGCCTTCGGCATGGTGCAGCAGTGCCGCACAGGTCACCGAGAGGTCGGCAATGCGCCAGGTACGCAGCAGGTCGCCAAAATCGATGACGCCCTGCACCTGCCACTGGCGCTCGTCATCGCGGGCCCACACGGCGTTGTCATCGGTGATGTCCAGGTGCACGGCTTGGCTTGGCAGCTGCTCCACCAGCGGTGCCAGGCGCTCGGCCGCCAGTTGAGTGGTTTGCTCGACACGGGCGCGTTGCCCGGCGTCTTGCAACACCGGCAGCAGGTGCTGGATCAACGCCTGCGCGTGCTGCGGGTCCCATTGCAGGGTGCGGTTCAAGCCGGGGTGGTCAAACTCGGCCAAGGCTTGGTCCACTTTCGCGCAAAGCCCGCCCAGCTCGGCTATCAGGCGCGGTGCCATGTGCTTGAGGCGGGTCAGCGGTTGGCCGTCGATGTAGTCAAGCAGGCGTACCCGCAGCGGTTGCCCGTCGATGTCCAGGGCCAGCAATGCCTGCCCGTTTTGCGCCGGGCGCACTGCGGGTACCGGCAAACCCTGTTCGCGCAGGTACGCCAGCGCGGCATGCTGCGCCTCCAGTTCGACCTGGGCATAGCTGCCGTGGCAGGCCTTGAGCACGAAACGGCCCTGGGCGGCATCCACGCGGAAGTTCAAGTCTTGCTGGCTGCCCAGCGATGACAGGCTGCCCGCGAAGCCGTAGTGCGCCTGCAGCAAGGCGTGTGCCTGGGCCTCGCTGAGCGCAGGGCTGGGCAGGGCGGAGCGCTGGATCAGGATGTCCAGGGCAGGGGAGGCGGGCGTTTGGTGGTGGCTGGGCATTGGGCTCTACCGTTGGTGCTGGGGGTTGACGGTAGAGAATTTATGCCCGTTTTGGCTGATGATGGAAGACGATTGTTGTCAGAATTTTTGATGATTGGGTGTGGGTTGTGGGTGCATGTCTTGAGTTTTGTGGGACCTATGAGATCGAGCGCCGCCCGCGCGGCGCTTCGCAGCACAAGGCTGCTCCCACATTTGTTTCGGGCCAGTTATTCCTCAGGCATGGGCGCGCGGCCCCTTGGTGCCCACCTTGATATCCAGTCGGACAAACAAGGCGGTCGCGCGCAGACTTCACAGGCCTCACTGGCCCGAAACAAACGTAGGAGCGAGCGTTGCTCGCGATGCGCCGCGCGGGCGGCGCTCGATCTGACAGGCGCTGCAAATCCATAGCCATGCACCTGGCGGCCCTCCCTCAATCTACCGCCGGCTCACCCCACCCCTCACATCAAAAACTGGCCTTGACCGACACCATGAAATTACGCGGCTCCCCATAATAATTACCAAACGTCTCTGTCCCGATACTGGCGTAATAACGCTTGTCGAACAGGTTGTTGCCGTTAACCGCCACCGACCAGGTATCGTCGATCCGGTAACCGATCCGGCCATTCCAAACCGCGTACCCCGCCTGGCTGATCTTCTCGCCACTGGCAGGCGAAACCCGGAAGTTATCGCTCTGCGCGTTCACCCCGGCACCCAGGCTGAACCGCTCAAAAGCGCCATCGAGCGCGTACTCGCCCCACAGGCGCAGCACGTGCCGAGGCACATAGCTGTTGAACGCCGCGCCGTTCAGGCTGGTGTCGATATCGTCGAGTGTCTTGGTCTGGGTGTAGGTGTAGCCCGCCAGCAATTGCAGGCGCTCGATGACTTCACCACTGATCTCGGCCTCGAAACCCTGAGCGCGGACCTTGCCAGCGTTGACATAGCAGTAGCCATCCGAGGAGGGGCACGACGAGTTGTAGTCGGTCTGCGCCTGGTCCTTCTGAATGGTGCGGAACAGGTTGAAGGCGCCGTTCAAACGCCCGTCGAACCAGGCCCCCTTGATCCCCAGTTCATAGCTCTGGCCCACCAGCGGTTTGAGCGCCGAACCTTGTTCGTCCCGGTAGCTGCCTTGCGGGGTGAAGATGTCCGAGTAGCTGGCGTAGGCCGTCAGGTTTTCGTTCAGGTCCAGCAGCACGCCGGCAAAGGGTGTGACCTGCCCGGTCTCGCGGGCGTTGGAGTGCTGCGGCGGCGTGGCGGTGTCGATGAAGACGGTATCGGTCTCGGCGTTATACCAACTCACCCGGCCCCCCATCACCAGGGTCAACGGGTCGGCCAGTTTCAGGCGCAGGGTCGAGTAGAGGCCTTTTTGTGTGGTCACGGACTTGACCGGGCCACCGCGCGACGAGTGCTCGATGAAGTAGCTGTCATCTGGCTCAGGGATGAACTTGTCGGGGTTGAACACGTTCTGCCGTTGCGCAAGGAACGCCACCGAGTAGAAGTCATCTTTCTTCGAGCGGCTGGCGTTCATGCCCAGCACCAGTTCATGTTGCTGGCCGAAGGCAGCGAACTTGCCATCCACATAGGCATCCAGGCCGTAATCGACCTGGTCATAGTCATACATACTGCCCAGCATGCCAGTGGTATCGATGCCAGGCGTCACCGCACCGGACGCGAAGGCGTACTTGATGTCTTGGGTGTTCTTTGTATAAACGCTCGCCACCTTGAGCTTCCAGTCTTCGTCGAGCTGGTGGGTGAGGTCGGTGAACACCGTGGTGCGCTGGCTGCGCCAGGTATTCCACGAAGGGTCGAGGCAGGTCGAGCGGCTGAGGTTCAGGTCGCTGCGGTCCCGGTAGCGTGGCAGGCCGCCCCAGCAGGGGTTGGCATCCACGTCCTCGTAGGCAACGCCTAGGCCCAACGTCGTGTCGGGGCTGACATCGACGTCGAGGGCGCCGTAGTACACCTGGTCCTTGCGGTTGGCGTCGTCGACCGAGTAATGCCGGCTCTGCTCCGCCACGACCGCCCGGCCACGCAAGGTGCCGGCTGCGTTCAGCGGCCCACCGGTGTCGAGCTGCCCGCGATAGTTGTCCCAACTGCCTCCGGACAGGGTGATGTCGGTATGCGCCGCCGCCAGGCCACGCTTGCGCACGAAGTTCACCCCGCCAGCGGTCCCGCCCGACCCTTTCATCATGCCGGCTGCGCCGCGCAGCACCTCGACCCGGTCGTAGTAGGCCATGTCACTGCTGAAGCTGTCGGCTTGAACATAGAGGTTGCCCATGTCCAGCGGCACGCCGTCGTACTGGTACTGGCCCGACATGCGGAACCCGCGCGAATAGAAGTATTTGCCGCCCATGGTCGAGTCGTACACGGTGATGCCGGGCGTCTTTTCCATGACCTGATCGATGGTGTACAGGTTCTGGTCGTCCATCATTTTGCGCGTCATCACCGTGACCGACTGCGGCGTCTCCTTGAGCGAGTGCTCGCCCTTGCCGATGGTCACCGCGCCCGTGGTGTACGAGCCGCTGTTTTCAGTGGTTGCGCCCAGCACCTGGCTGGTGATGTTGGTGGCCCCCAGCTCCAGTGCCGAGCCCGACGACGGCACCGCCTGCAGCACATAAGTGCCGTTTGACCGCGGCTCGGCCTGCAGGCCGCTGCCTGCCAGAATCTGGGTAAAGCCCTCGCTGACACCGAACGCACCTTTGAGGCCGGGGCTCTGCAAACCGTCTGTTTGCCGGGCATCGAACGAAATCGCGGCGCCCGCCGCACTGGCGAAGCGGCTGAGGACTTCAGTCAGGCTGCCCCCCGCAATATTGTACGACCGTACGGCATTTTGCTGCGTCGGCTGCGGCGCTGCATACGTCGTCATGGGCCAGGCGCCGGCGGTGGTTGCCGCCAACAGCCCAACATTTATTGCAGTCGCCAGACGACCACGCTTGAACACAGCAGACATACCAATCCTCCCCCTGAAAACGATCAATAGAACCCTTTGGGGGATGAGCCGAACGTCGTGTAAGAAAAGTGCAAAACCCGCGAAAGTTTTTTCAGCCCGCTGGGGAAGGGGGCGGCGATACGGTGACCCAAAAACGGCTGTAGCGCGTGACGCGCAGCGCAAACCCGGTTTCCAGTGCCGCCAATGCCCGGTCAGTGTCATCGATGGGGAACGCGCCAGAAACCTTCAGCTGGGCAATGCGGGGATCACAGCGCAGCACCCCGGTGCGATAGCGCGAGAGGTCCGCCAGCAGTTCGCCCAAGGGACGGTCCAGGGCGATGATGCTGCCTTGTTGCCAGGCCCCTACAGAGGCGTCATTGCGCCGTATTGCCCCCACCGAACGGTCAGAAAACGCGATGGATTGCCCAGCTTCCACACGCACTGCCAACGCACCGCTGGACGCCCTCACTTCCACCGCCTTCTCGAGCACGGCCACGTCACCCTCCAAGGCTTGGGAGCGAACCAGAAAACGCGTGCCCAGCGCCCGTACCTGGCCATGCCGGGTGCGCACACTGAACGGCCGTTGCGCGGGGTCGGCCGCCGTGGTGACCAGAATTTCGCCGCGCAACAGTTCCAGCACCCGTTGCTGGCCGTCGTACTTGAGGTTCACCGACGTGTCGGTGTTCAGCAGCAGCGAGCCGCCATCGGGCAAGCGAAACGCGCGGCGTTCACCCACGGCGGTGCGGTAGTCGGCCAGCAGTTGTTGCGAGGTGTCGCTGCGCCAACCCAGCCAGCCCAGCGAAGTGGCCGGCACCAGTATCACGACACTGCGCAACAGCTGGCGCCGAGAGCGCTCGGCGCCGCGCAAGGCAGGGGCCGCCAGGGCGCCGGGCACGCGGGTCATCTGCTCGCCCACGGCGGCCATGCGTTGCCAGGCCTGACGGTGGGCCGGGTCGGCAACCAGCCAGTCGTTCCAGGCGCTGCGGTCGGCGTCGGTGGCGATGCCCGAGTGCAGCCGCGCGTACCAGCGCGCGGCGACACTGATGTCGTTCAACTCGGCGGGCGACAGGCTCATGCCAGTTGCAACTGCATCAAACAGCAATGCTCCATGGCTTTGGCCATGTAGTTGTTGACGCTGCGCACGCTGATGTTCATGTGCTCGGCAATCTGTGGGTAGGTCAGGCCGTCGAACTGCGACAGCATGAACACCTGCTTCACCTTCGGGCCAAGCCCTTGCAGCAGGCGGTCGACTTCTACCAGTGCCTGCAACAGGATCGCCTGTTCCTCCAGCGAAGGCTGCAACGCCTCCGGCAGGCTAGCCAAGGCCTCCAGGTAGGCCTGCTCCAGTGAGCGCCGACGAATCAGGTCGATCAGCAGGCCCTTGGCAATTCGCGACAGGTAGGGGCGTGGCTCGCGAATATCCAGCGCACTGCGTGCCTTGATCACCCGCACGAAGGTGTCCTGCGTCAGGTCGGCGGCATCGAACGCATTGCCCAGGCGTTTGCGCAGCCAGCCATTGAGCCAGCCGTGATGTTCGCAGTACAGATCATTGACGGCGCTACGCAGGGATAGATCGTTGGCGGGCATGGTGATGGAATGGTTCGCGAATGGTAATGAATCTTATTGTCGTGCGGGCTGTGGTTTTTTTGCAAGCGCTACAAAGATTCAAGAAACGCACGTATCGCCTGCCGCTCGCCTTTGCTCAGCGCCGCATAGCGTTGCCGGGCCACTTCTGCTTCACCGCCATGCCAGACAATCGCTTCTTCCAGGATGCGCGCTCGGCCGTCGTGCAGATAGCCGCTGCCGGGGGTAATCCGCTCGCTCAGGCCAAGCCCCCACAGCGCCGCCGTGCGCCACTGCCGGCCGTTGGCGAGAGAGTCTTCACGGCCATCGGCCAGGCCGGGGCCCATGTCGTGCAGTAACAGATCGGTATACGGCGCGATGCGTTGCTGTGTCAGGGCGGGATAAAGCGGGTGTGTGCCGGTGATCAGCTCGGGGCGGTGACAGGCGCTGCAGCCACTGGCAGTGAACAGTTTTTCGCCCTCAATGACCGCAGGTTCGGCCTGTTGTCGACGGGCCGGTACGGCCAGGTGAGCGAGGTAGAAATGCAGGTCGCCGAGTTGCAGGGCGTCCAACTCCGGCTCGCCGCCATGCGCTGCTTGGGCACAGGCCAGTTGAGTGGGCGTGCAGTTCTGCACGGGGGCGAGCGGGGACGTGATGCCAAGATCACCCAGCATGGCGTGGGCGATTTGTTGGCGCAGGTCCGGTTGGTTGGCCTTGAGGCCAAAGCGGCCTGCCTCGGTGCGTTGTCGCTCGACACTCCACACCTGATTGACCTGCCCCGTCACGCCATCTGGTTTGGCTTCGGAGGCCATGGCGTGCAGGGTGCGCTCATCGATAGCCTCCAGCAAACCAAGGCCAATGACCGGCGAACCCACGCGTGCCGACGTTAACACCGCGTCCAATGGCCCATAAGCCAGCTCACGCAGCTCGACACGCGGCTTGCGCAGCATGACGGTTTCGCCATCGCCCAGCTGCACCGCCTGCTCCTCCCAGTGCACATGGGCGCGCCCTTCACCCGGCACGCCAGGCACACCCTGATCGTTCAACTGATCGCCGTAGAGGGGGTGAGGCTTTGGCCCGCCATGGTCGTCGTGCCCCGGCAGGGACAAGCGCAGCAACATGCTGCGCATCGGCTGCCCGTGTTCAGGCGCCTGGCCACGGCCGTTCTTGGGGTGGCAGGCGATGCACGACACCCGGTTGTACAGCGGCCCAAGGCCATCCACCGCCTCGTCTCGGGACGGTGCAACCACCCAGGCCTGGCGGAACAGGCTGCGCCCGCGGAAGAAGCGTTCCAGTTGGCCTTCGTCCAGCCCGGTGAACGGCTGGGCGTAGGCTTCACGGTTGGCCGCGGTGTGCGTGGTCTCGGCGCTGGCGAGCAGGCTCGTCAGCACACCCATCGTTAACCAAGCAGCGCGCACGGCAGTCACTGCCCCAAACCATCGAGCAAACGGGCGGCCTCTGCCCGGTGAAGCGCGGCCTGGAACTGCCAGCTGATTTCCCGGCGGCCGAGTTCGTCCGCGTCGGTGGCCGGCGCTTGCGTCATGCCCTGGTCCTGGCGCGCCGCGAACAGTGCCAGTAAGGGCTTAGCCTCGGCGTGTTCGGCATCCAGGGGCGGTGCAGTCAACTGTTGGCGTATGGCGGTGACGTCCAGCCCAGCTGCTTCGGCCGCGTGCAGCCGAGCCCAGAGCTTGCCCAAGGCTTCATGGGGCATGCCGAGCCAGTGGGTGAACAATGAGCTGATCAAGGCCAGGCGTTCGCGTGAGCTGCCGTTGCCGTAGTCATAGGCGCCCAGGCCGGCAGCAACGAACGGGTCATGGTAGTCCGCCGGCAACTGCCGATAGACACTGGGGCGTACGGGCAGTTTGCGGATATCGGCATCGGCCAGCAGCCCTTGGCCTGCTTCCGACAGCACGAACTGCGCAAACGCTCGGGCACCCGCCAATGCCTGGCTGTGGGCTGTAATGGCGATGAATGCAGGGTTAAGGCCGCCATGGGCCGGATAGACGAAATCCACCGGCTCGCCATTGGCTTTGGCCGAGGCGACAAAGAAATCGATCGACAACCCGACGGCTGCACGCCCGCTGGTCACTTCATCACTGACCAGGGTGCCACCCCGCGTTACCAGGCGCGCCTGGCCGGCCAGTTCACTCCAGAGGGCCCAGCCACGTTCCCAGCCATAGGCACGCAAGACGATATCCAGCAGGACCGGCGCAAAGCCGACCCGGCCTGGGTCTGGCAGCGCAATGCGCCCGCGCAGTCGTGGGTCGAGCAAGTCTGGCCAGTCCCTTGGTACCGGAACCCCCAGTTCGCCCAGCGACGTGGCGTTGATGGCAAAGCCATAGCCCGCGAGCTCGGTTGCCTGGTACAGCTGGCGTTGGTCACGCAATGACAAACCACCGATCTGTGCCGGCAGGCCCTTCAGGCTGATCCCCAGGGGTTGCCAGCTACCGGCTTTCGCCAGCCGGGCGAAGTTGCCCGGCGACGGTGCCCAATAGACATCGACACCGCCCTGCTGTGCTTGCAGCAGATAGGGCAGGGCATCGAAGCCCTGGCGCCAGAGGATGTGCAGGCGATAGCCTGGGTGGGCTTGAGCAAAGCCATCCTCGATCCGCGTCATCACCTCTTCGGGGTAGCTGGTCATGACCACCACGGTTTGCGGGGCAGCGTTCAGCAGCGTGCTGACCGTCAGCAGCAGGCCCGCCAGCCAGCGGTTACAGCGGCACATTGAATTGCACGAAGTATTGACGGCCCATTTCAGGGTAGCCCTCGCTGTACTCATACAGCCGGTCGAACAGGTTGCGAATGCCGCCCTCGATCAGCACATCGTTGCTGAAGCGGTAGCCGCTCTTGAGGTTGTACACCGCGTAGCCGGGCGCCATCTGGTTGCCGTCCGAGGTGTTGTAGCGACGCGATGCGGCTTCCACGCTGGCAGTGTGTTGCCAGTCACCCAGATGCCACGAGGCCGAGCCGAACGCGCTGTGGCGTGGGGTATCGGTCGGGTGCAGGTCGTGGTCGCTGAGGTTCTCGCGGTCGAGCCAGGTGTAGTTTGCCGCCAATTCCCAGTTGCCCAGGTCGCCGTTGATGCCAAGCTCCACACCCTGGTTTCGCGCTTTGGCAATGTTCTGGTACTGGCCGCAGGGCGCAGCGCAGTTAGGCTGCGCGGGTACCGTGACGTTTTGAATGGAGTCCTCGATGTTGGCCACGAACAGCGCGGCGTCCAGCTTCCATTGCGGGGCGATCTGGCCGCTGTAGCCGAGCTCATAGTGTGTCGCCCGCTCAGACTTCAAGTCGGGGCTCGGGATCACCGTGCCGAAGCGCGTCGAGTAGCGATCCTTGATGGTCGCGAAGCGGCTTTTGCGTGCCACGGTCAGGCGCAGTTGGCCGTCGTCGTGGGTGCCTAGCAGCGGGTTGGTATTGGCGAACAGGCCCAGTTGCGCGTTGACGGCGTCGTTGCTGCCAGTGGGTTCGTCATAGCGCGTGGCCTGCGATGGCGAGCTGGCGTTGGTGCCGTAGTTCTGTGCGTCCAGGCTCTTGCGGTAGTTGTACGAGACGCCGCCCACCACGCTGAAGATGTCGTTCAGGCGCAGGGTGTCTTCCAGGGCAATCGACTGAGTCTGGTCGCGGAAGTGGGTCTGGGGGTTGGCGCCATCACGCGAGCGATGCACATCATCTTTGAAGTGATAGGCAATGCCCAGGCGGTTGGCCTCGCTCAAGGCCAAGTCGCCTTCCACCGAAAAGCCGCTGCTCTCGTCATCGTATTTACTGGGGAAGCCCGGCTGCAAAGCGCCGACCACGCCATTGCGATAGGTGAAGCTTTCCAGCGAGTTCTTGAAGGTGTCGTGGTACACGCGCGTTTTCAGGGCGTGCTCGCCAAAGCCGGTCTTGGTGGCGATGAACACACTGGTATTGTCCGACCGCGGCCACTCCCACCAGCGCGCACGTTGGCCGGTGGTCGGCAGGTCGCCGGCATATGGCGGTTGGCCCTTGCTGCCTTCCTGCTGAACGTAGCCGAGCACGTATTCATCGGTTTCACTGGGGGTGAAGCCGACTTTGAAGCTGAATTTGCTGTCGCGGTGGTTGCTGTTCTCGCGCCGCCCCGTGCCCTGCTGGTTGTTGGTTGGCTTGAAGTCATCGGGCAGCAGGGTGTAGTCGTAATCGACATAGGACACGCCGCCCTGAACCCACCACAGGCCCTGGTTGGAACCCACATTGGCGTAACTGCGGTAGGCATTCACGTTACCGTGATCGGTCAGCTCCAGCCCCCCACCCACTTCGCCCTCGAACGCTTGCGTGGGGCGGCGGGTCACCAGGTTGATCGCCCCGCCCAGGGTGTTGGGGCCGTACAGCAGTGAGGCGAAGCCCTTGTCCACCTGGATGCGTGACAGGTCGTAGGTGGTGAAACGCCCCAGGTCGATGTTGCCGTCGTAAGGTACGTAGGTGGGAATGCCGTCGATGAACACCGGCACCTGCAGGCGATCGAAACCGCGCACGAATACCACCTGCTCGGCGCGACCACCGATGTAACCGAGGTTGACCCCAGGGCCTAATGTCAGCGCGCTGCCGACGGTCTCGCGGTCGTGCAGCCGAATGTCTTTCAAGTCGATGACGCTACCACCCGTGGACAGCGTTTCGTCCCGTGGTGCGGAAATCTGGATTTCGCCGAGGTTGAAGGTGTTGTTTTGTTCGGCGACAGCGGGTTGAGCACCGAGGGCTGCGACGGCAACCATCACGGTGCGCGGTGTTAGCGGCTTCATTACTGCTCCTGGGTCGGCCATGGCGGTGGCGGGCCTGGCGACGTTATATATTGTTGTATATAGCGATAGGCGAAATTAACCGACCACGACCTCCCCAGGGCGTGATCAGTCAGCGATCGCAAAACAGATGGCAGGATGGCAGATGGCCAACCGCGGGGAATCCTAGCGTTGTTTACGGGTGGTTACAACGATGTATACAAAAATATATAGCGTGTGCCGAGATCGGTAGGGAGGGAGGTCGCAATGGTGCCCCTCCGGTCATGCGCGGTCTGTGTAGGAGCAGCCTTGTGCTGCGAAGAGGCCGGTGGCAGCGCTGAAGATTCCCGGTGGGGTCACGGGCCTCTTCGCAGCACAAGGCTGCTCCTATGTATGGACTCGCCCACACTGTCTAGCTGCTTTTGAACTTAGGAACCCGGTTGCATCTATGTATCAGGCCTATTCGAGGAAGCTTTTTGCTTCTGGCCAACATCGTGGTGAGCTCGCAGCGTGCCGTTTACATTGAGGCCATTCATCAGGCCTGTAGGAGCAGAGGCATCTGTCTGCGACGGTCTTACCAGGGGTCAATGTTCACTAGCAGGGGTTGGAGCGCTCGGCGCCCCGGTGGCATTGCTCGGTTGATCAGAGGCTCATAGCAGCCTCCGAGTTGCTGTTCGGTTTGCGCTGATATACCTGATCGCTCTGCAACAAGGCCCAGATAATGCGCAGATTTCGATTAGCCAGTCTGATCGCCGCCTCCTTGCGTCCAAGGCGGGATAGCCAGCGTAAAAGGCGGTGATCGTCTGGCTGATCGGAATCAGGCCTTAGCTGACTCAAGACAGCATGCGCCCCCTGGATCATCAGGCTGCGTATGTAGCCATCACCTCGCTTGCTCATCCTGCCCAGCCTGATTTTGTTTCCGCTGCTGTGCTGGTCGGGCACGATACCGAAGAAGGCGGCATACATTCGGCCACTGGCGAAGCGGCTAGGCTCGGTCTGTTTCGCCACGATCGCCGTGGCAATGATTGGGCCCACGCCACGAATGGTGATCAACCGCTGTGCGACCTTATCTTCCTGGGCTGTCGCTTCAAGCCGCCTACTCAGCGTCGCAATGCGTTCACCCAGAGAGAGCCAGTCAGTCAGCAGCTCATCGAGCAACTCGCGCAACAAGTCGGGCAGAGGTAAAGAGGCATCTTCAAGAGCCCGTGGCACATGCGAATTGATCGCCGCATCGCCTTGAGGCATGGAGACGCCATGCTCTAGCAGCAGGCCACGTATCTGATTACCCAGCGCTGTATGCCGCTTGATGTTGCCGCGCCGGACACGGTGCAGCGCTTGAATAGCCAGTGCTGTAGTGCTCTTGATCGGGATTGAGGCAATACTGGTATCGCGACCGGCACGCAAAATGGCATGGGCGTCGTTACGGTCATTCTTCGCGCCGCTGCGGTGTTCGGCAACGCGTTGCGCAGGCAGGATCCGAACCGGATTACCCTTGGCCTGCAGTAGTCTGGCCCAGGCTTGCGCACCAGGACCGCACTCCATTAAGACAGTCACCGTCACTGGCAGCTTGATTAGAAAATCATGGAAATTTTGACGGGATTTGATGCGATTTTCGTAGATCACCCGACCGGTAGCATCCTCGCCTGCTAACTGGAAGACCTGTTTGGCCAGGTCTACGCAGAGGGTTGTGCAAAGCTCCACATCAGTGGAAGACAGGGGATCGTGCTTCGAACTATGCTTCTTCATGGTCTCGCCCTCGCTGCCGTTGGCTTCTTTGAACGCCACCGTGGCACTGTGATGCCTCGGCGGGGGCGAGTCCATCGATTACAGTGGAAGGCGTATGCCTTGAGGATCAAACAACGCTCCGAAACCTAGCCCGCCGTCTCAACTTCCAAAAACGCCGCCTCCAACAACTGCCGCGTATACGCATGCTGCGGCGCGTGGAAGATCGCCTGCGCATCCCCTTGCTCTACCACCTGCCCCTGCTTGATCACCATCAACTGATGGCTCAGCGCCTTGACCACTGCCAGGTCATGGCTGATGAACAGGTAGGTCAGGTTGTACTTCTGCTGCAGGCTGCGTAGCAACTCCACCACCTGCCGCTGCACCGTTCGGTCCAGCGCCGAGGTGGGTTCATCCAGCAGGATCAACGCCGGTTTCAACACCAACGCCCGGGCAATCGCAATGCGCTGGCGCTGCCCGCCCGAGAACTCATGCGGGTAGCGGTGCCGTGTCCGCGGGTCCAGCCCCACTTCCTCCAACGCAGCAATGATCGCCGCTTCCTGCTCTTCAGCGGTGCCGATGCGGTGAATTCGCAACCCTTCACCTACGATGTCTGCCACGCACATGCGTGGGCTGAGGCTGCCAAACGGGTCTTGGAACACCACCTGCATTTCTCGCCGCAGCGGGCGTACTGCCTTCTGGTTCATCCCGGCGAGGTCTTGGCCGTGAAAGCGAATGCCGCCCTGGCTTGAAATCAAGCGCAAGATGGCCAGCCCGAGCGTCGACTTGCCCGAGCCACTCTCGCCGACAATCCCCAGCGTCTGCCCCTGGGGCAAGCTGAAGTTGATGCCGTCCACCGCCTTCACATGGTCCACGGTGCGCCGCAAGAAGCCTTTTTTGATGGGGAACCAGACCTTGAGGTCATCCACTTCCAGCAACGGCGCGCCGACTGGGTTGTGGGCAGGTTGGCCGCTGGGTTCGGCATTGATCAGCATCTGCGTGTAGTGATGCTGCGGCGCACTGAACAGCGTCGCGCAATCCGCCTGCTCGACAATCTGCCCGCGCTGCATCACGCACACGCGGTGGGCAATGCGCCGCACCAGGTTCAGGTCATGGCTGATCAACAGCAGCGCCATGCCCAACCGCGCCTGCAGCTCCTTGAGCAGGTCGAGAATCTTCAACTGCACGGTCACGTCCAGCGCGGTGGTGGGTTCGTCGGCAATGAGCAGTTCTGGCTCGTTGGCCAGCGCCATGGCGATCATCACCCGCTGCCGCTGCCCACCCGACAGCTCGTGGGGCAGGGCCTTGAGGCGCTTGCGCGGTTCGGGAATCCCAACCAGTTCCAACAGCTCCAGCGTGCGTGCGGTGGCTTCCTTGCCGGTCAGGCCTTTGTGCAGCAGCAGGATTTCGTTGATCTGCTTCTCGATGCAGTGCAGCGGGTTCAGCGAGGTCATCGGCTCCTGGAAGATCATGGCAATGCGGTTGCCACGGATATGCCGCAAGGCCTTCTCGCTCTGCTGCAGCAAGTCTTTGCCCTCGTAGCGGATGCTGCCGCTGGGGTGGCGGGCGAGGGGGTAGGGCAGCAGGCGCAGGATCGAGTGGGCGGTCACCGATTTGCCCGAGCCGCTCTCGCCGACCAGGGCCAGGGTCTCGCCCTTGCGGATGTCGAAACTGATGCCGTCGACCACCCGGTTGACCTGCTCGCCGGTGACGAACTCCACCGCGAGATCACGCACTTCGATCAGGTTGTGTTCGCTCATGTCATTTCCTTGGGTCGAAGGCATCGCGGGCGGATTCGCCGATGAACACCAGCAAGCTCAGCATCACCGCCAGCACGGCGAATGCGCTGATGCCCAGCCATGGCGCCTGCAGGTTGGATTTGCCTTGGGCGACCAGTTCGCCCAGCGACGGCGAGCCAGCGGGCAGGCCGAAGCCGAGGAAGTCCAGGGCGGTCAGCGTGCCGATGGCGCCGGTGAGGATGAACGGCATGAAGGTCATGGTCGAGATCATCGCGTTGGGCAGAATGTGCCGGTACATGATCGCGCCATTGCGCATGCCCAGGGCGCGGGCGGCGCGCACGTATTCAAGGTTGCGGCCACGCAGGAACTCGGCGCGCACCACGTCCACCAGGCTCATCCACGAGAACAGCAGCATGATCCCCAGCAGCCACCAGAAGTTGGGCTGCACGAAGCTTGCGAGGATGATCAGCAGGTACAGCACCGGCAAGCCCGACCAAATCTCCAGAAAGCGCTGACCGGCCAGGTCGACCCAGCCGCCATAAAAGCCCTGCAAGGCCCCGGCGATGACGCCGACGATGGAACTGAGGATGGTCAGGGTCAGGGCGAACAGCACCGACACGCGGAAGCCGTAGATCACCCGCGCCATCACATCACGGCCCTGGTCATCGGTGCCCAGCCAGTTGTCCGCCGAAGGCGGGGCGGGGGCCGGGACCTTGAGGTCGTAGTTGATGCTTTGGTAACTGAAGGGGATTGGCGCCCACAGCACGAAGCTGTCTTTCTTGGCCAGCAGTTCGCGGATGTACGGGCTCTTGTAGTTGGCCTCCAGCGGGAACTCGCCGCCAAAGGTGGTCTCCGGGTAGCGCTTGAACGCAGGGAAGTACCACTCGCCGTCGTAACGCACGGCAATCGGTTTGTCGTTGGCGATCAGCTCGGCGCCCAGGCTCAGGCCGAACAGGATGAGGAACAGCCACAACGACCACCAGCCGCGGCGGTTGGCCTTGAAGCGCTCGAAGCGCCGGCGGTTGAGAGGGGACAGTGCCATGTCAGTGCTCCCGGCTGGCGAAGTCGATGCGTGGATCGACCAGGGTGTAGGTCAGGTCGCCGATCAGTTTCACCACCAGCCCTAGCAGGGTGAAGATGAACAGGGTGCCGAAGACCACCGGGTAGTCGCGGTTGATGGCCGCCTCGAAGCTCATCAGGCCCAGGCCGTCGAGCGAGAAAATCACCTCGATCAGCAGCGAGCCTGTGAAGAAGATGCCGATGAAGGCCGAGGGGAAGCCGGCGATCACCAGCAGCATGGCGTTACGGAACACATGCCCGTACAGCACCCGCGAGCGGCTCAGGCCTTTGGCCTTGGCGGTGACCACGTACTGCTTGTTGATCTCGTCGAGGAAGCTGTTTTTGGTCAGCAGGGTCATGGTGGCGAAGTTGCCGATGACCAGTGCGGTGATCGGCAGCACCAGGTGCCAGAAGTAGTCGAGCACCTTGCCGGTGGTGGACAGTTCATCGAAGTTGTTCGAGGTCAGCCCCCGCAGCGGGAACCAGTCGAAGTAGCTGCCACCGGCGAACAATACAATCAGCAGGATGGCGAACAGGAACGCCGGGATGGCGTAGCCGACGATGATCGCCGAACTGGTCCAGACGTCGAAGTGGCTGCCGTGGCGCACGGCCTTGGCGATGCCCAGGGGGATGGACACCAGGTACATGATCAGGGTGCTCCATAACCCTAGCGAGATCGACACCGGCATCTTCTCGATGATCAGATCGATGACCTTGGCATCGCGGAAGAAGCTGTCGCCAAAATCCAGCTGGGCGTAGTTCTTGATCATGATCCAGAGGCGTTCGGGCGGTGACTTGTCGAAGCCGTACATACGCTCGATCTCGGCAATCAGCGCCGGGTCCAGGCCCTGCGCGCCGCGGTAGCTGGAACCGGCCACCGAGACTTCGGCGCCGCCGCCGGCGATGCGGCTGGTAGCGCCTTCGAAGCCTTCGAGCTTGGCGATCATTTGCTCGACCGGGCCGCCGGGCGCGGCCTGGACGATGATGAAGTTGATGATCAGGATGCCGAACAGGGTCGGGATGATCAGCAGCAGGCGGCGCAGGATATAGGCCAGCATCTCAGTTGGCCTCGCCCGCGGAGGCATCGGTGACGGCTGGGGTCACGCCAGGCTTGATCCACCAGGTGTCGATGCCGATGTCGTACTTGGGCGAGACGCTCGGGTGGCCGATGTGGTTCCAGTAGGCCACGCGCCAGGTCTTGATGTGCCAGTTGGGGATCACGTAGTAGCCCCACAGCAGTACGCGGTCCAGTGCCCGTGCGTGGTTGATCAGGCTCTGGCGTGAGTCGGCGTTGATCAACTGTTCCACCAGTTGGTCGATGGCCGGGTCACGCAGGCCGATGAAGTTGCGGCTGCCGGGGTTGTCGGCGGCGGCGCTGGACCAGAACTCGCGCTGTTCGTTGCCCGGCGAATTGGATTGCGGGTAACCGCCGACGATCATGTCGTAGTCGCGTGAGCGCAGGCGGTTGATGTATTGCGAAACGTCGACCCGGCGGATGTTCAGGTCAATGCCCAAGTCGGCAAGGTTGCGTTTGAACGGCAGCAGAATGCGCTCGAATTCGGTCTGGGCCAGCAGAAACTCGATGGACACCGGCTTGCCGTCCTTGTCGACCATCTTGTCGTCGACGATTTTCCAGCCGGCCTCCTGCAGAAGCTTGTAGGCCTGGCGCTGCTGTTCACGGATCATGCCGCTGGCGTCGGTGACCGGGTTGTGGAACGCCTCGCTATAGACCTGCTCGGGCACCTTGCCGCGCAGCGGTTCGAGTATTTTCAGCTCGTCAGCGGAGGGCACGCCCCTGGCGGCCATGTCGGAGTTTTCGAAGTAGCTGCCGGTGCGGGTGTAGGCACCGTTGAACAGCTGCTTGTTGGTCCACTCGAAGTCCAGCAGCAGGCTCAGCGCCTGGCGCACGCGGATGTCCTGGAAGACCGGTTTGCGCAGGTTGAAGATGAAACCCTGCATGCCGGTGGGGTTGCCGTTGGGCAGCTCTTCCTTGATCAAGCGGCCATCGCGGACCGCCGGGACGTTGTAGGCGGTGGCCCAGTTTTTTGCGCTTACCTCGAGCGCGTAGTCGAACGCCCCAGCCTTCAATGCCTCCAGCGCTACGGCCGTGTCGCGGTAAGCGTCGAAGGTCATGGCATCGAAGTTGAACTGACCACGGTTGATCGGCAGGTCCTTGGCCCAGTAGTCCTTGACCCGCTCGTAGCGGATGGTACGCCCGGCCTTGACCTCGGCGACCTTGTACGGGCCGCTGCCCAGCGGTATTTCCAGGTTGCCGCGGTTGAAGTCGCGGTTTTCGTACCAGTGTTTGGGTAGCACAGGCAGCTGGCCGAGAATCAGCGGCAGTTCGCGGTTGTTCTGGTGCTTGAACTTGAACAGCACCCGCAGCGGGTCTTCGGCGACCACTTCGGCAACGTCGGCGTAGTACTGGCGGTACAGCGGCGCGCCGTCCTTGATCAGGGCATTGAAGGTGAAGACCACATCGTCGGCACGCATCGGGTGGCCGTCATGGAAGCGGGCTTCGGGGCGCAGGTAGAAGCGTACCCAGCTGTTGTCCGGGGCTTTTTCGATTTTGCCGGCAACCAGGCCGTATTCGGTGAACGGCTCGTCCTGGCTCTGGCGCATCAGGGTGTCGTAGATGACGCTGATGTTTTCGGCGGCCACACCCTTGTTGATGAAGGGGTTGAGGCTGTCGAAGCCACCGAAGCTGGACTGGCGGAACGTGCCGCCCTTGGGCGCATCGGGGTTCACGTAGTCGAAATGCTTGAAGTCGGCGGGGTATTTCGGCGCCTCGTCGTAGAGCGTCAGTGCGTGTTGGGGGGCGGCCAGCGTGGGCAGGCTTAGGCACGCGAGCAGCAGGCTGCCGGCCAGCTGGCGCAGGCGGTGCGTTGGCATCATTTGGCTTTCTCCGAAGGCTTGATCCACCAGCTGTTCAGCCCGAGGGTGTAGGGCGGCGTGGTGACAAAGGCGAACCGGTTGCGGTAGGCCAGGCGGTGATTGTCGAGATACCAGTTGGGGATCATGTAGTACTGCCATGAAAGCACGCGGTCCAAGGCGCGGGCGGCGGCGACCTGGTCGTCGCGGGTGCGCGCGGCGAGCAAGGTGTCGAGCAGGTGGTCGACCACCGGGTCCTTGACCCCAGCATAGTTCTTGCTGCCCTTGGTCGCGGCTTGGCTTGAGTGAAAGTACAGCCACTGTTCTAGGCCTGGGCTCAAGGTCTGGTTCAGGGTCATCAGAATCATGTCGAAATCGAACTGGTCCAGGCGTTGTTTGTACTGGGCGCGGTCCACGGTGCGCAAGCGTGCGTCGATACCGATGCTGGACAGATTTTCGACATAAGGTTGCAGGATACGTTCGAGGTTCGGGTTTACCAGCAGCAGCTCCAGGCGCAACTGCTGGCCTTTGCTGTCCACCAGGCGCTGGCCGTTGAGCTTCCAGCCCGCTTCGCCGAGCAGGGCCAGGGCTTGGCGCAGGGTTTGGCGGTTGATGCCGCGGCCATCGGTCTGGCTGACCTTGTAGGGCTCGCTGAAGAGCTTTTCGGGCAGTTGGTCGCGGAACGGTGCCAGCAGCAGCCATTCCTTGCCGGTGGGCAGGCCGCTGGCGGCGAATTCGCTGTTGGGGTAGTAGCTGGTCGAACGGCGGTAGGCGCTGCTGAACAGGGCGCGGTTGGTCCACTCGAAGTCGAGCATCAGGCCCAGTGCCTGGCGCACGCGCGGGTCGCTGAACGTGGCCCTGCGGCTGTTCATGAACAGGCCTTGGGTCTGGGTCGGAATACGGTGCGGGATCTGTGCCTTGATCACCTCGCCGCGGCGCACCGCCGGGAAGTTGTAGCCATTGGCCCAGTTTTTGGCCTGGTGTTCGATATAGATATCGAATTCGCCGGCCTTGAACGCTTCGAACGCCACGGTGGCGTCACGGTAGAACTCGTATTCGACCCGCTTGAAGTTGTACTTGCCACGGTTGACGGCGAGGTCCTTGCCCCAGTAGTTCTTCACCCGTTCGAACACCAGCCGCCGGCCAGGCTCAACCTGGGTAATGCGGTAGGGGCCGCTGCCCAGCGGCGGCTCGAAGGTGGTCGCCTTGAAGTCGCGGCCCTGCCAGTAATGCTTGGGCAGCACCGGCATTTCGCCCAGGCGCAGGATCAGCAGCGGGTTGCCGGCGCGCTTGAAGACGAAGCGGATGCGCAAGGGGCCAAGTATGTCTACCCGTTGCACTTCCTGCAGGTTGGTGCGGTAGAGGGGGTGGCCATCCTTGAGCAGCGTGCGATAGGAGAACGCGACGTCCGCCGAGGTGATCGGGTGGCCGTCATGGAAGCGTGCCTGCGGGCGCAGGTTGAACACGACCCAGCTGCGGTCCTCGCTGTACTCCACCGAGCGTGCGATCAGGCCGTAGCTTGAGGTCGGTTCGTCGCCCGACGGGTCGTACTGCCCGGTGCCGATCATCAACGGCTCGTTCAGCTCGCTGATGCCATATTGCTGGAAGTTTGGCGTGGTAATCGGGCTCGATCCCTTGAAGGTGTAAGGGTTGAGCGTGTCGAAGGTACCGAATGCCATAGCCCGCAAGGTGCCGCCTTTAGGCGCTTGCGGGTTGACCCAGTCGAAGTGGGTGAATGTAGCTGGGTACTTGAGCGTGCCGAACTGCGCGTATCCGTGGCTTTCGCTCACCATCGCGACGGCGGGAAAGCTCAAGGCCAGGCTGATTGACAGCAGGAGGGGACGTATCAAGTCGGCATCCGATCCAGAGGCGTTGGGCTTTGATCGAGTACAGTAACAGCTTGGTGGGGTTGGAAAAAGAGAGGTTTTGAAGGCGGTATTGGCGGGAAAGCCCAGTGCAGGTAACGCTGTACCTGTAATCGATGGACTCGCCCCCGCCGAGGCATCACAGTGCCACGGTGGCGTTCAAAGAAGCCAACGGCAGCGAGGGCGAGACCATGAAGAAGCATAGTTCGAAGCACGATCCCCTGTCTTCCACTGATGTGGAGCTTTGCACAACCCTCTGCGTAGACCTGGCCAAACAGGTCTTCCAGTTAGCAGGCGAGGATGCTACCGGTCGGGTGATCTACGAAAATCGCATCAAATCCCGTCAAAATTTCCATGATTTTCTAATCAAGCTGCCAGTGACGGTGACTGTCTTAATGGAGTGCGGTCCTGGTGCGCAAGCCTGGGCCAGACTACTGCAGGCCAAGGGTAATCCGGTTCGGATCCTGCCTGCGCAACGCGTTGCCGAACACCGCAGCGGCGCGAAGAATGACCGTAACGACGCCCATGCCATTTTGCGTGCCGGTCGCGATACCAGTATTGCCTCAATCCCGATCAAGAGCACTACAGCACTGGCTATTCAAGCGCTGCACCGTGTCCGGCGCGGCAACATCAAGCGGCATACAGCGCTGGGTAATCAGATACGTGGCCTGCTGCTAGAGCATGGCGTCTCCATGCCTCAAGGCGATGCGGCGATCAATTCGCATGTGCCACGGGCTCTTGAAGATGCCTCTTTACCTCTGCCCGACTTGTTGCGCGAGTTGCTCGATGAGCTGCTGACTGACTGGCTCTCTCTGGGTGAACGCATTGCGACGCTGAGTAGGCGGCTTGAAGCGACAGCCCAGGAAGATAAGGTCGCACAGCGGTTGATCACCATTCGTGGCGTGGGCCCAATCATTGCCACGGCGATCGTGGCGAAACAGACCGAGCCTAGCCGCTTCGCCAGTGGCCGAATGTATGCCGCCTTCTTCGGTATCGTGCCCGACCAGCACAGCAGCGGAAACAAAATCAGGCTGGGCAGGATGAGCAAGCGAGGTGATGGCTACATACGCAGCCTGATGATCCAAGGGGCGCATGCTGTCTTGAGTCAGCTAAGGCCTGATTCCGATCAGCCAGACGATCACCGCCTTTTGCGCTGGCTATCCCGCCTTGGACGCAAGGAGGCGGCGATCAGACTGGCTAATCGAAATCTGCGCATTATCTGGGCCTTGTTGCAGAGCGATCAGGTATATCAGCGCAAACCGAACAGCAACTCGGAGGCTGCTATGAGCCTCTGATCAACCGAGCAATGCCACCGGGGCGCCGAGCGCTCCAACCCCTGCTAGTGAACATTGACCCCTGGTAAGACCGTCGCAGACAGATGCCTCTGCTCCTACAGGCCTGATGAATGGCCTCAATGTAAACGGCACGCTGCGAGCTCACCACGATGTTGGCCAGAAGCAAAAAGCTTCCTCGAATAGGCCTGATACATAGATGCAACCGGGTTCCTAAGTTCAAAAGCAGCTAGACAGTGTGGGCGAGTCCATACATAGGAGCAGCCTTGCGACGCGAAAGGGCCGCTGCGCGGCCCCTGGCGTTACATCAATGCGACAGGTAAACCGTCAGCGTCTGACCGGGTTTTAGCGCATGCCCGCTGCGCGGGTTCCAGCGTTTGAGGTGCTTCATCTCGACATTGAAGCGCTTGGCCACGAGGTACAGCGAGTCGCCCTTGCGCACCTTGTATTGGGTTGAACGCTGCGAAGACGCCGCTACCCGGTTGCCCGCGGCGCTCGGCGCATTACCACCGCGCAGTGCCAATACCTGGCCTGCCTTCAGGCTGTTGCCCGACATGCGGTTCCAGCGCTTGATGTCCCGGACCGACACGCGGTTGGCCTTGGCGATGCTGCCCAAGTTGTCGCCCCGTTTTACCCGGTAGCTGCGCGCGGCCGTCGCGGGTGCCTTGGCTTCGGCCACGGCGCGGGCGAACACGGCCTTGTTCGGTTGCAGGCTGACCAATTGCTCAGGCTTGAGATTGGACAGGCTGGCGGACAGCAATTGCGCCTTGGCAGTCGGTACCAGCAGCTGCTGGGGGCCGTCCACGGTCATGCGCTTCTTGAAGGCCGGGTTGAGCTGGATCAGTTCGTCTTCGTCGATGTCGGCAAAGGCGGCAACGCGCGACAGGTCGAGGCGATCATTGATGGCCACCGCCTCGAAGTAGGGTTCGTTGGCGATCGGGTTCAGGTTGACGCCATAGGCGTCAGGCGTGGACACCACCTGCGACAGGGCCAAAAGCTTGGGCACGTAGTCGCGGGTTTCCTGCGGCAGTGGCAGGTTCCAGTAGTCGGTCGGCAGGCCGAGCCGTTCGTTGCGTTCGATCGCACGGCTGACGGTACCTTCACCGGCATTGTAGGCCGCCAGGGCCAGCAGCCAGTCACCGTTGAACATGTCGTGCAGGCGGCTCAGGTAGTCCAGTGCGGCGTTGGTCGACGCGGTCACGTCGCGGCGGCCGTCGTAGAAATTGGTCTGGCGCAGGTTGAAGTGGCGCCCGGTGGACGGGATGAACTGCCACATGCCCGCTGCATGGGCACGGGAGTAGGCCATCGGGTTGTAGGCGCTTTCGATGGCTGGCAGCAGGGCCAGTTCCAGCGGCATGTCGCGCTCTTCGAGGCGTTCGACGATGTAGTGCAGGTAGAGGCTGCCACGCTCGCCCGCGCTTTCGATGAAGCGTGGGTTGCTGGCAAACCACAGGCGCTGCTGTTCGATGCGCGGGTTGACGTCGATGCTGTCCTGCAGGGCGAAGCCTTGGCGCATGCGTTCCCACACGTCCTGCGGCGCCTGCTCGGCTGGTTTGACCAGCAGCGGTGCCGGTTTGTGCTTGATCCGCGCCTGGTAGTTGTGCGCGCGAACGCTATCGGATTCGTCGAGCTGACGGGTGCTCTGGCAGCCCACCAAGGTGGCGGCCAGGGCCAGCGCACTGATCTGGGCCAGGCGCGTCAGGGCGACGGAATGAGAGGTTCTGCGGCTACGGGAAGGCATCGGCTGGGACAGGTTTCCGGGCGAAAAATTTTGGCGATTCTAGAAACCGCTACCCGCCGGGTCAACCGTTGTGCCGCACATGCGATATATCTTGAGGTTATCAGAAGGTGTCCTTCCAAGACCTCAAGGCAGCAAAAACAGCGACATGCGTGGTGTTTGAATGTCCCTTCCATTCGTCTGCTTTTTGTTTAACGGATGTTTCAGTCGTGCGAATAAAGGGGTTCGTCAGGCGTTCCAAGCCGATCGTTGATGGCAATGTGATGCGATTTTCGGCGCGCAGCTGGGTAACCTCGTCGAAGCGTTGCAGAACGTGCAGGTTTTGCGGTTCGACGGCTTTGGCAAAACGCAGGTTGCTCAGCGTGTATTCGTGGGCGCAATACACCTCGGTGTGCTCGGGCAGGGCGGCCAGGCGCTGCAGCGACGGGTGCATCTGTTCGGCGGTGCCCTCGAACATGCGCCCACAGCCGGCCGCGAACAGGGTATCGCCACTGAACAGCAGGGGCGTTGCCGGTTGCGCCGAATAGAAGGCGATATGGCCAAGGGTGTGCCCGGGCACGCCGATGATCTGGAAGGGCACGCCGAGTACCGTGATTTCATCGCCGTCCGCCAGCGCTACATCGCGGGCGGGGATGCGCTCGTTGGCCGGGCCGTAGACCTTGGCATCGGTCAGTTGCTTGAGCCGTTCGACACCGCCGACATGGTCGTTGTGGTGGTGGGTGACCAGAATATCGGTCAACACCCAGTCGGGGTGGGCGGCCAGCCATCGTTCCACTGGGCCGGCATCGCCAGGGTCGACCACCGCACAGCGGCGTTTGGCAGTATCCTGTAACAACCAGATGTAGTTGTCGGAGAAAGCGGGGAGAGCATCGATCTGTATCATGGTGCGGATCCGTATCGCCAAGCGTGGGACATGAGGGCATCTTAGCCGCGATGGCGTGGCGCGAGAACCTTCGAGGGAGAACGCAATGACCGACCAAGCCTTTGCCCAGGCCGACCCCGACTGGGTCGAGCTGATCAGCCTGGCCCGTGAGTGGTTCAACGGCCCGCTCGGGCAACTGATGCTCAAGGAAGAAGAAAAACTGCTGGAAGAAGAGCTCGGGCGCTTCTTTGGCGGTTACCTGGTGCACTATGGGCCCTGCGCCGAAGCGCCGCCCAGCGCCCCTCAGGTGCAACGCAACGTGCGCCTCGGGGCACCGCTGCCGGGGGTGGAGATCGTCTGTGAGGAGCAAGCCTGGCCGTTGAGCGAGCACGCCGCCGACGTGGTGGTGCTGCAGCATGGCCTGGACTTCAGCCTGTCACCCCATGGCCTGTTGCGCGAGGCCGCCAGCGCCGTTCGCCCGGGTGGGCATCTGCTGATCATCGGTATCAACCCCTGGAGCGGGTGGGGCATGCGCCACCTGTTCAGCCATGGCGCCCTGCGCAAGGCGCGCTGTATCTCGGCGTCGCGGGTGGGCGACTGGCTCAACCTGCTGGGCTTCGCGCTGGAGAAACGCCGCTTCGGGTGCTATCGTCCGCCGCTTGCCTCGCCGGCCTGGCAGCAACGCCTGGCGGGCTGGGAACGCGCGGCAGGCAACTGGCAAACCTCGGGCGGCGGCGTCTACCTGCTGGTGGCGCGCAAGATGGTGGTCGGCCTGCGGCCGTTGCGCCTGGAGCGCCGCGAACCCATGGGCAAACTGCTGCCGCTGCCGCTGGCCAAGGTCAACCGTACGGCGGCCAATCCTGATTCTGAAAAGCACTGAACAAGAGTGGTACATGAGCGATAGCGTCGAAATGTTTACCGATGGCGCCTGCAAGGGCAACCCGGGCCCTGGCGGCTGGGGCGTGCTGATGATCTACAAGGGCGTCGAGAAGGAACTGTGGGGCGGCGAACGCGAGACCACCAACAACCGCATGGAGCTGATGGCCGCGATCCAGGGCCTGATGTCGCTCAAGCGTGAATGCGAGGTGGTGCTGACCACCGACTCGCAGTACGTGATGAAGGGCATCAACGAATGGATGGTCAACTGGAAGAAGCGCGGCTGGAAGACCGCCGCCAAGGAGCCGGTGAAAAACGCCGACCTTTGGCAACTGCTCGACGAACAGGTCAACCGGCACAAGGTGAGCTGGAAGTGGGTGCGCGGCCACATTGGCCACCCGGGCAACGAACGCGCCGACCAGCTGGCCAACCGTGGGGTGGATGAGGTGCGCGCCGCGCGCTGAGCTGGGGTACAATCCTCGGCTTTGTCACTTTTGTCACTGAAGCAAGTGGGAGCCCCCGCGTGGAGCAGCAGCAAGATAAACGCCTGGTCATTCTCGATACCGAAACCACCGGTATGCCGGTCAGTGAAGGCCATCGCATCATCGAGATCGGTTGTGTCGAGGTCATTGGCCGTCGCCTGACCGGGCGGCATTTCCACGTCTACCTGCAACCCGATCGCGAGAGTGACGAAGGCGCCATTGGTGTTCACGGCATCACCGACACCTTCCTGATCGGCAAGCCGCGGTTCGCCGAGGTCGCCGAGGAGTTCTTCGAATTCATCCAGGGCGCCACGCTGGTCATCCACAACGCGGCGTTCGACGTCGGCTTCATCAACAACGAGTTCGCCCTGCTGGGCCAGCACGACCGCGCCGACCTTTCGCAGCATTGCACCATACTCGATACCCTGCTGCTGGCGCGTTCCCGGCACCCGGGGCAGCGCAACAGCCTCGACGCCCTGTGCAAACGCTACGACATCGACAACTCGGGCCGTGAGCTGCACGGCGCTTTGCTCGACTCGGAACTGCTGGCCGACGTCTACCTGGCGATGACCGGTGGCCAGACCAGCCTGTCGCTGGCTGGCAATGGCGCTGAAGGTGATAACGAAGGGCAGGGCAGTGGCGGCAGCGAGATTCGCCGCATTACCGGCCGTGCGCCCGGGCGGGTGATCATGGCCAGTGCCGAAGAGCTCGAGGCGCATGCCGAGCGGTTGGCGGCAATTGCCAAGTCGGCCGGGGCGCCTTCGATGTGGCAGGCGTTGACCGAGGCCTCTGCGGGCTAAACCCCAGCACACAAGGCCGCACCTGCAACTACCCTGAAAAGGACAGCCCGTCCTTCAGAGGTAGTTGCCTGATGTACAAGGACCTCAAGTTCCCCATCCTCATCGTCCACCGTGCGATCAAGGCCGACAGCGTCGCCGGTGACCGCATACGGGGGATTGCCGAAGAGTTGAGCCAGGATGGCTTTGCCATTTTGGCCGCAGCGGACCACGCCGAAGCGCGACTGGTCGCCGCCACCCACCACGGCCTTGCCTGCATGCTGATCGCAGCCGAAGGCGTGGGCGAAAACACCCACCTGCTGCAGAACATGGCCGAGCTGATTCGCCTGGCCCGCTTGCGCGCGCCAGACCTGCCGATTTTCGCCTTGGGCGAACAGGTCACCCTGGAAAACGCCCCCGCCGAGGTCATGAGCGAGCTGAACCAGTTGCGCGGCATTCTGTATCTGTTCGAAGACACCGTGCCGTTTCTCGCACGCCAGGTGGCCCGCGCTGCCCACGGCTACCTCGACGGCCTGCTGCCGCCCTTTTTCAAAGCCCTGGTGCAGCACACCGCGCAATCCAATTACTCCTGGCATACACCGGGCCACGGCGGCGGCGTGGCCTATCACAAGAGCCCTGTTGGCCAAGCCTTCCATCAGTTTTTTGGGGAAAACACCCTGCGCTCGGACTTGTCAGTCTCGGTGCCAGAGCTGGGTTCGTTGCTTGATCACACCGGCCCGCTGGCCCAGGCAGAGGCCAGGGCCGCGCGTAATTTTGGTGCCGACCACACCTTCTTCGTGATCAACGGCACCTCCACCGCCAACAAGATCGTCTGGCACGCCATGGTCGGCCGTGATGACCTGGTGCTGGTGGACCGCAACTGCCACAAGTCGGTGGTCCACGCGATCATCATGACCGGGGCCATCCCGATCTATCTTTGCCCGGAACGCAATGAGTTGGGCATCATCGGCCCGATCCCGCTCAGTGAATTCAGCCCAGCTTCGATCCAGGCAAAGATCCAGGCCAACCCCCTGGCCCGTGACCGCGGGCAGCGCATCAAGCTGGCGGTGGTGACCAATTCCACCTACGACGGACTGTGCTATCACGCCGGGCTGATCAAGCAGACGCTCGGTGCCAGCGTCGAGGTGCTGCACTTTGACGAGGCCTGGTTCGCTTATGCGGCGTTTCATGAGTTCTTCGAGGGGCGCTACGCCATGGGCACGGCTTGCGCGGCCGACAGCCCGCTGGTGTTCAGCACCCATTCCACGCACAAGTTGCTGGCGGCGTTCAGCCAGGCGTCGATGATTCATGTGCAGGACGGCGCCAGGCGCCAGCTGGACCGGGACCGCTTCAATGAAGCGTTCATGATGCACATCTCGACCTCGCCGCAGTACAGCATCCTGGCGTCGCTGGACGTGGCCTCGACCATGATGGAAGGGCCGGCCGGGCGCTCGCTGTTGCAAGAAATGTTCGACGAGGCGCTGAGCTTTCGCCGCGCGCTGGCCAATTTGCGTACGCACATCGCTGCCGCCGACTGGTGGTTCAGCATCTGGCAGCCGCCGACGGCAGAAGGCATCCAGCACCTGGCCGCGCAGGACTGGCTGCTGCAGCCAGGGGCAGAGTGGCATGGTTTTGGGGAGGTGGCGGGCAACTACGTGCTGCTCGACCCGCTGAAGGTGACCTTGGTCATGCCCGGTTTGAGCGCAGGCGGTGTGCTGGGCGAACAGGGTATTCCGGCAGCGGTGGTCAGCAAGTTTCTCTGGGAGCGTGGGCTGGTGGTAGAAAAGACCGGCCTGTACAGCTTCCTGGTGCTGTTCTCCATGGGCATCACCAAGGGCAAATGGAGCACCTTGCTGACCGAGTTGCTGGAGTTCAAGCGCCACTACGATGGCAACACGCGGTTGAGCGCCTGCCTGCCCAGTGTGGTGGCAGCCGATGCCTCACGTTATCAGGGGATAGGGCTGCGCGACCTGTGTGACCAGTTGCACGAATGCTACCGCGCCAATGCCACGGCCAAGCAGCTCAAGCGGCTGTTCACGCGTTTGCCGGAGGTGGCTGTCAGCCCGGCCCGGGCGTATGACCAGATGGTGCGCGGCGAAGTGGAGGCCGTCCCGATCGAGGCCCTGCTGGGACGGGTAGCGGCGGTGATGCTGGTGCCGTATCCGCCGGGCATTCCGTTGATCATGCCGGGAGAGCGGTTCACCGAAGCGACCCGCTCGATACTCGACTACCTGGCATTTGCCCGGGCGTTCAACGATGGCTTCCCCGGATTTGTCGCCGACGTGCATGGCCTGCAGAACGAAAACGGTCGCTACACCGTGGATTGCATCAAGGAATACGAATGATCTCGACGCCGGTCTGTGCCAGCTCGAAACGGTTTTCGCCCAGGTGGTTGACCCGATCGCCGATGGCCAGGCGATAGGTAGTGATTGGCGCGCCCAATGTGCTGCCGTCGACCTGGAGGGTCGACTCTTGGAACTCGTGGACGGGGTAGATGCGGCCTTCGGCGTCACGGGCGTGGAATTGGCCGACCATTACTGCTGCCATTTGGGTGAAAACCTCTGAATTACGTAAGAAATGTCTGGAAACATAGACCGTACAAGATACCCGGAAGTTTTCGCCGGGTGGAAAAAAAACCAAAGCGCCGAGAAACGGTCATCTATAACTACAACGTCCTCTTAGCCAGCAAAGGTTGGAAATCGCCATGAGCCAGGTGTATTCGGTAGCGGTCGTCGTCGGCAGCTTGCGCAAGGATTCCTACAACCGCAAGGTAGCCCGCGCACTTTCGGAGCTGGCGCCGTCCAGCCTTGCCTTGAAGATTGTCGAGATTGGCGATCTGCCCCTATATAACGAAGACGTCGAGGCCACCGCGCCAGCGTCCTGGAAGCGCTTTCGTGACGAGATTAGCCGCAGTGACGCAGTGCTGTTCGTCACGCCGGAGTACAACCGTTCGGTGCCGGGTTGCCTGAAGAACGCAATCGATGTTGGCTCACGCCCTTATGGCGAAAGCGCTTGGAGCGGCAAGCCGACGGCAGTGGTGAGTGTGTCGCCGGGGGCCATTGGCGGCTTTGGTGCCAACCATGCCGTGCGCCAGTCGCTGGTGTTTCTCGATATGCCTTGCATGCAGATGCCTGAGGCGTACCTAGGGGGCGCGGCGAACCTGTTCGAGGAATCCGGCAAACTCAACGATAAGACGCGGCCGTTTCTGCAGGGGTTTGTCGACAAGTTCGCTGCGTGGGTGAAGTTGAACAGGGCGGTCTGAAGCCCTGTTCAGGTGCGGGGGCGCATGGCGGCCCCGGCGTTTATCGGAAGCTGTAGGAAACCCCCGCATAAACCCCAAACCCTTCACCCGGCGTCGAGCGGGCAATGTCCTGCCCGGCGTCGTTGTAGCCTGGCGTTACTGTCGCGGCGTAGCGTTTGTTGGTCAGGTTGCGCAGGTCCAGCCAGGTCTGCCAGTCCTGTTTCGGTGAGTCCCAGCCCAGGCGCGCGCCCAGCAAGGCATAGGCGTCGGCGTGATAGCTGTTGGCATAATCCACCTGCACCTTCGACGCCATCTGCGTGTTGACCCCGGCATAGAAGCCGTTGGGCCAGTCATAACGCAGCTCACCCTGGTAGTAGTGCATGGGGATGCCTGGCAGGCGGTTGTCACCGAACTGCTCGTCGTCACGGTAGTGGAAGTCACTGAAGGTGTAGGCCTGGCGCAGGCTCAGCTTGCCTGTGCCTGCTTGCTCCCACAGCGTAGTGTCCAGGCCTGCCTCGACACCCTGGTGCACGGTGGCGCTGGCATTGATCTCTTTGGCCGGCAGGCCTGGCACGATTTCCACGGCCAACAGTTCGTGGCGCACTTGCGAGTAATACCAGGCCAGGTCCCAACGCCCCAACGCCGAGTCGCCGCGCGCGCCGAGCTCCAGCGTGGTGGCTGTCTGATTTTGCAGGTCGATCGGCTGCGTCGCTACCGGTGAGCTCCAGATCAGCGACCAGGGGTGGGGCGGCTCGACCGAGCGGCTCAGGTTGCCGTAAACCTGCAGTTGCGGGCTGATGTCGTAGCGCAGGCCCAGGCGCGGCGCGTAGTCCCAGTCATGCTGGCTGACCTTGCCACCCGTGAGCGGGTAGCTGACGTCGCTTTCGCGGCGGGTATAGATCATCGCCAGGCCGGTGGTCAGCCACAGGTCCGGGATCAGCTCCAGATCGTTGCCTGCATGTAACACGGTGTCCGAGCCCTGGTAGCTGAAGTCGCGGCTGCGTGCGCCGAAGTTATCGCCGCTGGTGCGGGCAAATTGCGAAGCACCACTGTTGGGCAGGTGTTTGGTGGTTCGCCAGCCTAGGGTGGTTTTGCTCTCGCGACCCAGCAGGGTGTCGCGGCGGAAGTAGTTTAGGGTGCCGCTGACATCGGTGTAAGCGACCTTCAGGCGCATCGGGCCTTCGCGCAGGTCCATTGGGAAGTCGTGATAGACCAGCCCGGCTTCCACCCGGGCATCGTCCTTGAGGTAGAAGGTGGTCTTGTTGGCCACCCAGGTGCTGCCCGGTTGCGGGCGGCTGTCGTCGCGCGCCAGGTAGGCCGCGTTGGCGGCACGCGGGTCATGCTTGATCTGGTCCTTGGTCAGGCGCCCGGCCAGGTCGTTCTCGGTTTCCCGGTAGCGCAGGTAGAAACGCGTTTCCAGGTTCGGGTTGAAACGGTAGCCGACGTTCGCGGCAATACCTTTGGCACTGCCACTGCTGTGCACCTGATAGCCGTCGTATTCCGAGTCGGTCAGCGCCACGTAGTAATCGAGGTTGCCCAGCACCTGCCCAGAGCTGATGTGCCGATGCTGATAGCCGCGGCTGCCGACCTCGTATCGCACCTGCAAGGGCGCGGCATCGTAGCCGGTATGGGTGACGTAGTTGATGGCGCCCCCCAGGGCCAGGGCGCCTTGATCGAAGCCATTGGCCCCGCGCAAAACCTCGGCACGGCTCAGCCACAGGGGCTCGAACAGCTCGTATGGGGTACCGCCTGGGCCGGTGAGCGGCAAACCGTCGAACATCGTATAGACCCCGGAGCCGTGCGCCCCGGGTGCCCGGTTGATGCCCGACCCACGGATCGACAGCTTGATACCGTCATTGCCCGCCGACTGCGCGAACACGCCAGGCTGGTAGGCGAGTACATCCTGGTTACTGGCGACCCGGCCTTGCCCCACACGCTGCATGTCCACCAGGTTGCTGGCGCCTGGGATTTCGCGCAAACGCTCGCTGGCGGCCGTCAGTTCGCTTTGCTCCTCGTCGGTGATCAGCACCTGGCCCAACTCGACCGATTGTGCGGCCAGGGCCGGTGGCGTGGCGGTGATGGCAGCCAGCAGGCCAAGGCAAGACGAGAGGGGTAAAACGGAACGCATCGTACGACTCCAGGCGAAAGGCGAATGGACAACGGCGTTGAGACGAGCGAAACGGCGCTTGGAGCACGAAGAACTGCAGTAAATCTCGCGCAACCTTCGTCAGACGGTTTTGTAGGCAAGTTCTTTACAAGTTGCTCGGCTGGAGGGGGGCGGGGTGCTTCGTAAGGTGTTTGCAGATCGGCAGTGATGCCTCTCTCAAACACTCGTGGAGTTCAACGATGAATGACAACGCACGACACTCGCTCGAATCCCTCTCGGATTCACCCATCCACCTGACGCCGCGTGAGCGGCAGGTATTGCTGTGGTGTGCCTACGGCAAGAGCTCGTGGGAAATTGGCCAGATACTGGAGTGCAAGGAGTCAACGGTGAACTTTCACGTTGCCAATATCTTGCGCAAGTTCGATGTGCCTACACGCGTGGCGGCCGTCATCAGGGCGATTCGCTACGGCATGCTCGCCGAGCAGTGAGGGGGATGAACATGAATCAGCGTCCAGCAACTCATCTTGAACCTACTGCCGAAGGGCCCCGGTTCCCAGACTGCCATGACCCGTTCTGGCCGCGCCTGGAGCTGTCGGCATTGCGTGAGCGCTTGCAGCTTCGGCCCGATACCAGCCAGGCGCATTTCGAGGTTGCAGCACAATGCGCCGCTATCGATGCAGCGCGAGAGTTCGCGCGTTGGCGCGCGGCACTGCGTGAGCGGGGCTATAAGCGTCTGGAGGATGTGTCTGGGCACGATCATGGGCGGGCACTGCTGGTTTGTTACACGCGCTTTGTAGAGGCCTCGATCCTGCGAGATCTGCGCGAAGTTCCCCACCGGAAGGCGTCGCGCAGGGGAGGTGCTTATGCGTGAATGCACATTGTTCGAGGGCCTGTTCGTGGCCGCTTTGGAGCTAGTGGGCATGGATGGCACGGTCCTGTTCAGCGCGTTGTTGGGGGCCCTGTTGGTCAGCGCGGCCCGAGACCGCTTGATCACCAACACATCCAGGCGGCTTACGATCTGCAAGAAAGGGCTGCTGGTGTTCGTGACCGTAGGTGTGGGCCACCTGTTCGAGCCCTTGGTGACGTCCCTGGCACCCATGCTTACCCGTGGCATGGCTGCCTTCGTGGCAGCCGTGGTGGTAATCCCGATCAGCCTAAAGGTCATGGCTTCGCTGGATGCGCTGGACCCGAAGGAAATCATCCAGCGTTGGCGACGCAGAGGTTAACGGCTGAGGGTTTCAGGCAGGTGTTTGGCAAGCGCGCTCAGTTGCTGTTCCAGTTGTTGGATACGTTGTTTGTCCTGGATGAGCAGCAGCACCGCCTGGCGGTCGTCTGCAGAAAGCGTGCGTAGCCGCTCGAGCATGTCCCACTCCCAGTCATCCTTTTCAGCGTTGCGATGTTGAACAGGTTCACCCAGCAGCAGCCAGTCGAGGGAGCACGCATGCTGCCTGGCGATTTCTATGCATATTGAGTATGGAATGCTGTCGCGAACCTTCCAGCTGCTCAACGTCTGCGGGCTGATGGCCAGCGCTCTGGATAGCTCAGCATCGGTCTTGCACCCCATCAAAAGCTTCAGGCGCGCAAGTACAGGCGAGAGCAAGTTAGTACTCATAACAAATATCCATGTCTGGTTTAATGATATTCCATGGGCTTAAACTAATCGCTATGAATACAGCCCTGCGTTTTTAAGGAGCATTTCTGCAATGAGAAGCATCAAACCGAAGAATACAGTCACTTATGCAGTAAATACTGACACAACTAAACGATCATTCTCACAGATCAACAGCGTATGTAATGCCAGCAGGTGCCTATCGTGAGTACGTATAAGCTGGTCTGCCCGCATTGCAACAGCCGTATGCGCATACGTACCAGTGAGGGGCGCCATATATTTCTTCGGGTCGCCTACCTGCAATGCACCACCGAGGCCTGTGGCTGGTCAGTGCGAGCCGAGTTTGAAATGACCCATGAACTTTCTCCCAGCGGTATGCCCAACCCTGAAGTCCACCTGCCATCGGCCAATGGCGACCTGCGCAGGGCCGCATTGCCTGAAGCGGTCGAGTAGACAGCCCCTTTGGCGCAGAAAAAAAAACACCCCGCATGAGCGGGGTGTTTTGTCTTGCAGGGCTGATCAGCCGATCAGTTGCAGGCCGGCCTGCTGAACCATTTCCAGCAGCGGTTGCGGGTACACACCGAGCACGAAGGCCAGGATAGCGATGGCCAGCAGCATGACGCCGCCGGTGCGCTGTTCCCACTTCAGCGGGGCATCGTGACGACGCAGGTTTGGCTCGACCAGGTACAGGGTGACCATGACGCGCAGGTAGTAGTAAACACCGATGGCGCTACCGATCACCAAGGCGCCGACCAGCCACCACAGGTGCGACTCGACGCCGGTGGCGATGATGTAGAACTTGCCGATGAAGCCTGCAGTCAGCGGGATGCCGGCCAGCGACAGCATCATCACGGTCAGCACGGCAGTCAGGTACGGACGGCGCCAGAACAGGCCACGGTACTCGTACAGGGCGTCAGCATCACGGCCGCCGTAAGGCGAGGACATCAACGTGATGACGCCGAAGGCACCCAGGCTGGTGATCACGTAGGTGACCAGGTACACGCCCATGGCTTCCAGGGCCAGGCCCTTGCTGGCGACCAGGGCGATGACCAGGTAACCGAAGTGGGCGATCGACGAGTAACCCAGCAGACGCTTGAGGTTGCTCTGGGTCAGTGCCAACAGGTTACCGACCAGGATCGAAGCCACCGCGATCACCGCCAGAACGGTGCTTAGCACGCCGCTGCTGGCAGCAGGGGAGAGCATGAACAGGCGCACGACCACGGCGAATACCGCAACCTTGCTGGCGGTGGCCAGGAACGCAGCGACGGGCGCCGGAGCACCTTCGTACACGTCCGGGGTCCACAGGTGGAACGGCACCAGCGACAGCTTGAAGGCCAGGCCGACCAGCATCATGCCCAGGCCCAGTTGTGCGACCAGGCTTGGCATGTTGGTGGCTGCCAGGGCTTTACCGATCTGGTCGAAGCTCAGGCTACCGGCATCGGCGTAAAGCAATGCCATGCCGAACAGCAGGAAGGCAGAACCTGCAGCCGACAGCACCATGTACTTGATGCCGGCTTCCAGCGAACGCTTGTTGAAGAAGGCATACGCCACCAGGCCATAGACCGGCACCGACAGCAACTCCAGGCCGATGAACAGGCCGGCCAGGTGGTTGGCACTGACCAGCACCAGGCCACCCAGTGCCGACATCAGCAGCAGCAGGTAGAGTTCTTCACGGTTGCCCGGGAAGCCTTTGGCGCCTTCGCCAAGGTAGGCATGGGCCAGCGTGACGCAGGCCAGCGTGGCCACTAGGATGATCGCCATGTACAGGCAGGCGAACTTGTCGATGGTGATCAGCGAGGTCACCGCCAGGGGCGCGACCTTCAGTGCTGGCAAGATCGACAGCAAGGCCAGGTTCAGGCCCACGGTGGACAGTAGGAAGGTCTGCGAGTGGTTGCGCTTCCAGGCGATCGCCAGCATCACCACCACCGTGGTGATGGTGGTGATCAGCATCGGCGCCAATGCGATGAAGTGTTGAGTGGTGAATTCCATAGCGCTCTTACCGGGCCGAAGCGAGTTGAGTGAAAGCGGAACCAAGCCACTGCTGCACACCGCTCATGGTGGCGGCAGAAGTGTCGAGGAACGGCTGCGGGTACACACCAAGCACGATCAGCAGCACTGCCAGGCCCAGCACCATGATCAGCTCGCGGCCGTCCATGCCGGCCAGCACGGCGTCGCTTTTGCTTGGGCCGAAGTAGGCGCGGTGGATCATGATCAGCGAGTAGACCGAGCCGAAGACCAGGCCGGTGGTGGCGATCACGGTGATCCACGGCACGCTGGCGAAGCTGCCGATCAGGATCAGGAACTCGCCGACGAAGTTGCCGGTGCCTGGCAGGCCCAGCGATGCGGCGGCGAAGAACAGGCTGATCGCAGGCAGGTAGGCGATGCGGTGCCACAGGCCGCCCATTTGACGCATGTCACGGGTGTGCAGGCGCTCGTACAGCTGGCCGGACAGGATGAACAGCGCGGCTGCCGACAGGCCGTGGGCCAGCATCTGGATCACCGCGCCTTGCAGGGCTTGCTGGCTGCCGGAGTAGATACCGATCAGCACGAAGCCCATGTGCGAAACGCTGGAGAAGGCGATCAGGCGCTTGATGTCGGTTTGCGCGAAGGCCAGGAAGGCACCGTAGAAGATACCGATCAGGCCCAGGGTCATGGCGATCGGCGCAAACTCGGCCGAGGCGTTCGGGAACAACGGCAGGGCGAAGCGCAGCAGGCCGTAGGCCGCCGTCTTCAGCAAGATACCCGCCAGGTCCACGGAACCTGCAGTCGGTGCCTGGGCGTGCGCATCAGGCAGCCAGGAGTGGAACGGCACCACCGGCAGCTTGACCGCGAAGGCGATGAAGAAGCCCAGCATCAGCACGTACTCGACACCGGCCGGCAGTTCGGCCTTGAGCAGATCGCTGTAGTTGAAGGTGAGTACGCCGGTGGTGTTGTAGTTGACCAGCACCAGGCCAAGGATCGCCACCAGCATGATCAGGCCGCTGGCCTGGGTGAAGATGAAGAACTTGGTTGCAGCGTAGATCCGGGTCTTCTTGCCGTCTGCGGAGCTGTGACCCCAGAGCGCGATGAGGAAATACATCGGCACCAGCATCATTTCCCAGAAGAAGAAGAACAGGAACAGGTCCAGGGCCAGGAACACACCGACCACACCGCCCAGGATCCACATCAGGTTGAGGTGGAAGAAGCCGACGTGGCGCTGGATCTCTTTCCAGGAGCACAGTACCGACAGTACACCGAGCAGGCCGGTCAGCAGGATCATCAGCAGCGACAGGCCGTCGAGGGCCAGGTGGATGCTGATGCCGAAGCGCTTGATCCACTCGACTTTGTATTCGAGTGCCCAGGCAGGTTCGGCGCCCGGAGCAGGGGCCAGGGTGTAGTCGCCGGTGCCCCACAGGTACAGGCCGATGCCGAGCAGCAGGGACATGGTCAGCAGCGCGATCCAGCGCGGCAGGGTGGCGCCGAAGCGCTCACCCAGCCAGCACAGGAAGCCGCCGATGAAGGGGATCAGGATCAGCCAAGGCAAAATCATGACGGGTTGGTTTCCTTTGGCAAAGTCGCAAGATTCATAGTCATACCGCGGCCACTACCACAGCGCCGAGTACCAGCACGGCGCCGACGGCGATCGAGGCGGTGTACCAACGCAGCTGGCCGGTCTCGGTCTTGCTCATGGCGACGTGGCCGCCACGGGCCATCCGAGGGATCAGGCCGATACTGCGGTCAACCGGGTCCTTGCGCAGGATGTGGCTGATCAGCAGGTAAGGTTTGACGAAGAGCTTGTCGTAGATCCAGTCGAAGCCCCAGGCAGCGAACCACCAGGCCGACAGGACGCGGCCGATGCTGCTGTTGGCGACGGCGCTGACGAAACGACGCTTGCCCAGGAACAGCAGGGCCGACAGCAGGATACCGGCGATGGCGATGGCACCCGAGGCGATCTCCAGCGAGTGCTTGGCGTCGCCACCGGCATGGCCGGCGCTTTCAGGCAGTACACCGGCCAGTGGCGGGGTGATCCAGGCGCCTACGAAGGTCGACAGCACGATCAGCACGCCCAGCGGCAGCCAGTGGCTGATGCCGTGGCCCGCGTGGGCTTCGGTCTTGGCTTCGCCGTGGAAGGCGATGAAGATCAGGCGGAAGGTGTACAGCGAGGTCATGAACGCACCGACCAGGCCGGCGTACAGCAAACCGGTGTTGCCGCTGGCGAAGGCTTCCCAGAGGATCTCGTCCTTGGAATAGAAGCCCACGGTGACGATCGGCAGGGCAGCCAGGGCGGCACCACCGACCACGAAGCTGGCGTAGGCCAGCGGCAGTTTCTTCCACAGGCCGCCCATCTTGAAGATGTTCTGCTCGTGGTGGCAGGCAACGATCACCGCACCGGAGGCAAGGAACAGCAGGGCCTTGAAGAAGGCGTGGGTCATCAGGTGGAAGATCGCCGCGTCCCAGGCGCCAACGCCCAGGGCCAGGAACATGTAGCCGATCTGGCTCATGGTCGAGTAGGCGAGGATACGCTTGATGTCGGTCTGAACCAGCGCGGCGAAGCCGGCCAGTACCAGGGTCACACCGCCGACTACGCCGACCAGGTGCAGGACGTCCGGCGCCAGCAGGAACAGGCCGTTGGTACGGGCGATCAGGTATACGCCCGCGGTCACCATGGTTGCGGCGTGGATCAGTGCCGAAACCGGGGTCGGGCCCGCCATTGCGTCGGCCAGCCAGGTCTGCAGCGGCAGCTGGGCCGATTTACCGACCGCGCCACCCAGCAGCATCAGGGTAGCCAGGACCATCCAGGTGTCACCCGCCTGGAACTTCTGCGGTGCCAGCACCAGCAGTTCCTGCACGTTCAGGGTACCCAGCTGGGCGAACAGGATGAACAGGCCGATAGCCATGAACACGTCGCCGATACGGGTGACGATGAAGGCCTTGAGTGCTGCGTTACCGTTGTTGCGGTTGCTGTAGTAGAAACCGATCAACAGGTACGAGCACAGGCCCACGCCTTCCCAGCCGAAGTAGATGAACAGCAGGTTATCGCCCAGCACCAGGAACAGCATGCTGGCGATGAACAGGTTGGTGTACGAGAAGAAGCGCGAGTAACCGGCTTCGCCACGCATGTACCAGGACGCGAACAGGTGGATCAGGAAGCCTACGCCGGTGACCACGCCGAGCATGGTGACCGACAGGCCGTCCACGTACAGGGTGAAGTTCGGCGCAAAGCCGTCCACCGACATCCACTGCCACAACAGCTGGCTGTACGCACCGCCTTCAGGCGGGGCGACATTGAACTGCCAGATGACGTAGGCGGCTGTCGCGGCCGAGAGGCCCACCGAGCCGACGCCGATCAGGGCGGACAGGTTCTCCGAGAACCGCCCGCGCGAGAACGACAACAGCAAGAAGCCGATCAGGGGGAAGACGAAAGTCAGGAAGATAAGGTTCATCCGCGCATCTCACTGGCAGCATCGATGTCGAGAGTGTGGAAGCGGCGATACAGCTGCAGCAGGATAGCCAGGCCAATACTGGCCTCGGCGGCTGCCAGGCTGATCACCAGAATGAACATCACCTGGCCGTCGGGTTGGACCCAACGGGCACCGGCGACGATGAACGCCAGGGCAGAGGCGTTCATCATGACTTCCAGGCTCATGAGCACGAAGAGGATGTTGCGGCGGACCATCAGGCCAACCAGACCTAAGCAGAACAGGATGCCGGCGACCGCCAGACCATGCTCGAGAGGGATAGCACCCATGATTTACTCCTTCGCCTCAACGCGGCCCAGGTGGAAGGCGGTGACGGCTGCGGCGAGCAGCAGCATCGACGCCAGTTCGACCACCAGCAGGTACGGGCCGAACAGGCTGATGCCCACGGCCTTGGCGTCCACGGTGGTACCGCTGATGGCTGCGCCGCTTGGGGTGACGAACAGCACGTACAGCAGCTCGAGCAGCAGCAGGGCGGCGAGGATCACCGGCCCGGCCCATATGCCAGGCTTGAGCCAGCCGCGCTCCTGGGCGACCGACGCCGGCCCCAGGTTGAGCATCATTACCACGAAGACGAACAGCACCATGATGGCGCCGGCGTAGGCGATCACTTCCAGGGCGCCGGCGAACGGCGCACCCAGGGCGAAGAAGATCATTGCCACGGAAATCAGCGAAATGATCAGGTAGAGCAGGGCGTGCACGGGGTTGGTGCCGGTCACCACCCGAAGGGTGGAGACCACGGCGATCCCGGATGCGAAGTAGAAAGCGAATTCCATCTTTCTGTCCTTATGGGAGCAAGCTCTTCACGTTGATCGGCTCGGCTTCGTTCTGTGCAGAACCTTTCGGCTTGCCAGCGATCGCCATACCCGCAACACGGTAGAAGTTGTAGTCAGGGTTCTTGCCGGGGCCGGAGATCAGCAGATCTTCTTTCTCGTACACCAGGTCCTGACGCTTGAACTCGGCCATTTCGAAATCCGGAGTCAGCTGGATCGCGGTGGTCGGGCACGCCTCTTCGCACAGGCCGCAGAAGATGCAGCGCGAGAAGTTGATGCGGAAGAACTCGGGGTACCAACGACCGTCCTCGGTCTCGGCCTTCTGCAGCGAAATGCAGCCGACCGGGCAGGCCACCGCGCAGAGGTTGCACGCTACGCAGCGCTCCTCGCCGTCGGGGTCGCGGGTGAGGACGATGCGGCCGCGGTAGCGCGGCGGCAGGTACACCGCTTCTTCGGGGTACTGCAGGGTGTCGCGCTTGCGGAACCCGTGGGAGAACACCATGGCCAGGCTGCGCAGCTGAGTGCCGGTGCCCTTAACGATGTCGCCGATATACTTGAACATGGGTCAAATCCTCACTGGGCCGCGACGGCTGGCGTGTTGTAAAGCACGATCGCAGCGGTCACCAGCAAATTGATCAGGGTCAGCGGCAGGCAGAACTTCCAGCTGAAGTCCATCACCTGGTCATAGCGTGGGCGCGGGATCGAGGCGCGCAGCAGGATGAACAGCATGATGAAGAACGCGGTCTTCAGCGCGAACCACAGGAACGGCACCTGAGGCAGCAGGTCGAACGGACCGTGCCAGCCGCCGAAGAACAGGGTCACCAGCAGCGCCGAGATGAGGATGATGCCGATGTACTCACCGACGAAGAACATGCCCCATTTCATGCCGGCATACTCGATGTGGTAGCCGTCGGCCAGTTCCTGTTCCGCTTCCGGCTGGTCGAACGGGTGACGGTGAGTCACGGCGACGCCAGCGATGAAGAAGGTGCAGAAGCCGAAGAACTGCGGAATGATGAACCACAGGTTCTGGGCCTGGTATTCAACGATGTCGCGCATGTTGAACGAACCCACCTGCACCACCACGCCCATCAGCGCCAGGCCCAGGAACACCTCGTACGAGACGGTCTGTGCCGAGGCCCGCAGGCTGCCCAACAACGCGTACTTGTTGTTCGACGACCAACCGGCGAACAGCACGGCGTACACCGACAGGCCGGCCATGGCGAAGAAGAACAGCAGGCCGATGTTCAGGTCGGCGACGCCCCAGCCCGGTGTGATCGGGATGATCGAGAAGCCGATCAGCAGGGCGCTCATGGCCACGACCGGCGCCAGGGTGAAGATCATCTTGTCGACGAAGGGCGGGTTCCAGTCTTCCTTGAAGAACATCTTCAGCATGTCGGCGGCGATCTGGAACATGCCGAACGGGCCGACACGGTTAGGACCGTAGCGGTCCTGCCACCAGCCCAGCAGGCGGCGCTCGACGAAGCTGAGCAGCGCACCGCAGACGACTACGGCCAGCAGCACCACGATAGCCTTGACGACCTGGATGATCACATCGATCACTTCGGGGGTGAACCAGCTCATTGTGCTGCCTCCTGCAGGCCTTCGACGGGTGCACCGAAGATGGCAGGCGGAATGCCAGCCAGGCCTTTCGGCAGCGCGACCAGGCCAGCGCCCAGCTCTTCATTGATGCGCAGCGGCAGACGCAGTGCCACGCCCGCCACGTTGAGGCTGAGCAGCGCACCTTCGTTGACGCCCAGGCGGTCCGCTTCGGACTTGGCCAGGCCAACGTAGGCAGCTGGGATGCGCTCTTGTACCGGGGCGGCGCGCGAGGAGTTCTCTTCGCTGCCGAACAGGTGGAAGAACGGCACGGCGGTCCAGGTGCCACGGGCCGGGTTGAATGCGCCCGGGATGGCGTTGAACCAGTTCAGGCGATCACCTTGCGATTCGATCAGGCGCACGCCCGGGTCACCGGCACGCAGATGGCCACCGACCTCGTCCTGGAACTTGTTCCAGGCTTGCGGCGAGTTCCAGCCCGGCGACCAGGCGAACGGCACTTGTTGGCGCGGTTCGACGGAGCCCGAGTAACCTTCCATCGAGAAGGCGAACGCGGTGTCCTTGTCTTGCGGGGTACGCGGCTCGTGCACGCTGATGTTGGCGCGCATGGCGGTACGGCCGGAGTAGCGCAGCGGCTCACGGGCCAGTTTCATGCCCTTGATGCGGAACGCGGCGGAAGGCGCTGCGTTGACGATGCCAGCCAGTTGTGGGGCGGCTTCGGCGCAGGCGCTGGTGACGTGGTCCAGTTGGGTCCAGTCGACCGGCTTGTTCAGCAGGGTCGCACGCAGGGCGTGCATCCAGCGCCAGCCTTCGTGGACCAGAATGCTGCTGTCCAGGTATTGCGGGTCGAACACCTGGAAGAAGCGCTGGGCGCGGCCTTCCTGGCTGACCAGGGTGCCGTCGCCTTCGGCGAACGAGGCTGCCGGCAGCACCAGGTGAGCGCGTTCCAGGGTGGCGGTGTTGGAATGGTCGGCAACGATCACGACTTTGGCTGCAGCCAGGGCGGCATCGACCTTGGCGGCCGAGACGCGGGTGTACAGGTCGTTTTCCAGGACCACGATGGCGTCGGCTTTGCCGCTGATGACCGCGTCCAGCGCGGCATCGACGGACTCACCGCCCAGCATCGCCAGGCCGAAGCTGTTGGCTTCAGGCACGACCAGGCTCAGCGAACCGTTTTTCTCGCGCAGCTTCAGGGCCTTGGCGATGTTGGCGGCGGCTTCGATCAGCGCCGGGTCGGCCAGCGAGGTACCGGCAACTACCAATGGGCGCTTGGCCGCAACCAGGGCATCGGCGATGCGCTGGGCCAGGGCCTTGGCTTCTTCGTCCAGGCCTGCAACGGCCGGGGCGCTCGGGTCGATGGCGTGGGCCACGGCGAAGCCGATGCGGGCCAGATCAGCCGGGGCTGCGTGTACGCATTCTTCAGCGACGTCATCCAGCTTGGTTTCAGCCAGGCTGGCGATGAACAGCGGGTACAGCGCGTGCTGGCCGATGTTTTTCACCGCGGCGTCCAGCCAAGGCTGCACTTTCATCGCCTCGGCCATGGCTTCGGCCTTGCCTTTGGTGGCCTGGCGTACGGACAGGGCAACGCGGGCGGCGGTCTGGGTCAGGTCTTCGCCAAGCACGAACACAGCGTCGTGGTCTTCGATGTCGCGCAGGGTCGGCACCGGCAGCGGGCTGTTGTTCAGCACGTTCAGGGCCAGGCGCACACGGGCCAGTTCGCCCGCTTCCATGCCCGAATAGAAGTAGTCGGCACCGACCAGCTCACGCAGGCCGTAGTTGCTTTCGAGGCTGGCGCGCGGCGAGCCGATACCGACGATGGTGCGCCCGCGCAGCAGGTCGGCGGCCTTGTCCAGTGCGGCGTCCAGGCTCAGCTTGGTGCCATCGGCCAGGCGTGGCTGGCGGGGGCGGTCGGTGCGGTTGACGTAGCCATAACCGAAGCGGCCGCGGTCGCACAGGAAGTACTGGTTGACCGAGCCGTTGAAGCGGTTTTCGATGCGACGCAGTTCACCGTAGCGCTCGCCGGGGCTGATGTTGCAGCCACTGGAGCAGCCGTGGCAGATGCTCGGTGCGAACTGCATGTCCCACTTGCGGTTGTAGCGCTCGGAGTGGGTCTTGTCGGTGAACACGCCGGTCGGGCAGACCTCGGTCAGGTTGCCGGAGAACTCGCTTTCCAGCACGCCGTCTTCAACGCGGCCGAAGTACACGTTGTCGTGGGCGCCATAGACACCCAGGTCGGTACCGCCTGCGTAGTCCTTGTAGTAGCGCACGCAGCGGTAGCAGGCGATGCAGCGGTTCATCTCGTGTGCGATGAACGGGCCGAGGTCCTGGTTCTGGTGGGTACGCTTGGTGAAACGGTAGCGGCGCTCGTTGTGGCCGGTCATTACCGTCATGTCCTGCAGGTGGCAGTGACCGCCTTCCTCGCACACTGGGCAGTCGTGCGGGTGGTTGGTCATCAGCCATTCGACGACGCTGGCGCGAAACGCCTTGGACTCTTCATCTTCGATGGAGATCCAGGTGCCGTCGGAGGCAGGGGTCATGCAGGACATGACGATACGACCACGGGTGTCGTTTTCGTCGGTGTACTGCTTGACCGCGCACTGCCGGCAGGCGCCAACGCTACCTAGCGCGGGGTGCCAGCAGAAATAAGGGATGTCGAGGCCGAGCGACAGACACGCCTGTAACAGGTTGTCTGCACCGTTGACTTCGAGCGCTTTGCCGTCTACGTGGATAGTGGCCATTGTTCAAAGTTCTTCGTTGGCCCGCGTGAGCGGGCGTGGCTAATGGAAATCTGTACGCCTGCGGCCCGCCGCGAATCGTTCGGGCCGGCCTGCAGGCTGGCGGGTGGCACGGACCACCCGCAGCTCATCTTGTTATGCGCCGACCACGATCGGCCCGCTCGGTACTGGCTTGGCCAGGTTCGGGCGCAGGGCATCGGCAGCACTGGCTGGGGCGACACCGGCCTCGAACTCGGAGCGGAAGTATTTGATGGCACTGCCCAACGGCTCGACGGCACCCGGTGCGTGAGCACAGAAGGTACGGCCTGGGCCGAGGAAGTTGACCAGGCCCAGCAGGGTCTCGATGTCTTCGGCGCGGCCTTGGCCTTGCTCCAGCGAGCGCAGCATTTTCACGCTCCACGGCAGGCCGTCACGGCATGGGGTGCACCATCCGCACGATTCGCGGGCGAAGAACTCTTCCATGTTGCGCAGCAGCGAGACCATGTTGATGCTGTCGTCGACCGCCATGGCCAGGCCAGTCCCCATCCGGGTGCCAACCTTGGCGATGCCGCCGGCGTACATCTGTGCGTCGAGGTGCTCGGGCAGCAGGAAGCCGGTACCGGCGCCACCTGGCTGCCAGCACTTGAGCTTGAAGCCGTCGCGCATGCCGCCGGCGTAGTCTTCGAACAGCTCACGGGCGGTGACGCCGAATGGCAGTTCCCACAGGCCAGGGTTTTTCACCTTGCCGGAGAAGCCCATCAGCTTGGTGCCGTGGTCTTCGCTGCCTTCGCGGGCCAGCGACTTGTACCAGTCGTTGCCGTTGGCGACGATGGCCGGCACGTTGCACAGGGTCTCGACGTTGTTCACGCAGGTCGGCTTGCCCCATACGCCAACGGCGGCAGGGAAGGGCGGCTTGGAGCGTGGGTTGGCGCGACGGCCTTCCAGCGAGTTGATCAGTGCGGTTTCTTCACCGCAGATGTAGCGGCCGGCACCGGTGTGCACGAACAGCTCGAAGTCAAAGCCCGAGCCCAGGATGTTTTTGCCCAGGAGGCCAGCGGCCTTGGCTTCGTCGATGGCGCGGTTTAGGTTTTTCGCTGCGGTGGTGTACTCGCCACGCAGGAAGATGTAGCCGCGGTAGGCCTTCAGGGCGCGGGCGCTGATCAGCATGCCCTCGACCAGCAGATGGGGCTGTTGCTCCATCAGCATGCGGTCCTTCCAGGTGTTCGGCTCCATTTCGTCCGCGTTGCACAGCAGGTAGCGGATGTTCATGGATTCGTCTTTAGGCATCAGGCCCCACTTCACACCCGTGGGGAAGCCTGCGCCGCCGCGGCCCTTGAGGCCGGAGTCTTTGACGTTCTGCACGATGTCGTCTTGCGACATCTCGCTCAGTGCCTTGCGGGCAGCAGCGTAACCGTTCTTGGCCTGGTACTCGGCAAGCCACACCGGCTCGCCGTCGTCACGCAGACGCCAGGTCAGTGGGTGGGTTTCGGCCGAACGCGCGATGCGGTTGGCCGGGCCGAAGGAAGTAATGGTCATACGTAACCCTCCAGCAGTTTGGAAACGCCAGCAGGCTGCACGTCGCCAAAGGTGTCATCGTCGATCATCAGGGCCGGGGCCTTGTCGCAGTTGCCCAGGCAGCAGACCGGCAGCAGGGTGAAGCGCCCGTCGGCGGTGGTCTGGCCGAGGCCGATGCCCAGTTCGCTTTGGATCTGGCTGACCACCGACTCGTGGCCACCGATGTAGCAGACCATGCTGTCGCACACACGGATGATGTGGCGGCCGACCGGCTGACGGAAGATCTGGCTGTAGAACGTAGCCACGCCCTCGACGTCACTGGCCGGGATGCCCAGCACTTCGCCGATGGCGTGAATGGCGCCGTCCGGCACCCAGCCACGTTCCTTTTGGACGATCTTTAAGGCTTCGATGGACGCCGCGCGCGGGTCCTCGTAGTGATGCATCTCGTGCTCGATGGCCGAGCGCTCGGTTTCGCTCAGGGCGAAACGGTCTGTCTGGATAAGCGTGCTGTTCATGCTTAGCGGTCCACGTCAGCCATAACGAAGTCGATACTGCCCAGGTACGCAATGAGGTCGGCGACCATGCTGCCTTTGATCACCGAAGGGATCTGCTGCAGGTGCGGGTAGCTCGGGGTACGGATCCGGGTGCGGTAGCTCATGGTGCCGCCATCGCTCGTCAGGTAGTAACTGTTGATGCCCTTGGTCGCTTCGATCATCTGGAACGACTCGTTGGCCGGCATGACCGGGCCCCACGAGACTTGCAGGAAGTGTGTGATCAAGGTTTCGATGTGCTGCAGGGTGCGCTCTTTCGGCGGCGGCGTGGTCAGCGGGTGATCCGCCTTGTACGGGCCTTCCGGCATGTTGCGCAGGCACTGGTCGATGATGCGGATACTCTGACGCATCTCCTCGACACGGACCATGCAGCGATCGTAGGCATCGCCGTTGTGGGCCAGCGGTACTTCGAACTCGAAGTTTTCGTAGCCGGAATACGGGCGCGCTTTACGCAGGTCGAAGTCGCAACCGGTGGAACGCAGGCCGGCACCGGTGGTGCCCCATTCCAGCGCTTCCTTGGTGTTGTACGCGGCGACGCCGACGGTACGGCCCTTGAGGATGCTGTTCTGCAGGGCGGCCTTGGTGTATTCGTCGAGGCGCTTAGGCAGCCAGTCGACGAAGTCCTTGACCAGCTTGTCCCAGCCGCGCGGCAGGTCGTGGGCGACGCCACCGATGCGGTACCAGGCCGGGTGCAGGCGGAAACCGGTGATGGCTTCGATCACGGTGTAGGCGCGCTGGCGGTCGGTGAAGGTGAAGAACACCGGGGTCATGGCGCCGACGTCCTGGATGTAGGTACCCAGGAACAGCAGGTGGCTGGTGATGCGGAAGAACTCGGCGAGCATGATGCGAATCACGTCGACCTTCTGCGGCACCTTGATGCCGGCCAGCTTCTCTACCGCCAGTACGTACGGCAGGTTGTTCATCACCCCGCCGAGGTAGTCGATACGGTCGGTGTAGGGGATGAAACTGTGCCAGGACTGGCGCTCGGCCATCTTCTCGGCGCCACGGTGGTGGTAGCCGATGTCCGGGACGCAGTCGACGATCTCTTCACCGTCCAGCTGCAGGACGATACGGAACGCACCGTGGGCAGAGGGGTGGTTGGGGCCGAGGTTGAGGAACATGTAGTCCTCGTTGGCGCCCTGGCGCTTCATACCCCAGGCTTCCGGGTTGAAACGTGCCGATTCCTCTTCAAGCTGCTGCTTGGCCAGGGTCAGGCTGTAGGGGTCGAACTCGGTGGCGCGGGCTGGGTAGTCCTTGCGCAGCGGGTGGCCTTCCCAGGTGGGCGGCATCATGATGCGGCTCAGGTGCGGGTGGCCGGCAAAGTCGATGCCGAACATGTCCCAGACTTCGCGCTCGTACCAGTTGGCGTTAGGCCAGATGCCGGTCACGGTCGGCAGGTTCAGGTCGCCTTCGCTGAGCGACACCTTGATCATCACGTCGCTGTTACGCTCGACCGACAATAGGTGGTAGAACACGCTGAAATCGGCAGCGGGCAGGCCGCGGCGCTGGGTGCGCAGGCGCTCGTCGACGCCATGCAGGTCGTACAGCATGCTGTATGGCTTGGCGACGTTGCGCAGGAAGCTGAGTACTTCTTTGAGCTGTGCACGTTTTACCCACAGCACCGGCATGCCGGTGCGGGTTTCCTGGGCGACGAAGGCGTCGGCACCAAAACGGTTGTGCAATTCGACGACCACATCCTGGTCGTCAGCCTTGTAAGGCGGAATATAAATAGCGGTGTCCGCTGTCATGGTCTCGGTCGCTTTGAGTCAACGTAGAGAATGAAGCCAGGCCGCCGGCTCCTTGGGGAGCGGGCGGCAGGTCGCTGGATCAGACTTCGTCGGGGCTGCGCAGGTTGGTTACCGCGATACGCTGTTCACGACGCAGGTCTTTCTGGGCAGGCATCTCGGCACGGTAAATGCCTTGATCACCAACAACCCAGGAAAGCGGGCGTCGCTCCTGGCCAATCGACTCCTGCAGCAGCATCAAGCCTTGCAGGAACGCTTCAGGGCGAGGCGGGCAGCCAGGCACGTAAACATCCACGGGGAGGAACTTGTCGACCCCCTGAACGACCGAGTAAATGTCGTACATGCCACCGGAGTTGGCGCACGAACCCATGGAGATGACCCACTTCGGCTCGAGCATCTGCTCGTACAGGCGCTGAATGATCGGCGCCATCTTGATGAAGCAGGTACCGGCGATGACCATGAAGTCGGCCTGACGCGGCGAGGCCCGGATGACTTCGGCGCCGAAGCGGGCGATGTCGTGGGGCGCCGTGAAGGCCGTGGTCATTTCCACGTAGCAGCAGGACAGGCCGAAGTTATACGGCCAGAGGGAGTTCTTGCGACCCCAGTTGACCGCGCCACGCAGCACATCTTCGAGTTTCCCCATGTAGATGTTCTTGTGGACCTGGTCCTCGAGCAGTTGGTCGGTGACGGTTTCCCGTTCACCTACCGGGTACTGCTCGTTGGGCGCATCCGGATCGATTCTGGTGAGATTGTATTGCATTGCCAAAGCCTCATTGTTTCAGCTTCGCTTGCCGCTTGCGGCGACCTTCGGGAGCCCAATCAAGAGCACCGACGCGCCAAAGGTAGACAAGACCTGCCAACAGAATTGCTATGAAAACGAGCGCTTCGACGAACCCGGTCCAGCCGCTTTCGCGGACGGACACAGACCATGCAAAGAGGAAGAGGGCTTCGATATCGAAGATCACGAACAGCATCGCGACCAGATAGAATTTGGCGGACAGACGCAGGCGGGCGCTGCCGACGGGCAGCATGCCGGATTCGAAGGGTTCGTTCTTGGCGCGGCCCCAGGCCTTGCTACCGAGCAGGCTGGACAGACCGAGCATGAAGGCACACAGGCCGACGACACCCAAAAGGAAGATGGCAAAGCCCCAGTTGTGGGCGATGAGTCCTGCCGAATCGGACATGCTAGAGATCCTTATACAGAGACCCAGCTCTGCAGTCTGAAATAAGTAGAGCGGCGACCTGGTGTCGCACATGCAGTGACCAAATGTCGCAGCTGAATCAATCGCGCTGATTTTATGGGTAAACCCGGTGCAAGTAAAATTTCTGTGGCAATTTATTCGTAGGATTAAGAACAAAAATCTTTCGTAACTGGCTGAAAGCCTTGAATTTCGGGCATTGCGCGCGTTTTTGTTAATTATGTTTCTTGCGCGATGTAACGAATTCCTAATTATGTAATGATAATTAATCGCATTGAGACTGGTGCGGTGAAATTCTCCTCTTGTGAGCCTTGCAAAGTTGCCCGGGCGGGTTGGCTACTTGCAAATGCGAAAAAGGCTCGTTCTAACAGCTTCCAGCGCCTTGCGCACCGCTCTGGGTCAATACTTTATCGGTTAAGCCGTGGCGGGCCGATGAAGCGATTGCCCACTGGCCCAGCCAGTAAGCGACGATGATCAGGTAAGGCGCAGCAGCGAACGGGCTGACGAAGCGGTCGATACCGATCAGGCTGTCAGAAAATACGAACATGCACGCGCCGAGCCCGGCGATACCGCCGCATGCCAGAGCGCGCCAGAGCATGGCACTGATCGCCAAGGCATACAGCGCCACTGGGGCCAGGAGCGGGCCGAGGCCGTGGCTGGCCAGCACCCCCAGCAGCGTCGAGCCCGTCGCCGCGCTCAGCAGCAGAGCTGGCAGGGCCGGGCGTAACGTCAGGTTGCAATAGGCACGCAGGTAAGCCAGGTGGGCGCAGAGAAACGCTGCCAAACCGAACACGAACAGGTCGGCTGGGACGGCCAGAAGTACGTCACCCAGTACCGAGAAACCCAGGCCGATGACGATCCAGTGGCGGTATACAGTGTCGGGTCCCTGGTAGAGCCAGGCGATCAGTGCCAGTACCGGAACGGGTTTGACCAGCAGGCCAAGCAGGGCATTGTCGCTGGCCAGTGCATAGAGATAAAAAGCAGCGGCTGCGACGGCGATTGTGATCAGGTGGCTTGGACGAAGCATGGGCAGTCCTTGCTACTGTGCTGCCACAAGCATAGTCCGGATCCTGGGTTTTGCTTTCGTCTGCGCTGGCCTCTTCGCCGGCAAGCCCGCTCCCACAGGTATCGCGCCATGCTTGAAATAGGCGCAGAACCTGTGGGAGCGGGCTTGCCCGCGAAGAGGCCAGGGCAGGTAAAAAAGAAGGCCCGAGACGCTTGCGAGTCCTGGGCCTTCCTTCAACAGCCCGCTGTTATCAGTGGAACTGCTCTTCCTCAGTCGAACCGGTCAGCGCAGTCACCGACGAAGCCCCACCTTGAATCACGGTGGTCATGTCATCGAAGTAGCCAGTGCCCACTTCCTGCTGGTGCGCAACGAAGGTGTAGCCTTTGCTGGCATCAGCGAATTCCTGCTCCTGCAGCTTGACGTAGGCAGTCATGTCGTTGCGGGCGTAGTCGTGCGCCAGGTTGAACATGCCGTGCCACATGTTGTGAATGCCAGCCAGGGTGATGAACTGGTGTTTGTAGCCCATGGCCGACAGCTCGCGTTGGAACTTGGCGATGGTCGCGTCGTCCAGGTTTTTCTTCCAGTTGAAGGAAGGCGAGCAGTTGTACGACAGGATCTGGTCCGGGTATTCCTTCTTGATCGCTTCAGCGAAGCGGCGGGCTTCGTCCAGGTCCGGCTTGGCGGTCTCGCACCAGATCAGGTCGGCATACGGTGCGTAGGCCAGGCCGCGGGAGATTGCCTGGTCGAGGCCTGCACGCACTTTGTAGAAGCCTTCACGGGTGCGCTCGCCGATCACGAACGGTTGGTCGTACGGGTCGCAGTCGCTGGTCAGCAGGTCGGCGGCGTTGGCGTCGGTACGGGCCAGAATGATGGTCGGTACGCCCGAAACGTCAGCTGCCAGGCGCGCGGCAACCAGCTTCTGTACAGCTTCCTGGGTGGGTACCAGTACCTTGCCACCCATGTGGCCGCATTTTTTAACCGAGGCCAGCTGGTCTTCGAAGTGCACGCCGGCAGCGCCCGCTTCGATCATGTTCTTCATCAGCTCGTAGGCGTTCAGTACGCCGCCGAAACCGGCTTCGGCGTCAGCTACGATTGGCGCGAAGTAGTCGATGTAGCCTTCGTCGCCTGGGTTCTTGCCGGCTTTCCACTGGATCTGGTCGGCGCGGCGGAACGAGTTGTTGATGCGCTTGACCACGGTCGGTACCGAGTCGACTGGGTACAGCGACTGGTCGGGGTACATGGACTCGGCCGAGTTGTTGTCGGCGGCAACTTGCCAGCCAGACAGGTAGATAGCCTGGATGCCGGCTTTGACTTGTTGTACTGCCTGGCCGCCGGTCAGGGCGCCCATGCAGTTGACGAAATCTTTTTCTGGGCGGAAGGACGGGTGGGCACCCTGGGTGACCAGCTTCCACAGTTTTTCTGCGCCCTGGCGGGCCAGGGTGTGCTCCGGCTGCAGGGAGCCACGCAGGCGAACGACATCAGCGGCGGTATAGGTACGGGTCACGCCTTTCCAGCGCGGGTTTTCGGCCCAGTCTTTCTCGAGGGCTGCAATTTGCTGTTCGCGTGTCAGTGCCATGGAAATAAACCTCGTCGCATCGATCTTGGGGTAATTGTGCTGATGCTCGGGTGCAGATCAGAGGCCTGGCGGCTGTCCTGTTCGGGGGCGTGCGGCGGCGAACGCGAAGGCTCGAAGGGGAAGGGGGTGCAGGCCAGGCGAAGGTGTGCGCTGCAGGTCGGCTCGTGGTTGCCTTGCTGCGGTGCTACGCGATTGCCAGAACTGCGGTGATGCGCTTCCGTCCCTCGGGACAACTTCTTCGTTGCAGTCGCAATCCCGTCGAACCGCCTTGTGGGCCGTATAGACACGAGGCGCCTCCAGGGGTGGGAGGAGCACGCCTCGAAGGCCCTTGCCAGGGCCCCTGATTAGCGGGAGCGAGGCCATCATGCCCTTGAGAAAAAGTACCTGTCAAATGTTTTGTAGTGACTTTTTTCACTTACTACATCTTTGGTCTAATACGACTCGGCAGTCAGTTTCTAGGCCATTGGTCGAGGCCTTGAATTGCCTGGGATCAGTCCAGAAGGTCGACTTTTACACGTAAAGTCATGTTTTCACCGCGCTGGGTACTGTAAGTGTGGCTTGACGCGCTACGATCGGACTGGCTCTGCTGGTTGAACCCCGCCAAGGTGATCCATTCCCCGAGCTTGCCGGTGACTGTCGTGTCGGTGCTTTGTACTTTCACTACATCTGCACGTTCCTGGCTGATGCGATCATTATTGGTGCTTATTTGCAGACGAACCGTTTCGCCGCTCAGGCTGGGGGTAACGTAGAAACCTTGGGTCACATTGCGGTATTCGGTGTTGCTTTGAATGCGCCCATAACCGTCGGTACTGGTGCTGGTGACCGGGATGCTCTGGCCAACCTGGATCAGCGCGGCCTGGCCTTCGCTGGCCTGAACCTGCTGCATGCCGCCTTCGCGGTTGCTGGTGCCGTAGCGGATGACGTGAGCGTTGCCGCGGGTGTCCTGGAAGTTGCTGTCGTTGTTGTCGACGCTGATCAGCAGGCGCTTGGGCGCGGTGTCCAACTGTTGCAGCAGGCTACGCAGGTCGTCGATGCGCTCGGGGCTGGCATTGACGATCAGCTTGTTCTCGAAGGCGCTGACGGTGCCGTCCTTGCCGATGAACGATTGCGCAGCGGGCAGCAGTTCGGCGCTGCTGCGGTACTGCAAGGGGAGGACTTCGGTGGCGGCGTGAGCGCTGAGGGTGGCAGCCAGCAGCAAGGAAGTGAAAAGCGGGCGTAGCGGCATGTCCATGATCTCCGCAGTGGGTATCAACATGATGGCAAATTTGCCCAGGTTGTGCAGGTTATGCATCAAGGGGCGGCATCCTGCACGTTTGAGCGGTGGCCGCTGTCAGACAAATTCCGTAACATCGCGCCCCTCGATTGCCAGCCCCTCCGCCTGGACCGCCTCACAGGAACTTCATGAAACCCGTACGACTGCGCGCCGACCTGCTCGCCGGCCTGACCACTTCGATCGCCCTGGTGCCTGAGTGCATCGCCTTCGCCTTAGTGGCGCACCTCAACCCGCTGATGGGCCTGTATGGCGCTTTCATCATTTGTACCCTGACTGCACTGTTCGGCGGCCGTCCGGGCATGATTTCTGGTGCTGCCGGATCGATGGCGGTGGTGATCATCGCGCTGGTGGTGCAACACGGGGTGCAGTACTTGCTGGCCACGGTGCTGCTTGGCGGGGTGGTGATGATCTTGTTTGGCCTGCTGCGCCTGGGCAAGCTGGTGCGCCTGGTGCCTTACCCAGTGATGCTGGGCTTCGTCAACGGCCTGGCGATCGTCATCGCCCTGGCTCAGTTGGAGCACTTCAAGCAGGGCGGTCAGTGGCTCAGCGGTTCGCCGCTGTACCTGATGGTCGGCCTGGTGGCGCTGACCATGCTGGTGGTCTACATACTGCCCAAGCTGACCCGTGCCGTACCGCCCGCGCTGGTGGCCATCCTGGGGGTAGGCCTATTGGTGTACCTGCTGGGTTTGCCGACCCGCACCCTTGGCGACATGGCGCACATCGCCGGTGGCCTGCCGCAAGTAACGCTGCCGGATGTGCCGTGGAACCTTGAAACGTTCAAGATCATCGCACCCTACGCGGTTCTGATGGCCATGGTCGGCCTGCTGGAGACCCTGCTGACGCTTAACCTCACCGACGAAATCACCGAAAGCCGTGGCTTCCCAGACCGTGAGTGCGTGGCCCTGGGCGCCGCCAACATGGTTTCGGGCCTGTGCGGTGGCATGGGCGGCTGCGCGATGATCGGGCAGACGGTGATCAACCTCAGCTCCAATGGCCGCGGCCGGCTATCGGGCGTGGTTGCCGGGGTGATGATCCTGCTGTTCGTGTTGTTCTTGTCGCCGCTGATCGAGCGTATTCCGCTGGCAGCCCTGGTGGGGGTGATGTTCGTGGTTGCCCAGCAGACCTTCGCCTGGGCCTCGTTGCGCGTGTTGCACAAGGTGCCGGTGAACGATGTGCTGGCGATCATTGCGGTGACCATCGTCACGGTGTTCACCGACCTGGCCGTAGCGGTACTGTTTGGTATTGTCATCGCGGCGGTGAACTTTGCCTGGCAGCATGCGCGGGAGCTGTATGCCGACAGCCACGAGGAAGCGGGCGGCGGCAAGCGTTATCAGGTACATGGCACGTTGTTCTTTGCCTCGACCGCCTCGTTCCTCAACCAGTTCGATACGGCGAAGGATCCGGCGCAGGTTACGCTGGACTGCCAGCATTTGAGCTTTGTCGATTATTCGGCAGTTGCGGCGCTGAAAACCTTGCGTGAGCGGTATACCAAGGCGGGCAAGCATTTGCGCGTGGTGCACTTGTCGGAGCGGTGCAAGAAGCTGTTGAAGCGGGCTGGCGAGCAGCTCTGAGAAGGTTATTACCTGCACCGGCCCCTTCGCGGGCAAGCCCGCTCCCACAGGTATGCCACCGGATTCAAGGCGAATGGAGTTCCTGTGGGAGCGGGCTTGCCCGCGAAGGGGCCGGCACAGGTGAATGAATTATTCCCCGCGGTTCTTCTTCACGATCCCGTCAGCAATGCTGGCCGGTGCCTCGGCATAGCGGATGAACTCCATCGTGTAGCTGGCGCGGCCCTGGGTCATCGAGCGCATGGAAGTGGCATAGCCGAACATTTCGCCCAGCGGCACTTCGGCGCGTATCACCTTGCCGGCTGGCGTCTCGTCGCCATCCTGGATCATCCCGCGACGCCGGCTCAGGTCGCCCATGATGTCGCCCTGGTATTCCTCTGGGGTCACCACCTCAACCTTCATCACCGGCTCTAGCAGCACTGCCCCGCCTTTTTGCGACAGCTGCTTGGTGGCCATGGACGCGGCTATCTTGTAGGCCATTTCGTTGGAGTCGACGTCGTGGTAGGAGCCGTCGAACACCGCTGCCTTCAAGTTGATCAGTGGGTAGCCGGCGAGCACGCCATTCTTCATCTGCTCTTCGATACCTTTCTGGATGGCCGGGATGTACTCGCGGGGTACCACGCCACCGACGATCTCGTTGATGAATTCCAGGCCTTCCTTGCCTTCGTCGCCCGGGGCGAAGCGGATCCAGCAGTGGCCGTATTGGCCGCGCCCGCCGGATTGGCGAACGAAGCGGCCTTCGATCTCGCAGGTGTTGCGGATCTTCTCGCGATAGGCCACCTGCGGCTTGCCGATATTGGCCTCGACGTTGAACTCGCGGCGCATGCGGTCGACGATGATGTCCAGGTGCAACTCGCCCATGCCGGAGATGATGGTCTGGCCGGTTTCCTCATCGGTGCGCACGCGGAACGACGGGTCTTCCTGGGCCAGCTTGCCCAGGGCTATGCCCATTTTTTCTTGGTCGGCCTTGGTCTTAGGCTCCACGGCTACGGAGATCACCGGGTCGGGGAAGTCCATGCGCTCTAGGATGATCGGCTTATCGATGTCGCACAAAGTATCGCCGGTGGTGACATCCTTCATGCCGATCAATGCGGCGATGTCGCCGGCGCACACATCCTTGATTTCGGCGCGCTGGTTGGCGTGCATCTGCACCATGCGGCCGATGCGTTCCTTCTTGCCCTTGACCGAGTTGAGCACGGCATTACCGGAGCTGAGCACCCCGGAATACACTCGGGCAAAGGTGAGGGTGCCGACAAACGGATCAGTGGCAATCTTGAAGGCCAGGGCCGAGAAGGGCTCTTTGTCGTCGGCGTGGCGCTCAAGGTGCTGTTCTTCATCGTCCGGGTGGGTGCCCTTGATTGCCGGGATTTCCGACGGTGCGGGCAGGTAGTCGATGACCGCATCGAGCATCAGCGGCACGCCCTTGTTCTTAAACGACGAGCCAAGGATGGTCGGCACAATTTCATTAGCAATGGTGCGCTGGCGCAGGGCGGCCTTGATCTCGTCGATGCTGAGTTCCTCGCCTTCGAGAAACTTCGTGGTCAGCTCATCGTTGGCCTCTGCCGCGGCTTCGATCATGTGCGCGCGCCATTCGTCGGCGAGCGCCTGGAGCTCGGTAGGGATCGCTTCTTCGCGGTAGGTGGTGCCGTTGTCGGCATCGTTCCAGTAGATGGCCTTCATCTTCACCAGGTCGATCTGGCCGACAAAGTGCTCTTCGCTGCCGATGGCCAGCTGGATCGGCACCGGGTGATGCCCCAGGCGCTTGTCGATCTGCTTGACCACGCGCAGGAAGTCGGCACCCTGGCGGTCCATCTTGTTGATGTAGGCCAGGCGCGGCACGTGGTACTTGTTGGCCTGGCGCCACACGGTTTCCGATTGCGGTTCGACCCCGTCGGCGCCGCTGAACACCACCACCGCGCCGTCGAGCACACGCAGCGAGCGTTCTACCTCGATGGTGAAGTCGACGTGGCCAGGGGTATCGATGATGTTGAAGCGGTACTTGTCGGGGAACTGCTTGGTCGAGCCCTGCCAGAAGGCCGTGGTGGCTGCCGAGGTGATGGTGATGCCGCGCTCCTGTTCCTGGGCCATCCAGTCCATGGTCGCGGCGCCATCGTGCACCTCGCCCATCTTGTGATTGACCCCGGTGTAAAACAGGATGCGCTCGGTGGTGGTGGTCTTGCCGGCATCCACGTGGGCGACGATGCCGATATTGCGATACAGCTCGATGGGCGTTGTACGGGCCATGGCGGACTACCTGCGGATGGGCGGATTCTCCCACGTTAGCAGACCGGAAGAATCCTGCTTTACCGCCGGGCCGTCAGTCGACCTGAGCCTGTAGCAGCCATTGGCCGTCCACTTCACGGGCCAGGCCGCTAGCAGGCAGCAGGGCCAGCAAGCGCTCGTGCAGGGCGTCGTCGGTGAAGGTCTTGAGCTTGGCCATGTCCAGCGCGCCGACCAGGTTGAGGTCTTCTTTGTGGTACGACAGCCAGGCTTTTTTCAGCACCAGCAGCACATCGCTGCCTGCGGTGTTGGCGAAGCGGCGGTTGAGCGGGCGGCCTTCCAGGGTGAAATTGTGCGCGTGGCTGTAGCTGCTCTGGTCGCCACCGTCACGGCAGCGATGGCACTGGCACGGGCCTTCGGCGAACGCGTTGCGCAGGTAAGTGTTGAAGTCCACGACGGGCTTGAGGGACAGGCGTTTGTCGACCTCGAACAGGTCGGCGATCAGGGGTTCTTCGGCGCTCACTCGGGATCCTCGTGTGGTGTGGCGTGCATCGGCGGGCACCCTAACAGATCGGGGCGGGTGAGGCCATTTTGATCTGTTGATGACGGCCACCCAGGTGCCAGGCATGACGCTGTACCTGTGGGAGCGGGTTCACCCGCGAAGAGGCCAGTAGAGACAACAGGCAAAGGCTGCCGTACTCTACGCGCCAAAACGCCTACACATCTAATTGAGGTAACCCCGCTTGAGCAGCAAGTACCCGTACACCGCCACCGTGACCATCAGCGCTGAAGACCGCGGGGGCGACATCGAGGCCTCGGAAAACCCCAGCATGCGCGTGGGCCTTGAAGCGGTGACCGAAACCCTGAAGAAGGTGCATTTCGTCGGTACGCTCGCAGCTCCCGAAAAGCCGGCCACGCACATCTGCGTTACCCTGGAAAACGGCCTGACCTACTACGGCCCGATCGTCAACGGCCACGCCGAACTCGAAGGTGGCTGGATCGCCTTCGAGTCCGACATGCTCACCCCTGAAGAGCTGGGCCTGTAAGCCTCAGTTCAACTCTGCCAGGCACTGCTCGAGGATATCCAAGCCTTCTTCGAGCACCTCGGCTTCGATGGTCAGTGGTGCGAGCAGGCGGATGATATGCCGCGCCTTGCCACTGGGCATCAGCAACAGGCCTTTGCCGCGCGCTGCTTCCATGACCTTGGCCAACTGGGCCGGTGCCGGGCTGCCGTCGGCGTTGACGAATTCGATGCCGCGCATCGCGCCGACACCGGTCAGCCTCCCGATGAACGGGTACTGGGCTTTCCAGCGCTCGACGCGGCTGACAATCGCCTGTTCCTGGCGTTCGCCCCAGGTGGCGACGTTCTCGTCGGTCATCTGCGCCAGGCTCGCCAGCGCCGCTGCGCAGGCAATCGGGTTGCCCGAATAGGTCCCGCCCAGGCCACCCTTCGGCAGTGATGCCATCAATTCTTTACGGCCCACGACCGCACCCAGTGGCATGCCGCCTGCGATGCTTTTTGCCAGCAGCAGCAGGTCGGGCTCGATGCCCAGGCGCGGGAAGGCAAAGCGCTGGCCGGTACGGCCAAAGCCCGACTGGATCTCGTCGATGATGATCAAAATGCCGTGCTTGTCGCAGAAGTGGCGCAGTGCCTGGGCGAATGCTGGGTCGAGGGCGAGGAAGCCGCCTTCACCCTGGACCGGTTCGAGGATGAAAGCTGCCACATCTTCAACCGCCAGTTCGACGCTGAACAGCCGGTCCATGGCCTTGAGTGCCTGTTCGCAGGTGACGCCGGTGTCGGCACTGGGGTAGGGCAGGTGGTAGACCGGGCCTGGCAGATCGCCGACGCGTTGCTTGTACGGGGCGACCTTGCCATTGAGGTTCAGGGTTGCCAGGGTGCGGCCATGGAAGCCACCGTCGAATGCAATCATCGCGCGCTTGCCGGTGGCGCCACGGGCCACTTTTAGGGCGTTTTCCGCCGCTTCCGCGCCACTGTTGGTGAGCATGCCGGCCAGCGGGTAGCTGACCGGGACAAACTCGCTGAGGCGCTCCATCAGGGCAAGGTACGGGCCGTGGGGGGCTGCGTTGAAGGCATAGTGGGTGAGGCGGGTGGCCTGGGCCTGGATCGCTTCGACCACGGCTGGGTTGCAATGGCCCAGGTTGAGTACGCCGATACCGCCGACGAAGTCGATATAACGTTTGCCGTCGGTGTCCCAGACTTCCGCATTCTTGCCGTGGGAAAGTGTAATTGGGTGAACGATGGCAATGGACTGGCTGATACTTTCCTGATTCATGGTGCACGCGGACCTTGTTCGAGTTTCCCACTATCGAAGCGTGCCGGGGCTGTATTGCGCAAACGAATTATTTGATTGCGATCATTCCTTGGATTCGTGATCTTCTAAGATTTTGTGTTACCTGCACTGACCTCAATCCCCTTCAGCCACCCGCTCGCGAATCCACTGCACGAAGGCCCTGACCTTCGGCACCTCCGCCGCATGCTCGGCATGGGCGATGAAGTGCCTGCCATTGCTCGGCACCGGGTGGTCCCAGGCCACCACCAGCTTGCCTTCGTTCAACTCCTCCGCCACCAGGTACCGCGGAATCAGGGCAATGCCACAGCCGGCGATTGCAGCCCGGATGCACAGGTAGAACGTGTCGAAGCGCGGCCCGTGGTAGCTGTTTTGGCTGTGCAACCCCAGCCCCAAAAACCATTCATGCCAGGCCTCCGGGCGCGATACACACTGCAGCAGGCGGTGCTCGGTCAGCGCCTCGGCGCTGGTGAAACGGTGGTTGGCGAGCAGCTCTGGGGCACACACCGGCACCACTTCTTCGCTGAACAACTCGATACACGTCGCCCCAGGCCAGGTGCCCTGGCCGAAGAAGAAGGCGATGTCGGCCTTGGACTGCACCAGGTCGAAGGGTTCCAGCTCGTTACGGATATCCAGGTGAATACGCGGATAGCGATCACCAAACCCCTTTAGCCTGGGCACCAGCCAGCGCGCGCCGAAGGTCGGCTGGGTGGCGATGCGCAGCACTTCGGTCTCATCGCCATAGCTGAGGATGTAGCGGCTGGAGATGTCGATCTGGGTGAGGATCTTGTTCACCTCGGTCAGGTACAGCGCACCGGCCGGGGTCAGGTGCAGGCGCCGGCGAATGCGCTGGAACAGCGAGTGCGACAGCATGTCCTCCAGTTGCGCGACCTGTTTGCTGACCGCGCTCTGGGTCAGGTGCAGCTCTTGCGCCGCGCGGGTGAAGCTCAGGTGGCGGGCAGCCGCTTCGAAGCACTGGAGGGCGGTGGTCGAGGGCATCAGGCGTTTGGACATGACAGGCGCGTACCGAGCAAAAAAGGAAGAAGTTCATTCCGTATTGGAATCATGTGCTTCGAAAAGGTCGTTTGTTGACCCAGGCCTATAGATTAATACTGACCTGGATCAACGATTACAACCGGTCGTGCGAAGAGGAGGGAAGTAGCCACCGCCGGCATCTACAAAACAACAAAAAACGCACACCCGAAATTAATAAGAATTCTGCTCCATTTTTTAGCCGTCCCACGACGGCGACCCATTCGAGGGTTCTCCATGGCTTCGCTAGAAAACAAGAAACAGCGGTCCTTGCAGCACGGCCTGACGTCCCGTCAGGTGTCCATGATCTCCATCGCCGGCATCATCGGCGCCGGCCTGTTCATCGGCTCCTCCAACGCCATTGCCACCGCCGGCCCGGCCATCCTCATCTCCTACGCCATGACCGGCCTGCTGGTGCTGCTGGTGATGCGTATGCTGGGCGAAATGGCCATCGCCAACCCCAACAGCGGCTCGTTCTCCACGTACGCTTCCGAGGCCATCGGCCCTTGGGCAGGCTTCACCATCGGTTGGTTGTACTGGTGGTTCTGGGTGCTGATCATCCCGGTCGAGGCGATTGCTGGCGCAGACATCCTGCATGCCTACTTCCCCGGCGTGCCATCGTGGTTGTTCGCCTTCCTGATCATGGTCGTGCTGTCGGGTACCAACCTGATCAGCGTGAAGAACTTCGGTGCCTTCGAGTACTGGTTCGCGCTGGTCAAGGTGGTTGCCATCGTTGCCTTCATCATCGTCTGCAGCCTGGCCGTGTTCGGCTTCTGGCCGTTGGCCGAGGTCTCGGGCGTGAGCCGGCTGTGGGACAATGGCGGCTTCATGCCCAATGGCTTCGGCACTGTGCTGGGTGGCGTGCTGATCACCATCTTCTCGTTCTTCGGCGCCGAGATCGTCACCATTGCCGCTGACGAAACAGCCAACCCGAAAGACAAGATCCGCCGTGCCACCAACCTGGTGGTGTACCGCATCGCGATCTTCTACCTGGCCTCGATCTTCCTGGTGGTGTCTCTGGTGGCCTGGAACGACCCGGCCCTGAAAGCCGTGGGCTCGTTCCAGCGGGTGCTGGAAGTGCTCAATGTGCCGGGCGCCAAGCTGCTGGTCGACCTGGTGGTGCTGGTGGCGGTCACCAGCTGCATGAACTCCGGCCTGTACACGGCCTCGCGGATGCTCTACTCCCTGGGTGCCCGTGGCCAGGCGCTGAGCATGACCAAGCGCATTTCGGGTGCTGGCGTGCCAACGGTAGCGGTCATCTTCTCGACCCTGGCAGGCTTTGCCGGTTGCTTCGTCAACTATGTGTTCCCCGGCAAGGTGTTCGGTTTCCTGCTATCCACCACCGGCGCCATTGCCTTGCTGGTGTACCTGGTGATCGCCGTGTCTCAGCTGCGTATGCGGGCCCGTGCAGACCGTGAGGGCACGCCGCTGGAGCTTAAGATGTGGCTGTTCCCTTATCTGACCTGGCTGGTGATCGGCACCATCGTCATGGTCCTGGGCTACATGCTGTTCAGCGATGCCTACCGCTACGAGACGCTGATGACTGCCGGGGTGACGCTGTTCATTCTGCTGGTGTCGCTGACCCAGCGGCGCGGCAAGGTGGTCGCACAGACTGCTTGATCCAGAGGGGGCGCTTAGCGCCCCTTTCTCATTGGCGCTGGCCCAGCGCGGCGCTACCATCGACGCTTGCCTCACTTCCCATTCCAACAAGCACAGGAAGCGTATGAACGAGCACACCCTTTCCCTCCAGCAGTTGGCTGCACCGGAAGGCACCTGCTACGGCTGCGGCTGCTCCCACCCCAGCGGCCTGCACCTGCAAAGCCATTGGGACGCCGACGGCATCCACCTGCTGTGCCGCCATGCACCCGACAGCACCTTCATTGGCTGGCCCGGCCTGGTTTATGGCGGCTTACTGGCCATGCTGGTCGATTGCCACTCCAACTGGACCGCCATGGCCTACCACTACCGCAACGAAGGCCGCGAACCGGGCAGCCTGCCGCGTATCGACTGCGTCACGGGCACACTCAACCTCAGCTACCTGAAACCGACCCCCATGGGTGTCGAGTTGCTGCTCAAGGCACGCGTAGAAGGCGACGTCGGGCGCAAGAGCCGGGTTATCTGCGAGGTCTGGGCAGACGATGTACTCACGGTGACGGCGGACTCGGTGTTCGTTCGGGTCGACACCGAAAAGCTCAAGCTCAAGGCCCACGGCCAGGCTTGAGCCGCCTGTGCCGATGAAGGGTCGGTGATGGTCAGCCACGCGGGATGTCACTAAAGTAACAGCTCCATTCCCCAGGCAAGGTTGACCATGACCGATCTGAGCGCATTCCCCATCACCCGCAAATGGCCCGCCCAGCACCCCGAGCGCCTGCAGCTGTATTCGTTGCCGACGCCGAACGGGGTCAAAGTGTCGATCATGCTCGAAGAGATCGGCCTGGCGTACGAGCCGCACAAAGTCAGCTTCGACAACGATGACCAGTTGAGCCCGGAGTTCATTTCCCTCAGCGCCAACAACAAGATCCCCGCCATCCTCGACCCGAACGGCCCTGGCGGCCAGCCGCTTCCGTTGTTCGAGTCGGGCGCGATCCTGCAGTACCTCGCGGAAAAGAGCGGGCAGTTGCTCAGCCAGGACCCCGCCACCCGTTACCAGACCCTGCAATGGTTGATGTTCCAGATGGGCGGCATCGGGCCGATGTTCGGCCAGGTCGGGTTCTTCCATTTCTTTGCGGGCAAGGAATACGAAGACAAACGCCCGCGGGATCGCTACGTCAACGAATCGAAGCGCTTGCTGGGTGTGCTGGACCGCCACCTGCAAGGCCGCGAGTGGATGGTCGACGAATACAGCATCGCCGACATCGCTATTTTCCCTTGGGTGCGCAACCTTGTGGAGCGCTACAACGCCCGTGAGCTGGTCGGGTTCGATGCGTTCAAGGAAGTGCAGCGGGTGCTGGCGACGTTTTTGGAGCGGCCGGCGGTTCAGCGTGGCCTGAAAATCCCGGGGTGATCGGGCATCCTTGAACCTGCGGGCTTGCCCGCGAATGCTGTGGTAGGTCCACCATCGCATTTGCGGGCAAGCCCGCTCCCACAGGTTCTTTAATTGCAGCCTAGAAAATCTGGTTAAGAAGCCAGTACAGGCTACCTGCCAGCAGCATTGCCGCGGGCAGGGTCAGCACCCAGGCCATCAGTAAGTTGATCAACGTACGCTGCTGAATCCCCGAGCCGTTGGCGACCATGGTCCCAGCCACACCCGAGCTCAGCACGTGGGTAGTCGAGACCGGCAGCCCGAACATGTCGGCCGCCCCAATGGTGCACATCGCAACCACCTCCGCCGATGCACCTTGGGCATAGCTCAGGTGGGTCTTGCCGATCTTTTCGCCCACCGTCACCACAATGCGTCGCCAGCCGACCATGGTCCCCAGCCCCAGCGCAATGGCCACGGCCACCTTGACCCACAGGGGAATGTAGCGCGTGGCATCGTCCAGCTGTGTCTTGAACAGTTGCACATGGCTGCGGGTGTCGGCATCGAAGGTTGTCAGCTGGTGCTTGTCGAGCAAGCGGATGGCTTCGCTGGTCAGGTACATGTCATTGCGCACGTTGGCCATGGCTTCGGCCGGCACGCGCTTGAGCGAACCGTAACCCTTCACCTCTTCGCCGATCATGCCGGTGAGGGCGGCCAGGGCTGGTACCAGTTGCGGGTTGGGCTTGGGTTCGGCGATGAACGCGGTCAAGGTTTGGCGCGGGTCTGCGGGCGCCGCTTGCGGGTCATGGCGCACCAGGGCCTGGCGCGTCACTTCGGCCACGGCCGAAAACTGCAGGGCCTGCTCGCTGGGCATGGTCTTGTTCAGCGCATACGCCATCGGCAGCGTGCCGACCAGAATCAGCATGATCAGCCCCATGCCTTTTTGCCCATCGTTGGAGCCATGGGCAAACGATACCCCGGTGCAGGTCAGGATCAGTACGCCGCGGATCCACCACGGTGGCGGCGTCTGGCCTTCTGGCGCCTGGTACAGCTCTTTGCGCTTTACCAGTGCGCGCAGCGCCAGCAGCAACAGGGCCGCGCAGGCAAAGCCGATCAGTGGCGAAAACAGCAGGGCATACCCCACCTTGCTGGCTTGGGTCCAATCCACGCCGCTGGTGCCGTCGCGCCCATGCATCAGCGCATTGGCCACGCCTACGCCGATGATCGAGCCGATCAGCGTGTGCGAGGAGGACGCCGGCAGGCCCAGCCACCAGGTGCCCAGGTTCCAGATGATCGCGGCCAGCAGCAGGGCGAAGACCATGGCGAAACCGGCCGAAGAACCTACCTGCAAAATCAGCTCTACCGGCAACAAGGCAATGATGCCAAAGGCCACCGCGCCGCTGGAAAGCAGCACCCCCAGGAAGTTGCACAACCCCGACCAGACCACAGCCACCGGTGCCGGCAAAGAGTGGGTGTAAATAACCGTGGCGACGGCGTTGGCGGTGTCATGGAAACCGTTGACGAACTCGAAGCCCAGGGCAATCAGCAGCGCCAGGCCCAACAACAGGAAGGGGGTGACGGTGGTGATCACCGTGCCGCTGGCGCTGACGTCCTGTTTCAGGCTCCAGGCGGTGTAGGCGATGCCTGCCAGTAGCAGGCCGAAGAACAAAACCAGGGTGGCACGCCCGGGCTTGTGGGACAGCTGCGGGCGGGAATCGCGTTGGGCCAGTGGCGGCTGGCTGGCCAGGGACGGGGTTGCCATGGGGGCTCCGGTTGGCGTCGGGCGAAGGTGCCGAAGGCTGTGAGCTTAGGAGCAATTCGTGACCGGTCCGTGACCTCGGTCAATGAATTCACTAGGCTCAAGACAGACGGTAAATGCGGGAGAAAGCCATGATCCGCTGCAAACGTGTCTACGAAGCAGCCGCCGACGAAGATGGCCAGCGCGTGCTGGTCGACCGCCTGTGGCCGCGCAACAAACGCAAGGAAGACCTGCAGGGCCAATGGTTGCGCGAGGTGGCACCCTCGGATGAATTACGCAGGGCGTTTCACCAGGGGGAGGTGGATTTCGCCGGTTTCACCCAGCGCTACCAGCAACAGCTGGCCGCGCACCCCGAGCACTGGTACCCACTGCTGGACCTGGCGGCCAAAGGGCCGCTGACCTTGCTTTATGCCGCCAAAAACACCGAGCACAACAATGCCCAGGTGCTCGCCGAGTGGCTGGAGGATGAGCTGGAACGCCGTGGCCCAGGCAGTTCGCCGGTGTGCTACGCCACCTGAGCAGTGCACAATAATGGCCATGAACCTCGTACCTGCCACCGACGCCCACCGCACCTTTGCCCGCGACCTTACGCGCCGGGCCATGCTGCCGTACTACCGTGAGTTCGACCTGTTGTGGCTCGAAGACGCGTTCGATCAGGCCTGGGGCTGGCGCGAGCAATGGCTGGTGATGGACGGTGACACGGTGCTGGGCTACTGCAGCCTCAGCCAAGACCGCCAGGCACTGTTCATTCGCGAGTTGCACCTGTTGCCCGAGCACCGCGGGCGCGGTATTGGCAGTTGGGTGTTGGAGGCGCTCGCCGGTTGGGCGCAGCAGCGGCGCCTGCCACTGCTGCGTTTGATGGTGTTCCGCAGCAACCCGGCCAGGCAGTTGTATCAGCGCAGGGGCTTTGTCGAAATGGGCGAGGATGAGTGCTTCGTGCGCATGCAGCGCGCAATCGACTGATAGCTCAGTGATGGCTTGTCGTGGCCGGTGACCATGGGCATAGTGGACCCAGGAATTTACAGCTGCTTACAGGAAGGTGAGCGGCGTTGGATGATGTCTAGGGACTAAGGAGATGCACCCTATGAATGGATTCGGTCCGCGACTGCGGGAAGAACGTGAGCGGTTGGGGATGACCCAGCGGGTGTTTGGTGACATTGGCGGAGTCGAGCCCAATGCCCAGGGTAAATACGAAAGTGGCGAACGCACGCCGCGTGCCGATTACCTGGCCGCAGTGGCCGCCCATGGCGTGGATGCCCTCTACGTGCTCAGCGGTGTGCGCACCCCGGCGCCGCTGGAAAACATGACCCAGGATGAGGCCGAATTGCTGGGGGCCTTTCGGCAATTGCCGCTCGCCGATCAAGCAGCGCTCTGGCACTTGCTGGGGCGTTTGTCAGGTGAGGTTAAAAGCCGCGAAACAGTGAGGCCTTTCACACTTGGCCGTCAGGCCTATCTGACAGAAGTTTTGCGTTAGGCCCGCCATGAAAAATTTTGTTAAGGTGGCGGGATCCAATCGCCCTGTAGACGAGGTGTGTGCTTGATTAGGGTCTTAGTGGTCGATGATCACGATCTGGTACGAACCGGTATTACACGCATGCTGGCCGACATCGACGGCTTGCAGGTGGTGGGTGAGGGGGATTCAGGGGAGGCGGCGCTTAAGCTGGCCCGGGAACTGAAGCCGGACGTCGTCCTGATGGACGTGAAAATGCCGGGCATCGGTGGCCTGGAGGCTACCCGTAAATTGTTGCGCAGCCACCCCGACATCAAGGTGGTCGCGGTCACCGTGTGCGAGGAAGACCCATTCCCCACGCGCCTGCTGCAAGCCGGCGCAGCCGGTTACCTGACCAAGGGCGCCGGGCTCGACGAAATGGTCCAGGCCATTCGCCTGGCCTTTGCCGGCCAGCGCTACATCAGCCCGCAAATCGCCCAGCAATTGGCGCTGAAGTCGTTCCAGCCGCAAGGCTCGCCGTTTGACGCCTTGTCCGAGCGGGAAATCCAGATCGCCTTGATGATCGTCGGCTGCCAGAAGGTGCAGATCATCTCGGACAAGTTGTGCCTCTCGCCCAAGACCGTCAATACTTACCGTTATCGGATCTTTGAAAAACTCTCGGTCACCAGCGACGTCGAACTGACCTTGCTGGCCGTTCGCCACGGTATGGTTGACGCAAGCCTGTAAACCTCATGTCCCAAGCTTTTGATGCCAGCGCGTTCCTGGCGACCTGCAGCGGTCGCCCAGGCGTTTACCGTATGTTCGACGCCGAGGCGCGGCTGCTCTACGTGGGCAAGGCCAAAAACCTCAAGAAGCGTCTGGCCAGCTATTTCCGCAAAACCGGCCTGGCCCCCAAGACCGCTGCGCTGGTGGGCCGTATCGCCCAGGTCGAGACCACCATCACCGCCAACGAGACCGAGGCGCTGCTGCTGGAGCAGAACCTGATCAAGGAATGGCGGCCGCCGTACAACATCCTGTTGCGCGACGACAAGTCTTACCCTTATGTCTTCCTGTCTGACGGCGACTTCCCGCGCCTGGGCATCCACCGCGGTGCAAAAAAAGCCAAGGGCCGTTACTTCGGCCCGTACCCCAGCGCCGGCGCCATTCGCGAAAGCCTCAGCCTGTTGCAAAAGGCCTTTTCGGTGCGCCAGTGCGAAGACAGCTACTACGCCAACCGCACCCGGCCCTGCTTGCAGTACCAGATCAAACGCTGCAAAGGGCCGTGTGTCGGCCTGGTGGATAAAGACGAGTACGCCGACGATATCCGCCACTCGGTGATGTTCCTCGAAGGCCGCAGCCAACAGTTGGGCAACGAGCTCAATGCCGAAATGGAGAAGGCCGCCATGGCCCTCAATTTCGAGAGGGCCGCCGAACTGCGCGACCAGATCGCCCTGCTGCGCCGCGTGCAGGACCAGCAGTACATCGAAGGCGGTACCGGCGACGTCGACGTCATCGCGGCCTTCGTCAACCCCGGTGGCGCCTGCGTGCACCTGATCAGCGTGCGCGGCGGGCGGGTGCTGGGCAGCAAAAACTTCTTCCCGCAGGTGGGCATCGAGGAGGAGGTGGCTGAAGTCATGGCCGCGTTCCTGTCCCAGTACTACGTCGGCAACGCTGAGCGTGAACTGCCTGGCGAACTCATCGTCAACGTGGTGCACGAAGACTTCGAAGCCATCAGCGAAGCACTGCAGACCCTACGCGGCCGCGAGCTGACCATCACCCACCGGGTGCGCGGCACTCGGGCCCGCTGGCAGCAATTGGCCGTGACCAACGCCGAACAGGCCCTCAACGCCCGCCTGGCCAACCGCCAGCACATGGCCGCGCGCTTCGAGGCCCTGGCCCAGGTGCTGGGCCTGGACGAAGTGCCGCAGCGCCTGGAGTGCTACGACATCAGCCACTCCAGCGGCGAAGCCACCGTGGCCAGCTGCGTGGTGTTCGGCCCCGAAGGCCCTATCAAGTCTGACTACCGCCGCTTCAACATCGAAGGCGTCACCGCCGGTGACGACTACGCCGCCATGCACCAGGCCCTGACCCGCCGTTACGGGCGCATCAAGGACGGCGAGGGCAAGTTGCCCGACGTCTTGCTGGTAGATGGCGGCAAAGGCCAGTTGAACATGGCCCGCGACGTGATGCAGGAGCTGGCCTTCACCGACCTGACCCTGCTCGGCGTGGCCAAAGGCGTGACCCGCAAGGCCGGTTTCGAAACCCTGTACCTCAACGACGTGCACCACGAGTTCACCCTCAAGGGCGACTCACCGGCGCTGCACCTTATCCAGCAGATCCGCGATGAAGCCCACCGCTTCGCCATCACCGGCCACCGTGCCCGCCGCGGCAAGGCCCGTCGCGTGTCCAGCCTGGAAGACGTGGCCGGGGTCGGCCCCAAGCGCCGGCGCGACCTGCTGAAACACTTCGGCGGCCTGCAAGAGCTCAACCGCGCCAGTATCGATGAGATCGCCAAAGCCCCCGGCATCAGTAAAAAGCTTGCCGAGTCGATTTATGCCAGCCTGCATAGCGAGTAGAATGCCGGGCTCAACCCGCAGCCAGTCGTACCGATGAATATTCCAAACCTGCTCACCGTTCTACGCGTCCTGCTCATCCCGATCTTCATCCTGCTGTTCTATATGCCCTATCACTGGAGCTATATGGCCGCCAGCAGTGTGTTCGCCGTTGCCGCCGCCACCGACTGGCTGGACGGCTACCTGGCGCGTCGCCTGCAGCAGAGCACGCCGTTCGGTGCCTTCCTGGACCCAGTGGCAGACAAACTGATGGTCGCCGTGGCGCTGGTGCTGCTGGTGCAGGTACACGCCAACTTCTGGCTGACCTTGCCCGCAGCCGTGATCATCGGCCGCGAGATCGTCGTTTCGGCGCTGCGCGAGTGGATGGCCGAACTGGGGGCGAGGGCGCACGTGGCGGTGTCCAACCTCGGCAAGTGGAAGACCGCGGCGCAGATGCTGGCGCTGGTCATTCTGCTGGGCAACCCACCTGCGGTGACGATGTGGGTGATTCTGGGTTACGGCCTGCTGCTGGTGGCGGCAGGGCTGACGCTGTGGTCGATGGCGCATTACCTGCTGGCCGCCTGGCCGCACTTGCGCGAAGGCTCGGAACAAAAATAAAACTTTTTTGAATCAAGGGGTTGACGCCGTTTTAGATATCGCTAGAATGGCACCCATCACGACGCGGGAATAGCTCAGTTGGTAGAGCACGACCTTGCCAAGGTCGGGGTCGCGAGTTCGAGTCTCGTTTCCCGCTCCAAATTCGATCCTCAGTGCGTCGCTGGGATCACAAAGAAGAGGCCTTAGGGCCTCTTTTTTTGTGCCTGGGATTTGGTGTTTGGGTCGCGCGCTGTGGGGTTTGTCCTGTGCTTGTAGGTGCTGGCTTGCTCGGGCGCCGGACTGTGGTAGTGGGCCGTAACGCCGTCCCGGGGCACTACATGTGTGCATGGCTTCATGCCTAATCAGGATTTTTCTGCCCACTGAAGCCGAGGGCGGGCTGCCCCTGTTCGCTCGGTCAAGCCAGGTTACCCTCAATCAAAACGACAGAGCTTGTGTGAGTCGTAGTCTTGGGGAGCCGCTGTTCATCGCCATCGCTGCCCCAACCGGTGAAGTCATCGCGCCAGCATCGAAGCACCGAATTCCTCGCGTTCCTGAGGGAAATCGACGCATCAGTTCCTGCTGAGATGCCGATTCACCTGATCATGGATAACTACGCAACACACAAAATCGAAAAGGTCAGGGCATGGCTTGCGGGGAGCCCGCGCTACAACATCTACTTCACGCCGACTTCGGCGTCATGGCTTAATTTGGTTGAGCGATTTTTCTCAACGCTGAGCGAGAGGTGGATCAAGCGCCAGGCCCATGTCAGCGTCAAGGAGCTTGAAGCGTCTATCGAGCACTACCTGTAAACCTACAACCAAAGCCCGAAGCCATATCGGTGGCATAGAAAGGGCGAGGACATCCTTGCCTCAGTCACCCGCGCGGCACGAGTTTTGAGCAGTTAATTTTCAGTGGTATTTCTGAAACACCGCACCAGTTGACTAAGCTATGGACGCTGCCGTGAGATGCGCTGGCGATCAAGCTTACGCCGCATAGGATCCTCTATGTGACGAAGCAGCTTGGCTTCGGGTCTGGGTCGTGTTCATATGCTTGCAGCAGGATAGTGTTCCAGGAGGCGCACTTCAGAAACATTACATTCTGGATATATCCATTTCTCCCAGTTAGCTATCAGCCACTCAAGGCGAACACCTCGCCCTAACTGTGACTCGCATTCAGCAGGGAGTCTAACTAAAATTAGTCCCGCCTTTTGCCCTGTGGTGACGACAAGTCCGAATCCGGACTCATCATCGGGTATGCTGGTAAGCATTAAATCTACGGTGTCTTCATATGGCCATTTAGCAGGGAAGCGTAAGATGGTTCCATTTGATACAATGCCTTCAGGGTGCTCAATCAATTTGTTCATTTATTTTACTCTCAGGTCATGTCCGCCACTAGGGTCAAGGGAATTTAATATGGGCTTTAGACTCATGTCAACTTCACCCACATGCTTGCCATTTTTTAAGCTAGACTGCTCGAATCGTCCATGCTGAGTATCTACGGAGTAGTAGTGTTTTCCATCCGTGTAAATCGTTCTGCCTCGGTTGAATCTCTCAATCTTGGTTGCTCTCTTCCAGTTGCGCGTGCTAGCAACACTGCTGGCCATCTCCCTAATCAGTGCTACTCGCTCATTCGCAGGGAGTTTAGAAAGGGCTCTTTCAAATTCGAGTACTTGAGTTCCATTCGGTAGTAAGTTGCAAGGTGACCATCCGAAAGGATCAATCCACAATAGGGGGTTTGGTGCGTATAGGTAAAGATTAATCCCGCCTTTTAGGCTAATCGGATCGCACTGTGTAAATCGTCCGATCTGCGGATCAAGATATCTGAATGTGTTGTAGTGCAGGCAAGTTTCCCGGTCAAGGTACTGTCCCTGATGCCGCAGATTCTGCTCCCGCGTCTGCCGCTGGCTGTGCCACTCGTCCCGCGATGTACCCCATCCCCGATAATCACTGCGCCAGAGCGTCTCTCCGTCCGCATCCGTCAGTTGCTCGGGCAGCCCGGCAAGGTTGGTGTGGAAGTACTGGAGGTCCTCTTGCCCCGGCTTCCCGTCGATCCTTGCCAGGGGTTCGTAGTTGTCCGGACTGGCGTAGACATAGACGCTCGACAGGCCTCGCTGCACTTCCTGCAATAGCCGTAGCCCTTGCCAGTGAAACAACGTGCGTCGGGTTGGCTCGGGGTGTTCTTCCTGATAAATCTCCTTGCTGATGCGCCTGCCTAGCGGGTCGTAGCCGAACACCACGCGCTCGCGCAGCAAGCTCTTGCACTGGTCGACGCAGATCAACCGGTGCTCGGCGTCATACTCGAAGTACTGCACCCAATGGCTGCCAATGCGCTTTTCGCACAGGCGACCGAAGCTGTCGTAACGGTAGCGTTTGTCCTGATAGACCAGCACACGGTTGTGTTTGATCAGGCCGTTGAGCTTGGGCCCGTCGAACAGGTTACCGGCCTTGTCATACTTGAAATCCTCGACCTGTGTTGCCTGCCAGTTGGGGCGTGATTGGTGGGTGGTCTGCAGTTGTTCGCTTGCGTCATAGCCGTAACGGTTGCTCCCGGTGTAGCTCTTGCCGGAGTGGGGCGAATGATGAAAGTGGCCAATGATCTGTTCTAGCTGGGCGGTGCCATCAGTAGCAGTGCTACCAATGCCACGACGCTGAGTCTGGGTTAACACCCCAGCAACCAGGTTGTCACTGGCGTCGTAGCGATAGCACTTCTCCAGCAACGGCAGCACTTCTGCAGGGACATCGCGATAGTGAATGGCCTTGCTGCCCAGCCGACCGCTCTGGTCATAGCGTGTGCGTGTGACCAAGCTTCCTTGGGTACGCAGCACTTCGTCATGTAGCGCGTCACGTTCGAAGTCGCTGATGACGCGGCCATTCAAGTTGATCTGGTGAAGGTGCCCGCTGCCGTAGTACAGGTAGTTCAGCGTTCGCTGATCAGGCAGGGTCAACGTCTGCAGGTTGCCGAGTTCGTCATAACGGTACTGCAACAAACCGGCGCTGTTGGTTTCGCTGAGCAACTGTCCGGTCGTATCGTAGGTGTAATCAAGCTGTTGTTTCGCGCCTTGGTTGTCCGTGAAGGCAATGGACAGCAGATTGTCGGCAGCGTCGTAGCTATAGTCCGTGTTGCCATCCTCGGTGTGTTTGCGTGTGAGGCGGCCAACCGCATCACGCTCGAAGTCATGTCGGATCGGGGTTGTTCGTGTCGGTGGGGCGTTATCGGACAGCGGTGGTTGTGCGTAGGAAGAGGGCACATGGGTGAGGCTGGTGACTTCATCCAGGACGCTGTATTCATAGAGCCGGCCACTGCCATCCAAATCCTGTTGCGCGACCAGTCGGTCCAGTTTGTCCCAGCCAAATCTGTAGGACTCGTTGTTCTCATTGGTTAGTTGCAGCAGCCGGCCATAGGCGTCGTAGCTGAACTTCACGCTGTAGCCCATGGCATCGGTGCGCTCGACCAAGCGCCCACTGAGGTCGTAGCGAAATTGCAGTTTTTTTTGCGCAGGATCTAGGTAACGTGTCAGTTGGCCGGCGATATCAACTTCATAGCGGTCGAGTCGACCATCGGGTCGTTGGCTTTCTACGAGGTAGCCGCGAGCGTCGTACCTGAAGTGGGTCATTTCTCCGCGGGCATTGATGCTTTCGCTAAGACGGCCACCCAGGTTGTAGTGGTACAGCGTCTGGTTGTTGCTGCAGTCGCGGTAGCTGAGCAACTGGCCACGGGTGTTCCACACCAGATGTTTGGTTTTTTCTAGGGCATCGGTAATGCGGGTAACGCGACCTTCCGGATTGTATTGATACTGGGTGCTGCGTCCCAGTGGGTCCTGTTCCCACAGCATATTGCCATGAGTATCGTAGCCGTAGCGTTGGGTGCGCCCAGCCGTGCTTGTGATCTGGACCGGCAAGGCCCAGTGACGCAGATACTGGATTTGTTCGCCGCGACCCAGAGGGTCACATGTTTCAATCAAACGGCCAATGTCGTCGTAGCTATAACGCCACTCACCGCCTTGTGGGTCAATGCTCCTGATCAGTTGGCCAGCGATGATCTCCTCCTGCCAGCACTGCCCGAGGGGATCGACGTGTTTGTATACCTCGTAGAGCGGGCCCCAATAGTAGTGATCTTTGCGTCCAAGGCTGTCTGTAACCACGGTTTCGCCGTCTTCGAGGTTGTACTCGAATCGGTATTCCTCTCCGTCGCTCCCCCAGTGGCGGACCACTCTCCATTCGTGATCGGGCTGTGGCTCCAGCAGCGGCGGCAACCTGTAAGGCGTGCCGTCAGCACGCTGAGGGATGGGACGCTTGGCGGGAACGAGGAATTTTGCCCACTCGTATTGACGAACTGCGCCGCTGGCAAGTTGATGGCTATTCAGATAGCCCTCAGCGGTGTAGGTGAAGCGGCGCACCAGCTGGCCTGTCGCGTCTAGCACTTCGTATAACTGTCCGCTTCCCGTGTATTGGTAGCTGATCAGTAACTCGTTGCGTTCGATGGCCGGTGTTTCGCCGCCCTTCAGGAATACTTGCGAAATTTTGCAGACGCGCTGAGGGTGCCTGGCTGCATAGTGCAGCTGCACCACCGTTTTGCCATATTTGTCGTATATTACCTGCAGCCTGCCGCGGTCGTCGTACATCAAGTCGATGACATTGAGATTGCGGTCACCCAGGCGAACCAGTCTTGAACGAGTAGGGTCGAGCGGGTCGACATCAAAAACTTTGTAGCGGCCCTCGTGCGTATCTTCGACAACCGTTTGGCCATCCTCTAACTGGAAGAACGCCAAGCCGTCAACGACACTGACGAATGCATCGCCGGCGTTCAGGCGTCCTAGTTCCAGTCGATTGCTTTCCTCATCGACATAGATTGACAACTCGCCGCCTTCAGGATGAGGAACACGGACAAGTTCCACCTCATAAGGAACACTCCAGCCCATTCCAAAGAGGCCATTGGAACGTTTGTCATTGCTATCGTACCCTCTCGCCCAATCAATGCCGATCAAGCCTGGCAGGTTGAAGTCAACATCTTCAGGGCCAAAGAGTACCTTGCTGCCAGCAGATACAAGTACGGGACTGCCCTTGTACGAGCAGGTTTGCGATTTAGGTTTCGGTACCGCGATGTTCGCAGCGCGCCGCCGCGGTACTCTGATGCGTCTTGACAGCAGTATGCCCGCGATGATCCCGGTGAACATCGCAATCTTGCTCTTGCCATTGCGAATATCGCGTACCGTCGCCGTTCCGCCACCAATGCGTACATTCGGTGAGACGTTTTCATTCACATCGATCGTGGCGTCGCAGGTGGTCTTGTCACCCGATCGCGCTGCAGGCTGGTCGTTGATGAAGACCTTGTCCGACCCTTGCGCAATATAGGTTTCGGGCATCGGGGGATGGCGGCTACATGAGATCTCATCCTTGCTCTTGTCTTGCGCGCCGGGGTCCTTTGGTGTGGTGACGGGCGGGTTGAAGACATCGCGGATCGCCATGGCCAAACCCACCACAGGCATCAGCAAGGACGTCGCCGCCATGGCCATCGAACCCACGTTCTCCAGAATCGAGGGTTCCGCTTGCTCGGCATCGGCCGCTCCCCCGCCTGGTGGCCCAGTGATTCCAGCTGCCCGTGCGGCCGGCTTGCTGTTGATAAACACATTGCCTGACCCGCTTTCGATCTTTCCGAAAGGCTCGGGAGCGGCGACGCTGTTGCCAAAGTTGTCGCAAAAGCTGGATATCGCATCGCCGATGGTCTGGTTATCACCAACCGAGAGGGTGCTCACTGCACCGACTGCCGCCCCTGCGACGATTCCGATGACGATGCCTGCTGCGCCACCGGTCGCCACGGTGCCCACAACCGCCAGGCTTACGGCGGCAGCTACGGCTGCTGTGGCTGCGGCATAAATAGCGACCTCGGCGACCGCGCTGACCATTTCGGCCAAGAGGGAGGGATGCAGTATTTCGTCGCCCATCCGGGCGGCGTGAACGATCTGCGCCATGAGTTGTTAGCTCCAAGCTATTGAGTAGGTGTTGTTTTTCGCCGGCGTGGGCTTTAGTTGAATCGGAGCTTCTGCTTGATTGCGCGCCAGTGCTCGATGTCGTCGGTGTTCAACGGGCTTGGCTTGCTGTAGTTCAGTACCAGCAGCCGGTGCTGGCCTGGAATGAGACAGGCCGCCTGGAGCTGGAAGTGGGACTTGTTACCCACCATGAATTCAATGCCCATCTCGCGGGCTTCCACTGGCTGGTCATCCACCCCCAAACGCGCGATCTTTGTGGGCGTGATGGTCATTGCCTTGGACTTTTCACGCAGCATTTGCAGCTGGTCTTCGATAGCCTCGTCTAACGTCTTGTCATCGGCGACAGGGCTGCGGGCCATTACCAGCGTGGTGTCTCGGGCACGGAAACGCAGCATGTTGAGCGTCAGGTCTTCAGGTACTTCTTCGCCTAGATAGAGGATCAGGTCGTGAGTCAGGTATTCCGTCATTGCAAGAGTCCTTTCGGGATTTGATTACGTACGGGTAAGTGCAAGCAGGTGCTTGAAATGCCCATCTACTTCAGTCTTCAAAGCACCACTGTCGCGTCCATCTGCGGCGGCACCCGCCGTCCCACCTGTAGGGTTAAGATCGAGCTTCGCTGCAGGCGTGTTGATCTGTCCGGTTTGTTGCCCGGTGAGGTTGAAGGTCTCGCAGGTGATATTGAGCGTGCCGTTGGACTGCATCTCGATCAGCGTCTTGCCGCACTTGAGGCGCAGGGAGTTGCCTGCTTCGATCTCGTAGTCGCCGGCAATGAGGTCGTTTTTTCCGCCGCCGACTTTCAAGGTGTCGTTGGCTTTCACGACGCGCAGACGATTGCGGCCGATGGCAACTGCCTCGTCCTGGCCGATGCTCTGAGTACGATCAACACTTACAGTGAGGGATTGATTGTTGTTGACCTGCGTTTTTTGGTCCTTCTGGGCATGGATGAATACTTCTTCTTTGCCCAGCTCGTCTTCGAAGCGCAGTTCGTTATAGCCATCACCTTTGTGGGACTGGCTCTTGATGGTCATGCGGGTCTTGTGGTCGGGCAGATCGTAGGGCGGTAACTGATCGCCGCAGTAAGTGCGCCCGGTGATCATCGGCTGATCGGGGTCGCCGTTGACGTACTGGATGATCACGTCCTGGCCGATCCGTGGGATGGCCATTGAGCCCCAGCTGCCACCGGCCCAGCCTTGTGACACGCGTACCCAGCAGGAGCTGAACTCATTGTTCTGGCTTTCGCGGTCCCACGGAAAGCTGACCTTTACCCGGCCCCACTTATCGCAATGGATCTCTTCTCCCTTCGGGCCGACCACGGTAGCCATGTGCGGGCCGTCGATTCGCGGCTTTTCCAATGGGGCAGGGCGCCATTCGGTCCGACCGGGAACCAGCACGGCCGTCTGCTCGTAGCGCGTGCTGACATCGGCGCTGGCGGCCTCTTCCTGCAGGCTGGTGAACTGGCTGCCTTTATGGGTAACGGTGTTCACCCGCCAATGCTCATTGAGATCGTCACGTGGGTGCCCAGTCAGGGTGAAGCTCAGGCCCGGTTGCAGGCGAACATCGTCACCTTGGACTTCGGCAGTGCGTACATCATGGCGAAGCGCGGTGATGCGGTTTTCGGTGAACGGCTTGCCCACGGCATCGCATTTGTAGCGGCCTGGGTAATCAAAGTACTCGTACTCCTTGGACTGATGCTCCAAGAAGGGCCCGGCGGCTCTGTGTTCCTGGCGGTAGGCCGGGTGGGTAAAGGTGTAATCGCGCTGAACCTGGCGAGCGGTGCGCACCTGCTCGCTGTAGCGCAATCGACGAAGGCAGGGTTTGGCTTGATCGCCACCGCTGTTGGCTTGGTACAAGACGGTGTTGGGGTCTACAGGCTGGTCGTCGAAGAAGCCCTCGTCTTCATCCTCGGTTTTGATGGCGCCATGGCTGATCAGGCCGAGGGACTGCAGCCGATCGGTGATGATCAGCTTGTGCAGCTTTTCACTGTGCGCGAAGCGGTAGACAAAGCCTTCTTCGGCAGCAAGACGGGCGATGAACGCAAGGTCCGTCTCACCGGCCTGAACGCAGAATTCGCGTACCTGATGGTCCATGCCGGCGCGCAGTTCGTACTGGTTGATGCCCTGGCGCTGGAGCATCAGCTCAAGAATCTGCGGGACCGTCTTTTGCTGGAAGATGCGCCAGTTCGAGCGAAGATCGGCACGGGCCAGTTGGGGCTCGACCAGCGCGTGGTAGTAGGTGCGGTAGAAGCCGCTTTCAGCTTGGCTGAAACGGCTGACAAGGCCGTGCACGTAACGTACCGGGCGATTCCCTTCCCAGATGGTGAAGAGTACCGGTTTGTCGAGCAGGTGGCCGAAGTCGACATCGTTGTCGAAGCTGATCAGTTTCAGCTCCAGCTCGAAGGGTGTGCTGATCCCTTCCCTGAGTTCGAACGACACCACTTCGAATTCAGCGTTGCCAACCAAGGGTTGGAAGCTGTAACGCAAGTCAGATTGGCTAGGCATGAGAAATCCTTCCGCCGACTGAGAGTTTGAAAACCCCTGGCAGGGCTTGCCTGCCAGGGATGTTCAGCCGGGTCAGACGGTCGGTTTGCGCCAGTCGTCGGAGCCTTCGGTGCCTGCGGTGACATGGGTCCAGGCAATTTTGCGATACGACATCGCCACTTCGATCAGTTGCGTGTAGTTCGCGTTCTTGGCGTTTTGGGCATGAGGCAGCACGGTGTTGATGTCAACGATGGTGGCGTCCACCAGCTTGGTGGTAAAGAAGTGCTCTTGCTTGCCTTCCACCGATGTGCGGTACCAGTTGACTTCCACGGTCGGCAGCATTTCACCGCTGGCCAACGCCTGGTACATAAGTGGTGTCGCCTTATTCAGCGAGCTGGTGAAGATGAACGGCTTGTGTACGCGCTGGCCGGCGGGCTGGCCGCTTTGCGGGTCTGTGGGCACGGTCACTTGGTGCTTGATTTCCTGCACCAGGATCTCGTCCTCATGGCCTTCGACGAACACGTTGCCCACCGAGTCGGAGGTGAAGGCGCCCGCGGTGATGTTACCTTGGGTTTGGCCTTCGATCTTGATGTAAGCGGGTGTTGGCATGGCAGTCTCTCCTGCGTCCATGTGGATAAACACGCGCACTCAGGGTGGCGTGGCCATCGGGAACGATGGGCTTGTCAACGAAGCAAACGCCTCGCTAATTCGTTGAAATCAGTTGCGCCGTATGCCGGCTTGCTACTGCTGCAAAATGCCGTTTAGCGACTCCAGCACCTCTGTGGTAATCAGGTGCAGTCGGTAGCTGTAGATGCCGTAGGCCACCGCCATTGCGAGGGCGGAGAGTGCCAGCGGGCTCCACCACGGCCATTGCCGATTCATGCGGAAGTTGCGCGGGGCGACGTTGGTGTACGGATCGCAGACGGTCTCCGGTGTGGGGCCGCGCAGCTCGCGAATAATCCCGTGGAGTTGATGTATCAATGCATTGAGGGATTCTTCGCCTTTCGGCGCGATGGCGTACTTGCCCTTCAAACCGAGACACAGCGCGAAGTACATGAACTCCAATACGTCCTGGTAGCGCGTGGGTTCCTGCATGAGGCGGGAGAGCACCGTGAAGAACTTCTCTCCACCCCAGGTTTCGTCGTGGAAGATGCTGAGCAGGGGCTCATGGCTCCAGCAGCTGGTCTTACCCCAAGGTCTTTCCATGACAGCTTCATCGATGAACAGGCAAAGACCGTAGGAGTACGCCAGCAACTGAGCGGGTTCGTAGCCGTGCTGGCGTATTTCCTCGCGAATATTGTCGATCTGGTTGCGCACCTGCTGGTGCACATCCTTGATGTTGGGCAGCGCATCCAGTGTGCGCAGGCGTATCACCAGGCCGAACAGCGGCGCTGCGGCATCCAGCATCAGGTTGGCGTAGCCGCCACGTAGCTGGAAGTCTGGATCTGCCGGGTATCCTTCGTAGACTGGCTCAGCCTTCGGCGTTCGTTCAGTGATCTCAGCCGCAGCCGGTGCGCGTGAGCCGTTGGACAGTGACTCCTCAAGCATCGCGTGAAGTTGTCCACTTTCAATCTGCGCGGCATCAATAGTGCGGCTGTTTTCATCTTTCACGTTGTTCACTCCTGATCGCCCAGAACTGCAGCTCCAGCCCAGGGAAGTCCCCTGCAACATGAATCCCAAAGCCATTGGCTGTTTTCATGCACGCCCACGCCGGGTCACGCCGGTCCAGCTCGAAATAGCTGAAGCCTGCGTGGAAGGGCAGGTCGCGAGGTGCCACCGGCAAGGCGTTCAAGGGAATGCCGGGCAATTGCAGCGGCACCAGGTCCTCCAGTGCTTCGAGTGAGGTGATCTTGGCCTTCTGAATGAACATCTGGCGCAACGCCTGGGGTGGCAGATCGGCGCGCACTGCCAGGATGAAGGTGGCCTCATCGATCAACCGGCGGTCCTCCAACGCGGCTGTCATGACGCCGTACTCCAGCGTCTCCAGCGGCAGCGAAACGGCGCGTGGTTGCAGGACCGTGCTCAGTGCCCGGCGTAGTGTGTCCTCCAGCGGTTTGAAGGAGGTGCGCAGCGCGGTGTGGTGATACGCCGGGTGTTCCTGCGGCAATCTGCTTTCGTCGGTAAAGGTCACGAACTCGCCACACGCCTGGCTCATGCACAGGTAGAGCTGCTCGGGATGGGTCTGCCCCTGGCGAGCCAGATGCTGGAAGCACGGCCACCAGCGGTTCATGGCCTGAAGCAGATTGAAGTCGCGAATGTCGGCGATACCGGACTGCCCCGAGGCGCCAATGCGGGCGGCGAGGTTACGTGCGCGTTCGCGCAGGGAGTTGGTGATTTCTTCAAGGAAGCGTTGCAGCGCTGGTACGGCGCGCACCGAAACGCTGGTGGGATAGAACCCTTCATCCAGCTGCAGGCTACCATCGGGGCGCCGTTCTAGGATGCGTGCCAAGGCCAACCGCGTGTAGGCGCTGCTGTCGTCGGCCTTGCGTTTGAGCTGCAGGTTCGGCACTGCCAGGTCTACCTGAACCAGATCGCCGTCGGCGCTGTGGGTGTCCTTGATCTCCTCGGTCTGGGCGCTGTAACGGAAGTTGGCGGCATTGTCGGGCCAGCTCACCTCGCGGCCACCCTCGTTACGCAGCGGTAAGCACAGGTAGATCTCGCTGTCTTTGGCGCCGTCGTCTTCGATTTCCAGCGGTGGAGGGGGCGGCAGGTCTGCTGGTATATCGAACACCGTGCCGTCCGGCATGATGCCCCGTGCACGGGTGATGGCAATCTTGCCCAGGCTCAGGTATTCGTCGTTCAACTGCAGCTCGCTGAAGCCATAGAAGGCTGCGTTCAGGCTGCCAAGACGTTGATGCAGGGCCGCTTCGGCGGCACGGGCAGCTTGTTGGAAATGCTGCGGTTTGACGAACAGGCCTTCAGGCCACAGGACGGGGTTACGTGAACTCATGAGCGCTCCGTGTCAGCGTGAGTAAGCGAGAAGAGCAGGGCTACAGGCGGCATCAGTCTTCCTCCTTGAGCAGTACCTGCGTGTCGTTGAGCAACACCGACAGGATGATCTGGTGGCCGCGGGGCGGAATGCGTAGCACTTGGCTCCAGGTGGCGTTTTCCTGGTTCCGGTAGTCGGCGATCACCGCCACGAAGCGCGTCTCGGGCTCGATGGGCGCAAACGGGATGAACTTGAACTGGCCAGGCCGTAGCAGGTAATCGTCATCGCGGATGTACGTGTTTCGCAGCGCCTTGGCAGGGTCTTTGTCCAACAGCTCGTAAACACTGTTGCGCAGGAACGAGTCGTCGCGCAGTTGCAGGATCTTGATGGCCATGGGTGTAGCGACGGGCTCGGCAGCCACAGTGGTGGTGCGCGGTAAGGTCAGCACTACGGTCGGGTCGTCGTAGCTACCTGGGGAGCTTTCCTCCAGGGGGGAGCGCGCCGGATCCTCGCCATTGTCAACGGGCATATCGACGGGCGACATGGCTGGGAAGTGTTCCTGGAGGTACTCGAACAGCGCTCCAACTTTTTCCGTCAGCACGTAGGGGTCACCTGCGCTCAGGCTAACGGCATAGGGGCTGGGCTCGATGACAGGTTCCAACTCGGACGCCAGCTCAAGGCTGTTCGGATTGCTATTGAGTGTTGGGCTGGCATTGATGCTGAACGCGACTTGGGTGGGGTGGTCCTTGGGCGGGCCGACGGGTACCGAGGGGTCCATGACCACTTGGCCGATTTTGCTCAGGGAGGTGCAACCGGAAAGTCCGAGAAGCGCAATCAGCAGACCAGCCACCAATGACGGACACTTCATGGGCGTTCTCCTGCAATCAGGTGTTCCAGCGGGCTCTCTTGCGCTCGCCCTGTCGAGGTGTCCAGTGCTGCCAGGGGATCGTTGCCGATACTTGGCGCGAAGGCTGAGCAGATGTCAGCGACGGCGTGCTTGGCGCCTGAAGTGGGTTGCCAAGCGTTGGCTGGAATATCCAGTAGCCAGTGATCAAGGGTGCTCTGTTCAGGACTGAACAGGTCTTCCAGTGAGCGTGCATCGGCCTGTGAAAACTGAACCTGCAGCCGATAGGCGCCAATGCGCAGTTGGTCACCTTCAAGCAGACGCCTGGCGGTGCCCGCCCCCACGCTGTCTAGGCTGTCGTTCAGGTAGGTACGCTGACAACGGTCAATGACGCAGAAGCTGCCCTCAATCCAGCGAATCTCGCAATGGACCGGTGCAATGGTCTGCTCACGATCGTTGATCAGCCAGGTGGCCCCGGCGCTGCCGAGGGTGCCGCCTGTGCAATCGAACTGATGTCGGGCAGTGACGTTGTGCTGCAGCTGATCAAGGTTGGTGATGCTCAAGGTCAATGTGCTCATGAGCGCCCCCGGAACCGCACGACAGGGCTGATCTGACCGTGGCGGTCATCGACAAAGCTGGTCCAGCCCAGGTAGGCGCCTTGGCTACGGTGCAGGCAGAAGGGGGACAGTGCGTTCTGCTTCAGGCGCAGCTCCAGGTCGTAGGCCAGGCCGTCACGCAAGAGAAAGTCGATCAGTGCACGCAAGCGATTGAAATTGATGCCGCTGGGCAACAGGTCACGTAACTGTTCCTTATCGAGCTCGCTGATCACGATGGTGAACTTACTGCTGCGGGTGCGTGTGCGGCTGCCGACCATGAAGGAGCTGCCCAGCTCGCCATTGCTGCAGCCAAGGCTGACCAGTTGCCTGGTCGTGGTGGGGACCGAGCGGGTTTCGAACTCGCGGATTTGCACATGCTTCAGGTCGAAGCAATGGCCAATGATGCCCGCGACGGTACCGGGCGCGCGGCTGCGACTGGCGATTACCCCAGCAAAGCTGAGCAGCCGGCTCCAGGGCAGTGCCGTGTCACCTCGCAGCTGCTTGTCATTCAGCCCGAGCAGGGCAAAGACGTACTGTGAGAATCCATCTTTGGCGCCTGGCTGAAAACGGATGTAGTAGCGGTACTTGCGCCAACCGCGATGCAACAGGCTCAACAAGTAGTGGTTGAAGAAGTCGAAAAAGGCTGGACGCACGCCGATACCCTGCGCATGCTCATAGGCCACCTGTTCCAGGTAATAGGTGGGTAAAGGCGAATCTGTGCCGTGCAAGCCCATGAAGGTGGTGCAGACACGGTAGCGTTGCTCCTCATCGGGCATACGCTCGGCTTTGTAGACATCCGAGACCGGAAAGGTCAGCCGCGGGTCGCAGGCCAGCCGCACGCGCAACCGGGTGGCCTCGTTTGGCCAACGGGGCTCCAGGTCATCTCCGTGCAAGCCATGCAAGCGCTCCAGCAACTGGAAGTAGTTGTAGCGGTGCGCGTCGGCGAGCAGCTTGTCGGCTAGATCAGCGGTTGTTTGCCGGTCTGGATTGGCCATGTGTAGTGCTCGTTGTTGGTGATATTGATCACTTCCAGTTGATGGAAGGAATTGATGCTGGCGTACAGGGCAAAGAAGTGCGCCAGCACACAGCTGAAGAGGTACAAGTCGCCCTCGCAAAGAAAGGCGGCCTGGTCCAGCTTTAGGCGGCTGCGCAGGCCGCGAATGGGTTGCCCTTTGATCAGCCAATCCATGGGTTCTGTGTAGATCTCGCGGATGCCGTCGAGGCGCTTGCGGGTGGTGCGTGTTTGCTGGATGTCGTGCAGGGCCGCGAAGTCGTAGGCGCGGATGATCTCTTTTAGCGGGTCGGCCGAGAGCAGCGACAGGTAGTTGAGCGACATGTTTGAGATCAAGGCCCACTGCAATTCGCCGTCCAGCACCGGCCGATAGGCACGGGTGGGGGGACGGATGTTGGAGTAGGTCGCCAACGGCGGCGTAAACTCGGTTACAACGTTGATGTCATCGACACCCAGCGCCTGTGGCAAATCTCTGTTGGTGCAGGTCAGGTCAATGGACGCCGTTTCCAGCTCGCCGATGTAGTGGCTGGCATCGGCGCGGACGAAAGCGATGCTGTGGGTGACGCCATCGCCACGCAGGGAGTCTTCGAGCTGGTAGCGGTAGTACAGGGCCGTGCGCCCTTGAACATGTTCGATTTCATGTGCAAATGAGTCGAAAGGACGAAAAGTCCGTAAGTGTTCAGGGGTACTGCCATCGGACGTCGTTCGGGTGCTGATGACCTGATCGACACTGAAAATCTCGTAAGCGTATTGTTCTGCGCCTTTAGGTTTCAGCTGCACGTGGGCGGCATTACAGGACAGGTCAATGGGCTCGGCACTGTGCTTGAACAAGTTGACCGCGGGGGTACAGAACAGGTTGAAGTCGTTCTTTCCAAGACGCAGCGTTTCCGGCAACGGACGTGAGAACTGGAATTCGATGATTACCTGCGGGCTGTGTTGTGCCGGCCATAGTTTTTGCAGATCGGTGATGCTGAAGAAATGGAACCGTTGAGGGAAGACGAAGTATTCCTGCAGGATCCGATAGCCATCGAAGACATTCTGCGGATAGGGCAGCAAGGCCTCTTGAGGGCTAAATCCGGGAAATGCGATACAGCTGGCGGGTAGTCGGCGAACCTCATCATTGATGGTCACGCTGACATGCTTGAGGTATTGCGAGAGCCACAGGTACAACGTGCGTGCAGCGAGATCGTCCCCACCCAGGTGAAAGTCCAGTCGTGTACAGCCCAGGGTATTCAGTGGGCGTTCGACCAGCGTTTCGAGGTCGATGCGTACAATCGAGTTGTCCAGTGTCTGTGTGGAGCCCACACTGCATATCGCAAAAGGGTGCACCTTCACTTCCGTGCAAGTGCGGTACTCGCAGGCGATACCGTCTACAAGCTTGGAAAAGAGACGCGAGCCCTTTGGGATACTCTGCGATTGACTCAGCGACTGCTTGCGTGGCGTGAACTGGATAATCGTTGCGCTTGGCAGCGGCCGCAGGTAGTTCGGCCACAGTAACTGCAGCATGGGGTGCGTCAGTTCCGGCAGGTCATCTTCCAGCTTGAGCCGCAGCTTGGCCGTCAGGAAGGCAAAGGCTTCCATCAGCCGCTCGACATCGGGGTCGCTACCACTGCTTCCAAGAAACCGGGCAAGCTGTGGATTATCCTTGGCGAAGTCATTTCCCAGCTCACGCAAGTAGCGAAGCTCTTCGCTGAATCGGTCCTTCAATGACATGGTTCACCTTACTCGGGTGTGTCGGTTGTGCCCGTTGACCAACAACTCCAATTGCAACTGTTCCGTCTGGTTGTTGACCTGCACATGGCAGTCCAGCCTGAAATGCAGCTCGAGCGGAGCGTGACAATCGGGCACTGCCTTAAGTGCACGTACCTTGATGCGTGGCTCAAAGCGCTGGAGGGTGCGGCGGATATCCGCACTCACCTGTGCGAGCAAGTCGCCGCTGCTTACGTCATGCCCGTTGAAGTCGCGCAGGCCCAGTTCAGGGCTGCTCTGGGAGCACCCCTGACGAGCGTTGAGCAGGGTTTCGAGGTGGCGTTTGATGGCGGCGAATTTTTGCGAAGTACTCTCCTGCCGGGATGTTTGCCGGCAGATGGACTGATCCGCCATCAAGCGATCAAAGAAACCGGTCATTGCGTGTCGAGCCGCCCAACCAGTGAGATCTCGAAGTTCGCGCCCATGTATTTGAAATGCGGGCGAACGGAGAGCGAGACTTGGTACCAGCCCGGATCGCCGGGAACGTCGGAGACTTCAACCCTGGCAGCACGCAGCGGGCGACGACTGCGAACATCGGCCGAGGGGTTTTCCTGGTCGGCGACGTATTGCTTGATCCATTTGTTGAGCTCGGATTCAAGGTCGCGCCGTTCCTTCCAGCTGCCGATCTGTTCGCGCTGTAGCACTTTGATGTAGTGAGCCAGGCGATTGACGATGAACAGATAGGGCAACTGGGTGCCGAGCTTGTAGTTGGTCTGAGCCTGCAAGCCTTCGGGGGTCTTGGGGAAGTTCTTAGGTTTCTGCACCGAATTGGCGGAGAAGAACGCCGCGTTGTCGCTGTCCTTGCGCATGGTCAGGGTGATGAAGCCCTCTTCAGCCAACTCGAACTCCTTGCGGTCTGAGATCAGCACTTCGGTAGGGATCTTGGCCTGCAGTTGGCCCAGCGATTCGTACAGATGAACCGGCAGGTCTTCGACGGCTCCCCCCGATTGTGGGCCGATGATGTTCGGGCACCAGCGGTAGCGGGCAAAGCTTTCGTTGATGCAACTGGCCAACAGGAAGGCAGAGTTGCCCCACAGGTAGTTATCATGCCGACCGTTGATGTTCTCGTCGTAGTTGAAGCTTCTGCACGGCTGGTCTTGATGATGGTAAGCGGAGCGAAGCATGAAGCGTGGTCCGGTCAGGGCGGTGTGGCGAGCATCTTCGCTTTCACGGAAAGCTCGCCATTTGGCATGGCGGGGGCCAGCAAAGATGTCCTTGATCTCCTTGAGGTTGGGCAAGTCTTCGAAGGTGCTCAGGTTGAAGAATTCAGGGGCCGGTGCAGCCAGGAAGGGCGCGTGGGACATGGCACCGACAGAGGCCATGTAACTCAAGAGCTTGATATCGGGGGAAGAAGGCCCGAAGTTATAGTTGCCAACCATGGCAGCAACCGGCTCCCCCCCGAACTGTCCATAACCTGCGGTATAAACATGTTTGTACAGTCCGCTGCAGGTGATGTCGGCGGCGTTCTCGAAATCATCGAGCAATTCTTCCTTGCTGACATGCAACACTTCAAGCTTGATGTTCTCGCGGAAGTCCGTTCGATCGACGAGAAGTTTGAGGCTACGCCAGGCCGACTCAAGTTGCTGGAACTCAGGTTGGTGCAGAATGGCATCCATCTGCTTGCCGAGCACCCGATCCAGTTCCGCAATCATTTGATCGACACGGTGCTTGTTGATGAGTTGATCTGGATCATTACTCTTGAGGATCTCGGCAATAAAGGCTGATACACCTTGCCTGGCGACTTGATAGCCCTCTTGAGCCGGCACCAGTTTGGTTTCTGCCATGATCTGATCCAGCAGCGTGGCATTGCTCAATGTCTCGGTAGTTGTGTCGACGGCGACAGGGGTGCTGTTCTGCTTTGGCATGGGGACGCTCCGTGGTCTCAATCTTCTTTTGGCGCCTCAAGCACCAGGTCCAGTTCTTCGGCGAGCTGCTTGCGGGCCTGCTCGTTGTTCAACAGGTGTTGCAGCTGCTTGCGAAATGTCGGCACGTTGCCGAGTGGGCCTTTAAGGGCGACCAGCGCTTCACGCAGCTCCAGAAGCTTGTTCAGCTCCGGTACCTGCTGGGCGATCTGGTCTGGCCCGAAATCGTTGATGGACTTGAACTGCAGGTTTACAGCGAGCTCGGCGTCTGGAGTTGCGCTGAGCATGGAAGGCACGGACATGGCCAAGCTCACATCAGCGTCATGCAACACGTTGTTGAAACTGTGTTTATCGATGCGCATGACCGGGCGGTCTTCCAGTGCGCGGCTGTCCTCCAAACCGAAATCTCCCAGTACCAACATCTTGTGTGGCAGCTCTATTTCGGCCTGCTCATCGCCGGTGGCAGGGACGTACTTGATGTTGATGCGCTCTTTTGGCGCAACGGAGCCAATGTTCTTAGACATCAATCCATAACTCCATGGTGTGGATTTTGGTGTTGCGTGGTAGGTTTTTTATTGAATTTTAAACGTGGTGGTTATTCTTCTTTATGAGTTTTGGGAAATTTCCTACATGTCGCTGATTGAGGTGGTTAGTTTCCCTTCGCTATAAAAACCATGCATGTGACAAGGACTTTTGGTCGAGTTGAAAAATGTAAGTAAATATTTATTTGTGTGCAATTGATTGTGTGTACTAGGCTCGTGGCGGAGCACTTCTTGGTGATGTGGGGTGGCGAGGAGTTAATGGAGTAGTGTTGTAGGAAAATTTACTCATTGACGCATATGGGTGTTCGTGTTGTTTGGCAAAGAGTGAGTATTTAATGATTATTCGCAGCGCATATGGCGCTGGTGTTTGGCTACTGTTTTGTTTGCAGCCAGCGTTGGCCAGTCATGCCCAGAACTGTCCTGGGATCGTGTCTAACATCGAGCGTCTGGCGTGTTTCGATCAGGCGGCTGGAACACCCGCGCATACAACCCAAAAGCCATGGTCCGCCCCTGAGCACGAGGCGCCCAGTGTGTTGCGCGTGATGGCCAACGAGGCCGCACGCAGGGCGGATGACCTGACGTTTCGCAGCGGGGAACGAAGCGAGGGCAGTGACGTTACTGAACTGGTCATTTCCGCACCCGCTATTGCATCAGGTGACCAACGTTCTTACCTGGTCATCAGCTGCATCCAGAACATCTCCCGGCTCCAGTTGATCACCCATAAACACATCAATACGGGCTGGGTCACGGTGCGTCTGAGAGGGGACGGCGGTTCTACGAATGAGACCCCCTGGAAGGTGATGGAAAACGGGCAAGTGCTCGATGCGGGACGAGGCCTCCCTGCCATCGAGCAGATCAAAAAGTTGATTGGGGCCCATCGAATAGAAGTGACGAGCAACCACAGCGAGGTCGATGGGCTGACCTTCGATGCCCAAGGTCTAGACCCGCTGATCCGTCAGGCGCGGAGCACATGCCGGTGGTAGTGCGGGTATCAGGGGATGAAGTCACTCGGCTGCTCATGCCGATTGAGCCAGCGGTTCCGGCCGGGCTGTTCGACATCGAGGATGAAACCTACCAGGCCATTGACCAGGAGATGGTCAAACTGGGTGGTTTGCAGGCGTCTTCAATCGACTGGACCTACATCGAAGAGGCATCCCGGCAGTATTTGGGCCAGCAGTGCAAGCACCTGCGGATCGTCGCGCACTTGAGTGTCGCGTGGCTGCGCAGCGGCTGCTGGGAGCGTTGGGGGTTCACCCTGGCGTTGTTAGCCGGCATGGTCGAATCCTATTGGGAATCTTCACATCCCAAGCCAGGGCCCAAGGGTTTCCTTGGCAAGCGTAAGCTGGTTGGCCTGGTCCTCAATCGCTTGACTGATGCGTTGCCGCGCCTTGACCGCTTCACCTATACCCCGACTCATGCAACTGCAGCACAGCATGCTTTAACACGCTTGCAACAGCAGCAGGCCGTTGCGCAACTGGACACGGCCGTCATCCATGAACTTGAGCGCCTTCTGCGCAAGCATGCAGAACTTGGCGCGGGTGTCAGCGAAGTCGCAGCGCCCCAGGCGCCTGCCGCAAACATCAAGCCTGTGCCTTTGGCCGATGTCATGGCCGCACCCATCCCCCGTGTATCCATTGGCAATGAGCGCGAGACACGGCGAGCCGTGTTGAGCATGGCCGAGTTCATCAACCAACAGGATCCCTATGACCCTACCGGCTACCAACTACGTCGCTTTGGCTTGTGGGCGCACATTCAAGCGGCGCCTCAAGCGAGGCAAGGTAACCGCACGGAGTTGATGGCGGTGCCGGTGGATATTTCCGGAAGCTATGACGATGCCATCGCCGGAACGGCAATTGACCCCGCGTTACTCCAGCGTATCGAAAAAAGTGTCGCAGCCTGCCCTTACTGGATTCGAGGCAGTTTTTTAGCCGCAACCGTCGCCACGCGGCTGGCGATGGGCGAGGTCGCGGAGGCTATTCGCTGCGCGACTGCGCGTTTTGTGCAGCGCATGCCAGCACTGCAGCAGTTGTGCTTCAGCGACGGCACAGTGTTCGTCGATGACGCCTGCCTGGCCTGGCTCAAGGGGGCGCAAGGGCAGGGCGACCATGGAGCATGCACCGCTGAGTTCAGCAGCCTGCGCGAAGAACTGGTGAGTCAGCTGGACACGGCAGGTGTAGAGCCAGTCCTCCTCCGCTTGCAAAGCCTGCAAGCGGAGCTCCGTACGCCGCGTGAGCGCTGCCACACCACAATAATTGCCGCCGACTTGTTGGCCGCACGCGGCGTGTCCTGGTTAGCCCAGGACCTATGCGCCGGTGTTGCCCAGACGATGCAGCGAACGACCGCCGATGCCTGGGAGCCTGAGGTATTCCAGCGGCTCCTGCAGTACGCCACCTCTCCAGCGTTAGCTGATCAGAACAAGGTTTAGGAGCCCTCATGAACCCACTATGGAAACAACTCAAACGATGGGGCATACCGTTGATTTCGCGCATCGGCTTGGCGATGCCGCTGTTGCTTGGGCTCGGTGCTGTACTGATGCTGATCGCCATTTGGTGGCTCGGCCCGCAATGGACGTGGCGAGAGCACCAACCCCTCGCCAGCGTGGCGCACCGCAGTGTGGCCAGTCTGGTGCTCGTACTGATGCCATTGCTGTGCTGGCTTATTGTGTTGCGCACGCGCTTTCAGCGCCTGCAAGCGGAGCACAAGGATGCAGTGGCCGCCGAACTGGATCGTGTGTTGCCGTTGGTTCGCACACAAGAGAAGGCGTTGAACCAGGCGCTTTCGCGTTACCTCGACAACGCGGGTGGGCGAAGGGCGTTGTACCGATTGCCATGGTATCTGGTGCTGGGTGACGAACAGGCTGGCAAAACCAGCTTCATTGATCGCACTGACCAAAGTTTTTCCTTGACCCGCATCGACAAGGCCCAGGCACGTGGCCGACAAGCGCAACCTCTCGCATACCCGGTCGGCTGGTGGGTTAGTAATGACGCGGTAATCATCGACCCGCCCGGTGCTTTCATCAGCCAAGCGTCTTCGGCTGGCACGGTGCCCGGGAACGCCAATGAGTCTGAACCTTCCATACCTCCCGGAACCCCGGCCAGGTTGTGGCACCACCTGCTGAGTTGGTTGCTGCGCAATCGCAGCCAGCGGGCACTCAATGGCCTGTTGCTGGTTATTGATCTGCCTGCGCTGTTGCAGGGTACGCCCGAGCAACGTGTCGCACTGGCTCATGTATTGCGTACACGGCTGTATGAAGTCAGCAGTCAGCTGGGTTCGCGCCTGCCCTTGTATGTGGTGTTATCCAAGTTCGATCTGCTCGATGGCTTTGACGCGCTTTACAGCAAGCTCTCAGCGGCTAAGCGAGAGAACCTGCTGGGCTTTACGTTCAAGCTGGATGCAGTCGACTCTTACGACGCTTGGTTGGAGGAGTACAGCCACTTCTATGATCGCTTGATCAGGCTGTTGTTCGAGCAGGTCGTGGACCAGATTGATGGGCTGGGCAGCGCACCGCATCGATCGCGCTTGTTTTCGCTGCATGCCCAGTTGGTGGGATTGCGCCCGATTTTACTGGGCTTCTTGCGTGAGACCTTGGCAAGTGATCGTTTCACCACGCCTACCCTGGTGCGTGGGGTGTATTGGTCGTCGGTCGAGCAGCAAGGCGACATGCTCAATGCATTCGTGCGTGAGGCGGCGCAGCCATTCAAAACCAAGCCCCCACTGCGCGAAGGCAAGCCGCACGGCAAAGCGTTGGTCTACTTCATCCAACAGGCTTTCGGTCGTGTCATCTACCAGGAAGCCGGGCTTGCTGGGGATAACGTCAGAGTGGCGCGTAGCAAGCGGCGATTGCTCTGGGTGGGCTCTGGTGTAGGTGTGCTTGCTTTGTGTATTGCCATTGCCAGTTGGCAGCGCTACTTCGATGTCAATGGTGCCAAAGCAGCCAGCGTGCTTGCAAAAAGTCGAGAATTCAGCAACCACGAAGTGGACCAGCGCCTGGACCCGACAGGGCGTAACCTGCTGCAACCACTGGATCAAATCCGTGATGCAGTATCGGTATTCGGTGACTATCGCGCCGCCTGGCCGGGTGTGGCTGATTTCGGCCTGTATCAAGGGCGCGCCATCGGGCCTCGGGTCGACGAAGCTTACTTGAGCCTGCTCTCCAGGCGTTTCTTGCCGGCGTTGGCCAGCGGCGTGATTGAAGCCATGAATGCGGCACCGCCCGGCAGTGAACAGCAGATGGCTTCGCTTAGGGTTTACCGCATGATCGAGGACCGCCAGAGTCGCCGACCCGAGTGGGTGGAAGACTGGATGGCCCAGCAGTGGCAACAGGCCTTCCCAGGGCAGGGACAATTGCAGCGCGACCTCATGCAGCATCTGAAGTACGCCTTGGCCTATGCCGATACCGACCTGCCGCAATACAAGCAGCGCGTCAGCGAAGTGCAGCAGATATTACGTAAAGTGCCTATGCCACAGCGCGTGTACGCAAGCCTCAAGCAGCAGGCCCAAGAACAGTTGCACGCCGGCTTGGACTTGCGTCACCAGGTAGGGCCAGCCTTCGATATCGTTTACACATCTTCTTCCGGGTCGAAGCTGGGAGATGATGGCGTCCGGCTTGCTCCCATGCTGACGGCCAAAGGGTATAGGGACTATTTTGAGCCCCGTAGCCAGCGCTTCGCCGAGATGGCGATGATCGATCAGTGGGCATTGGGTGAGCGCGCTCAACTCGACTATTCAGACGCCGACCGCAAGGCATTGAGCGAGCGCGTACGTAACCTCTACAGCGCGGATTACATCGACAGCTGGCGACGTGCCTTGAATGCCTTTTCAGTCGCTGACTTCAGTGATCTAGACCATGGTGTCGACATTCTGGAGCAACTGACCGGTCCTGCGGCGCCGCTGCACAGATTGCTGGAAACAGTGAAAGACAATACTTCGCTGTCTTCTTCGGTGGCTATCGAGGTGCCCGACGAGACAACTGGCCTGCGGCCTACCAACAGCAAGCCCGAGCAGCTACAAGCCGTGGCCATCCAGCGTGCGTTCGCTGGCCTGAATGCCATGCTGCAGGCAACGGGAGAAAAGCCGAGCTACTACGATGAAACGGTCGCTGCCATTGCCGCTGTTCATGATTACGCCAAGGCCGTGCAGGACAGCCCTGAGCGCGGCAAGGCCGCGTTGCACGCCGTGCTTCAACGTTTCTCCATGACCGGGCACGACCCGATTGGCACGCTGCAGCGGGTCGCTACCGGTTTGCCGGAACCGATCAATCTACAGGTCAAGAAAGTTGCGGACCAGACAGCGCGAGTGCTGAACGTCGAAGCGCTCCGTGAGCTGGAACGACGTTGGGATGCCGAGGTATACAGCTTCTTCCAGCAGCGCTTGGCAGGGCGTTACCCCTTCGTGGTGCGAGCGCCCGATGCTTCTTTGGATGACTTTGAGGCGTTCTTCGGGCCGAAAGGGCGCCTGCAGCAGTTTCATGACCAATACCTCAAAGTCTTCCTCAAGGACAATCTCGAAGCCTTGCAGGCCAGTCGGCAGGGCCAGTCCTTAATCCGCAGCGATGTGATCGAGCAGTTGGAACTGGCGGATCGCATTCGCGAAACCTTCTTCGATCAGCGCGGCAACCTGAGCGTGCAGTTCAGTATCGAACCCTTGGGACTGAGTGCGAACCAGCGCACCAGCTTGCTGGATCTGGATGGCCAGCTGATTTCCTACACGCATGGGCCCACCCAGATTGTTGGCGTCGTCTGGCCCAATACATTGGGGCAGCAAGTGCGCAGCAACCTCACCTTGCTCCGGCAGAACGGCAATAGCAGTAGTTTGGAGTATCGCGGCCCTTGGTCGATGTTCCGCCTGCTCAGCCGAGGTTCGCTAAATGGCCGTACAGCCACCAGTGTGGACTTGAGCTTTAGAACGGGAGACGGCGTTATGCGTTATCGCCTGAACGCCGAAAAAGCATTCAACCCCATTACCCAGCAGCCCTTCAAAGGTTTCACGTTACCGCGAGGTTTGCTTGAGCAGTCAGCGTCAAGGGGGGGAGTGGCCGAAGTACCTCCGGTCCTGTAGTGCTAGCCCACGCTTTACGGAGCGAGAGGCAATTCGACAATAAGAACTAAAAAGGAATTGATCTTGGATATATTGATGGGTGTAGTAGCGGCCCTGTGCTGGGGCGCTACAGACTTTCTGGTCGGCCTGAACGCAAGGCTATTTGGTGTCCAGCGCTCGGTATTCCTCGGGCAATTGCTGGGCCTGATTTTACTCAGTGTCGTGCTGCTTCGTAGCCTGAGTTAGCACGAGCCAATGTATGCGAATGTCTTAGCGTCATCAGGCCCAAAAGCCAAACAGCACCAACGCCGCCACACCCAGCCCAACCGCAATCGAACACCCACCCAGCGACAGCGCCGCCCGGCCTTGTCGGTACCAACCGTCATGGCCCAGCTGCCGTGCTGGGGCCAGCAGGCTGCGCCAGCGCAGCTCTGTATCGTGAAACGCCTGCAAGTTAGCCTGGTCCGCATCCAGCCAACGGCGAAAGTCGATTCGCTCGCAGGCGGTCACCTGGGGGCTCTGCAACCGCACATACCATTGCCCGGCAACACTCGCCAACACATCGCGGCGGGAGCGGCCTGCTTGCAATGCCTGGTCCATATGCCGCTCGATGCTCGCCAAGGGCAAATCGAGCCGGGCAGCAATGCTGGCAAAGTCCAGTTGGTCGAGGCGGTTGAGCAGGAACACTTGCTGAACACGCCGAGGCAGCCGTTTCAAGCCGTGCAACAGTTCATTGTCGGCATCGTGCTCTGTAGTAGGGGATTCGTGCTCAAGGGGCAGCAGCAGACGGGTCATGGACAGCTCCTTGCTCAAAGGGGGAGGGATGGGGGCATCTTCCTTGATGCGTAATCAGCGTAGTGGAAACGAGATTGATTCTCAAGTGCTGATTCCGCAAAGTTTTGTAATGAGCGTTCACGGTCTGACACACTTTTGCTATCATGCCGGCCATTCACGATCTTCATTAGCCTGAAGAGCCAAAAAAAAGACCCGGCAAAAAGCCGGGTCAAAAACCGTGATTAGCCTGATGAGGAGATAATCTGAGAGCGACCTAAGCTCCAGGTTATCCAGCAGATCTCGCGATCAGCTGAGTGCAATAATAATCGTTATCATTTGCCAGTCAAATGATATTTCGCTAATTCGGTAAAAAAGTTTTACCGATGCGCTTCCTTGTCCCGGCAATCGGGGCCATTGCCGTTACACGGCCATCACGTCTCTCCCTTCCTTTTTACCTACAGACCCGTCTGCACGGTGCGTTTGTGCTCCAGCAGTGCGCGTGCCATGTCCATCATGTGCATCAAGGCGAAGGTCAGTTCGCGCTGCGTGCCGTGCTGGTGCACGGCGGTTTCTTGTGCGGTGGCGGCGGCGCAGCGGAGCAGGGCAATGGCGTGCTCCTGGGCTTGGTCACCGGTTACGCCTTCGTGCAGGGTCCAGATTTTGTTCTCGATGGTGGGGCGTGGCGGGTTGGGGTTGAGGTAGTAGTCGAGGGCGCGGCGGGCCGCTTCGCTGTCGAGATCTGTTTCTTCGTTTTTCGGTGGTTTCATCCTGATACCTGCAAATGCCAATAGGGAAAAGGTTCAGGTCGATACTAATACCTTAAGTATTTTCATGCTTTCTGATAAATAATACAGGATGTTTATTGAGCGCTTGAAGGCAGTCCGTATCGTGCCAGCGATGAATATGGATAAATGGATTGCCCTCGTCCGTGACCGGATGGAGGAGCTTGGGCTCACCCAAGAACAGCTAGCCGAACGCGTTGGCGTGTCTCAAGGCAGCGTGGGGCATTGGGTGAACAAACGGCGCCAGCCGAAGATCGAGTCGATGAACCGCACGTTCGTCGAGATTGGCATGCCCCACTACAACGTCAGCTTGCAACTGCGCATTGTGGGCCAGGTAGGCGAGGACCGCGGCAGCTATGACATGGATGACACCGACGATGACCTGGACCTCATGCAATACATCGTGTGCTTCCGCTACCCGGTGCTGGGCTGGGATGAGCTAGAGGGGGCAGAGGCGAGCGTATTCGAGCAGACGGACTACCTGGCCAAGGGCAAGGCGTTCTGGCTGACCGTTGAGAATGAAGCGATGAGCGCCGCCAGTGGCCGCAGTGTGCCGCAGGGGATGCGGATGCTGGTGGACCCTGGGGTGGAGGTGGAGCCGGGGCGTTTGGTTATCGCTCGACAGCCGGGCAAACCGGCGATTTTCCGTGAGCTGGCTGAGGAGGGTGGGCAGCGGTATCTGAAGGCATTGAACAGCAATTATCCAACGCTGTTGTGCGAAGACGGCTGTGAGTTTTTGGGGGTGGTTGTGCGGGTGCATGGCACTTTCTAGAGAGAACCCAGCCTGCGCGTGCCAATCGCCGGCAAGCCAGCTCCCACAAGTTTGGCGTTGCTCTGAAAGCCCGCGTCATCCCTGTGGGGGCCGGCTTGCCGGCTCCGGTTAACTTACTCCACCAGTTCGACCAGCACGGTCCCTTCGCTCACCATATCCCCTTCCTGGCAGAACAGCGCCTTCACCGTGCCGGCATGCGGCGCACGAATGCTGTGCTCCATCTTCATGGCCTCCAGTACCACCAGCGCTGTGCCGGCTTCTACCACTTGGCCTGGCTCGACCAATACCCGCACGATGCTGCCGTTCATGGGCGCGCCCAGGCCGCCTTGGTGGCTGTGGCTGGCCTCGGCCTCGGCAATGGGGTCGAAGGCTTCGATGGCATGCATTTCACCGTCCCAGCGCAGGTACAACGTGCCTCCGCGGCGTATCGCCAGGTGCTGGCGGCGCACGCCCGCCTGGTCGTGCACCAGTTGCTCGCCGTTGAGTTGCCAGGTGGATGCCGCGCTACGTTCCAGTGCCACCGCCTGGTCTTGCCCGGCGCTGGTCAGGTGCAGGCTGCTGCGCGCGGGCAAGCCCAGGCGCAGGCCATTGCGTTCAGCCCACGGCGAGCGGTTGTCGTCGTCCCGTTGCTGGCCGGCCTGGCCTTGCAGCCAGGCTTCTGCGGCGGCTTCCCAGAAGGGCGCTGGCAGCGCTTGGGGGGCGGGCAGCAGAACGTCCTGGTGACGTGGGATAAACCCGGTGTCGAGCTCGGCGTCGGCAAACGCTGGGTGCGCGAGGATGCGCCGCAGGAAGGCGATGTTGGTCTTCAGCCCGCCGATGGCAAACTCATCGAGCATCGCCAGCAGGCGCAGGCGTGCCTGCTCACGGTCTTCACCCCAGGCAATCAGCTTGCCCAGCATGGGGTCGTAGAACGGCGACACCACGTCCCCCTCGCTTACTCCGCTGTCGACCCGGCGCCCTTCGCCCGGCGCCGACTCGCGGTACAGCGTCAGCGTGCCAGTGGCCGGCAGAAATTCGTTGGCCGGGTCCTCGGCATACAGGCGCACCTCGATGGCGTGGCCAATCAGCGGTACCTGGTCCTGCGTGATTGGCAACGCCTCGCCACAGGCGACGCGGATCTGCCAGGCCACCAGGTCGAGGCCGGTGATGGCTTCGGTGACCGGGTGCTCGACCTGCAGGCGGGTGTTCATCTCCATGAAGAAGAACTCGCCACGGGCATCGAGCAGGAATTCCACCGTACCTGCACCCACATAGCCGATGGCCTGGGCGGCGCGCACCGCGGCCTCGCCCATGGCCCGGCGTAGCTCGGGCGACAGGCCGGGTGCGGGGGCTTCTTCAACCACCTTCTGGTGGCGGCGCTGGATCGAGCAGTCACGTTCGTTGAGGTACAGGCAGTTGCCGTGCTGGTCGGCGAACACCTGGATTTCTACGTGACGGGGCTTGAGTACGTACTTTTCAACCAGCATGCGGGCATCGCCGAACGACGATTGCGCCTCGCGCTGCGCCGAGGCCAGGGCGTCGGCCAGTTGGCTTTCGTCCTCGACCACTTTCATGCCCTTGCCACCGCCCCCGGCGCTGGCCTTCAGCAGTACCGGGTAGCCGATGCGCTCGGCGGCGGCGCGGAAGGTTTCCAGGTCTTGAGCTTCGCCATGGTAGCCCGGTACCAGGGGCACGCCGGCAGCTTCCATCAGTGCTTTGGCCGCTGACTTACTGCCCATCGCGTCGATGGCGCTGGCCGGTGGGCCGAGGAAGATCAGCCCGGCGTGTTCGATGGCGCGGGCAAAGCCTGCGTTTTCTGAAAGAAAGCCATAGCCCGGGTGGATGGCCTGCGCGCCGCTGGCTTTGGCGGCGGCCAGCAGTTTGTCGACCTGCAGGTAGCTTTCGGCGGCCTTGGTGCCGCCGAGGTCGACGCGGATATCGGCTTCGCGGCTGTGCCGGGCGTCACGGTCGGTGGCGCTGTGCACGGCGACGGTGGTCAGGCCCATGGCCTTGGCGGTGCGCATCACCCGGCAGGCGATTTCACCGCGGTTGGCGACCAGCAGGGTGGTCAACGGGGTGCGGCTCATGGGCGCGGCTCCTTGTTGTCGTCGGTTTGCCAGGCAGGGCGGCGCTTTTCGAGGAAGGCGCGCAGGCCCTCCTGGCCTTCGGCGCTGACGCGGATGCGGGCGATGGTGTTTTCGCAGTAGCGGCGCAGGGCAGGGCTCAGCTCGCCATCGTCGACCTCGCGCAGCAGGTCTTTGCTGGCGCGCAGGGCTTGCGGGCTGTTTAGCAGCAGGTTGGCGACCCAGGCCTCGACGTGGGCATCCAGCTCGTGGGCGGGGTACACCTCGGCCAGCAGGCCCAGTTCACGGGCACGCACGCCGCTGAAGCGCTCGGCGGTGAGGGCGTAGCGGCGGGTAGCGCGTTCACCGATGGCCTTGACCACGAATGGGCTGATCACGGCCGGGGCCAGGCCGATGCGCACTTCCGACAGGCACAGTTGGGCGTCTTCGGCGCCGATGGCCATGTCGCAGCAACTGATCAGGCCCAGGGCGCCGCCAAAGGCCGCGCCTTGCACCACGGCCAGGGTCGGCGCCTTGAGCCGGTGCAGGGCGTACATCAGCTCGCCGAGCTCGTGGGCGTCATCGAGGTTGGTGTTGAAGTCCAATTGCGCAGACTGCTGCATCCAGGCCAGGTCGGCGCCGGCGCTGAAGTGCCGGCCACGGCCACGCAGCAGCAGAAAACGCAGGCTGCTGTCTTCGGCGATCTGGCCGAGGGCGACGATCAGTTCGCGGATCATCTGTGCGTTGAAAGCGTTGTTCTTGTCTTCGCGGCTGAGCCACAGGGTGGCGAAGCCGCGAGGGTCCTTGACCACTTCTAGGGTGCTGAAATCGCTCATGGGTCACATCCGGAAAATGCCGAAGCGGCTCTGTTCGATCGGGGCGTTCAGCGCGGCAGACAACGCCAGGCCGAGCACGTCGCGGGTTTGCGCCGGGTCAATAACGCCGTCGTCCCACAGCCGGGCGCTGGAGTAGTAAGGGTGGCCCTGGTGTTCGTACTGGTCGAGGATCGGCTGCTTGAGCTTGGCTTCGTCTTCGGCGCTGAACGGCTGGCCGCTGCGCTCGCTTTGTTCGCGCTTGACCTGGGCCAGCACGCCAGCGGCTTGTTCGGCACCCATCACGCCAATGCGTGCGTTGGGCCACATCCACAGGAAGCGGGGGTCGTAAGCGCGGCCGCACATGCCATAGTTGCCGGCACCGAAGCTGCCGCCGATGATCACGGTGAACTTTGGCACCTGGGCACAGGCCACTGCGGTTACCAATTTGGCGCCGTGCTTGGCGATGCCGCCTTCTTCGTACTTTTTGCCGACCATGAAGCCGGTGATGTTCTGCAGGAACAGCAGCGGGATGCCGCGCTGGCAGGCCAGTTCGATGAAGTGCGCGCCTTTTTGCGCGGCTTCGGCAAACAGGATGCCGTTGTTGGCCAGGATCGCGATCGGGTAGCCGTGCAGGTGGGCGAAGCCGCACACCAAGGTGGTGCCGAACAGTGCCTTGAACTCGTCGAACACCGAGCCATCGACCAGGCGGGCGATGACCTCGCGCACATCGAACGGTTGCTTGGCGTCGGCCGGCACCACGCCGTACAGCTCATCGGCGGCGTACAGCGGGGCGATGGGCGCCTGGCACTGCAGTTTGCCCAGTTTGTGCCAGTTGAGGTTGGCCACGCTGCGCCGGGCCAGGGCCAGGGCGTGTTCGTCATTGTCGGCGTAGTGGTCGGCCACGCCGCTGATGCGGCAGTGCACGTCAGCGCCGCCGAGATCTTCGGCACTCACCACTTCACCGGTCGCGGCCTTCACCAGCGGCGGGCCAGCCAGGAAGATGGTGGCCTGCTGGCGCACCATGATCGCTTCGTCGGCCATGGCGGGCACATAGGCGCCACCGGCGGTGCACGAGCCCATGACCACGGCGAGCTGCGGGATACCCAGCGCGCTCATGTTGGCCTGGTTGAAGAAAATGCGCCCGAAGTGCTCGCGGTCGGGGAACACTTCATCCTGGCGGGGAAGGTTGGCGCCGCCGGAGTCCACCAGGTAGATGCACGGCAGGCGGTTCTGCAAGGCGATGGTCTGCGCGCGCAGGTGCTTTTTGACGGTCAGCGGGTAGTACGAGCCGCCTTTGACCGTGGCGTCGTTGGCCACGATCATGCACTCCACGCCTTCTACCCGGCCAATGCCAGCAATCACGCCGGCGGCCGGCACGTCTTCGCCATACACCTCGTGGGCCGCCAGCTGGCCGATTTCGAGGAAGGGGGAGCCTGCGTCCAGCAGGCGGTCGATGCGTTCACGTGGCAGCAGTTTGCCGCGTGAGGTGTGCCTATCCTGGGCCTTGGGGCCGCCGCCCTGCGCGATGTGCGCGAGCAAGCCACGCAGGGCCTGAACCTGTTCGAGCATGGCCGCGCTGTTGCCGGCGAATTCCGCCGATCGCGGGTTGATCTGGGTATGCAAGGTAGCCATGTGCGCCCGTCCCTTGTGCTCAGCGGGTTTCGTTGAACAATTCGCGGCCGATCAACATCCGGCGGATTTCGCTGGTGCCAGCGCCGATTTCGTACAGTTTGGCGTCGCGCAGCAGGCGGCCCGCCGGGAACTCGTTGATGTAGCCGTTGCCGCCCAGAATCTGGATCGCTTCCAGGGCCATTTGCGTGGCGCGTTCGGCGGTGTACAGGATGACCCCGGCGGCGTCCTTGCGGGTGGTCTCGCCGCGGTCGCAGGCCTGGGCCACGGCGTACAGGTAGGCGCGGCTGGCGTTGAGCTGGGTGTACATGTCGGCGATCTTGCCTTGGATCAGCTGGAACTCGCCGATGCTTTGGCCAAACTGCTTGCGGTCATGGATGTAGGGCACCACCAGGTCCATGCAGCTTTGCATGATGCCGGTCGGGCCGCCGGACAGCACCACGCGTTCGTAGTCCAGGCCGCTCATCAGCACGCGCACGCCGCCGTTGAGTTGGCCGAGGATGTTTTCTTCCGGTACTTCGACGTCATCGAAGAACAGCTCGCAGGTGTTGGAGCCACGCATGCCCAGCTTGTCGAACTTGTTGCTGCGGCTGAAGCCTTTCCAGTCGCGTTCAACGATGAACGCGGTGATGCCGTGCGCGCCCTTGTCCAGGTCGGTCTTGGCATAGATTACATAGGTGTTGGCGTCGGGGCCGTTGGTGATCCAGGTCTTGCTGCCGTTGAGCACGTAGCGGTCGCCGCGTTTTTCGGCGCGCAGCTTCATCGACACCACGTCGGAGCCGGCGTTAGGTTCGCTCATGGCCAGGGCGCCGATGTGCTCGCCGCTGATCAGCTTGGGCAGGTACTTGAGCTTTTGCTCATGGGTGCCGTTGCGGTTGATCTGGTTGACGCATAGGTTGGAGTGGGCGCCGTAGGACAGGGCGACCGAGGCCGAGGCGCGGCTGATTTCTTCCATCGACACCACGTGGGCCAGGTAGCCCAGGCCGGCGCCGCCGTACTCTTCCGATACGGTGATGCCCAGCAGGCCCATGTCACCGAACTTGCGCCACATATCGGCGGGGAACAGGTTGTCGTGGTCGATCTGCGCGGCGCGCGGCGCCAGTTCGGCGGCGACGAAGGTGCTGACCTGGTCGCGGAGCATGTCGATGGTTTCGCCCAGGGCGAAGTTCAGGGAGGGGTAATGCATGCGGGGGCACCTTCTTGTTCTTGAATTTGGGTAACACCGTAGCTCATGGACTTTTCATCGTCCCCTGTGGGAGCGGGCTTAGGTCGATAGATGCGATGTCGCTATAACCTTTACGTTAACGTAAACCTGCATGCCATTACTGTCAATCGCCTCATCACCTTTACGTAAACGTAAATCTGCGCCAGAGTATCTCCCGCTTGCTTCAGTCGTGCCCAGAACAACCACAAGAAGGGACACCCATGAGTCAACCGAGCTATACCCGCGGTCGCCAGGACCGGCCCTTGTTGACCCAGACCATCGGCCAGGCCTTCGATGCCACCGTGGCCCGCTGCGCCGATGGCGAAGCGTTGGTGGCGCGCCACCAGGGCCTGCGCTACAGCTGGCGGCAGTTGGCCGAACAGGTCGATGTGCACGCCCGCGCCTTGATGGCCCTGGGCGTGAACACCGGCGACCGCGTGGGCATCTGGTCGCCCAACTGCGCCCAGTGGTGCATCCTGCAACTGGCCAGCGCCAAGGTTGGCGCGATCCTGGTCAACATCAACCCGGCGTATCGCGTCGGCGAGCTGGAATACGTGCTGCGCCAGTCCGGCTGCCGCTGGCTGGTGTGCGCCGATGCCTTCAAGACGTCGGATTACCACGCCATGGTCCAGGGCCTGGTGCCGGAGCTGGCCAGCGTTGCCCCCGGTGAATTGGCCAGTGAAGGCCTGCCCGAGCTGCGCGGGGTGATCAGCCTGGCTGCCCAGCCGCCGCAGGGCTTCTTGCCGTGGCAGGCGCTGGCCGAGCGGGCAGGGCAGACCACGATCGAGGCCTTCACGGCCCGCCAGCAAAGCCTGCAGTTCGACCAACCGGTGAACATCCAGTACACCTCCGGCACCACCGGCGCGCCCAAGGGCGCCACGCTCAGCCACTACAACATCCTCAACAATGGCTTGATGGTCGGCGAAAGCCTGGGCCTGACCTCGGCCGACCGCATGGTGATCCCGGTGCCGCTGTACCACTGCTTCGGCATGGTCATGGCCAACCTCGGCTGCATCACCCACGGCAGCACTATGATCTACCCCAACGACGCCTTCGACGCCGAGCTCACCCTGCGCGCCGTGGCCGAAGAACGCGCCAGCATCCTGTATGGCGTGCCCACCATGTTCATCGCCATGCTCGACCATCCGGTCCGCCAGGCCATGGACCTCTCGAGCCTGCGCAGCGGCATCATGGCCGGCGCTACCTGCCCGATCGAAGTGATGCGCCGGGTTATCGATCAGATGCACATGGCCGAAGTGCAAATTGCCTATGGCATGACCGAAACCAGCCCGGTGTCCTTGCAAACCGGCCCGGACGACGAGCTTGAGCTGCGCGTGACCACGGTCGGGCGCACCCAGCCGCAGCTGGAAAACAAGCTGGTGGACGCCGACGGCTGCATGGTTGCCAGGGGCGAAATCGGCGAACTGTGCACGCGGGGCTACAGCGTGATGCTCGGGTATTGGGACAACCCACAGGCCACGACGGATGCCATCGACCCAGCCGGCTGGATGCATTCGGGCGACTTGGCGGTCATGGACGAACAGGGGTATGTGCGCATTGTCGGGCGCAACAAGGACATGATCATCCGCGGCGGCGAGAACATCTATCCGCGCGAGCTGGAGGAGTTTTTCTATACCCACCCGGCAATCGCGGATGCCCAGGTGATCGGCATCCCGTGCAACCGTTATGGCGAAGAAATCGTGGCCTGGATCAAACTGCACCCCGGGCACAGCGTCACGGTCGATGAGCTGCAGGGCTGGTGCAAGGCACGCATCGCGCACTACAAGGTGCCGCGGCATATCCGCTTTGTTGACGAGTTTCCGATGACCGTTACCGGGAAGGTGCAGAAGTTCAGGATGCGAGAGATCAGCGTTTCGGAAATCAACAGGACCTGTTGATTCAAAGCACCGTTCTTGTTCATAACAGCTAATGCGAGCATGAGTCGACGTTGACCCTCCGTGCACCAGGCTGCGTACACACTGAGAAACCACTCAGTGTGTACGCAGCCTGGTGCACGGGGGCTATTCAGTCCCGTTTATCTTATTCAGCAATTTACCAACGGTCTCAAGTTCGGACAGTTCGCTATGGGAAATGTTGAGCCCGTTGAACCCTCTCGCCAGGGCCTTGGCCCATTTACTTCCATCTCCATTAATGTCAAAGAGCGATGTTGTCTCGTCGATGGCGTATTTATAGTCTAGATACTCTTCCAAGAACGCTTGGAATGTCTCAGGCGTTGTGTTTTCTGTTGTGCTCATTGTGGTGTCCTTGTGTGGGTTGAAATGCATAACCTGTTTACGGTCCGGGGGCTGTAAGCATTACAGGTTCTCAGTCAAGGGGCGCGTCTGTTATGGGGAATGTGTAGCTTGTTTGATAGACCTCGCTTTTTAATGTGAACGTATTATTTTTTTTGTCGATACTGATCAGAATGCCACGGTCGTAATATTCGTTGCCGTTCCCTGTCCATCGGGTGATTTTGATTTCCTTGTTCATGTTTTTTTCCAGGTACGCAATTTTCTTAGTGATCAGTTCAGCCTCTTGATCTTTTTTAAGCCTGTAAGCGTCTTCGGCTTCCTTGCGGGCGTCGGCGGCTTTTTTCGCTGCGGCTTTCGCCTCGTCGGCCGCGCTTTTGGCTTCCTCCGCCGCTTTTTCTGCGTCATCCGCTGTTGTTGCGTTGTCGGCTTTTTCTCTGGCAGCCTTGGCTTTGCTGGCTGCAGTTTTGGCTTCGGTTGCCGCTGTATTGGCCGTCGCCAGTTGATCTGCAGCTTCGGTGGCTTTGAGTGCATCGGCGTTGGCGTCGTCCTGCGCGGCCTGACTCGACGCAGCAGCCTCCTGATCGGCCATCCTGGCCTTGGCCAAGGCGCTAGCTCGGCGCTGGATTTCAAGACCCTGCGCAGCCAGGCTTGCAGCGACTGCGTCAGCGGCTGCTTTGAGTGCGTCGTCTCTCGCCGTTTCTGCTTTGGTGGCTTCGGTATTGGCTTCGTTCACCTTGCCAGAGGCAGCCGCTTCCTCGGTTCTTTCTCTGGCTATTGTGGCTGCGTTAGCAGCGTTCTTCGCATCAGTGACTGCCTGCGTCGCTTTGAGCTTCTCGCCCGCTGCCACTGAGGCATTCAACGCCGGGGTAGCGGCAGCGGCTTCGGCGGCGAGCTGGGCTGCGATAGCCGCCTGTTCGGCCTTCTTGGCGCGGGCAACTGCCTTGTCGGCCTTGCCAGTCGCTCCAGATGGATTCTTAGTCGGGGCGGGGGGGTCGACGACGTTAACACCGGTTATCTGCAGTAATTTTTTTACATGCTTACGAAAGTCGGCCGAGCCGTCCAGCGCTGAGTAGATGACATGCACTTTAATATCATCGAGCTTACAAGTGTCACCCTCAAACAAACTGGAATTATTTTTTGCGCCACGCGGAAATTCGAGCCTCCAGCTGGAAAGCAATCCGGTCCCTTCGAATGGCTGGTAGCGAGACTTATCGGGAATTGAGGGTTGCAGGTCGTAGTTGGTGAATTCTTGTTTAGGTGACCAGATGGCAATCTTTTGGCCGGGGTTCAGATTTAGCATTATGTTATTGGGGTCGCCACCGTCGACACCGTAAAGGAACGTCGCGCCGTCGGAATCATCCTTTAGCAACACCCTGTTGGCGGTCTGGTAGAGCATGCCCGAGGGCGAAGAGGGTTTAGTGCTACCCCTGTATGTGAACGTGAGAAAGATGCGCTCGATCCTGCGCAGATAATGGCCGGGGAAGTGCTTGTCGAAATGGCGGGGGGCCAGATCGAAAAGAATTTCATCTTTTTTCAGCGCTTCTTCAAGTGTCTTTCCGCTGAAGCCGAGGTCCGTCACCAGGGAGAGCTCAGCGTGAATATCCAGTGGCCGATGGTTCTCACTAATGGCGGCCAAGTCCATCAGCATCAGGTCCCGTGCCAGGGCTTCGCCGGCTAGCATACCGCGCCAGTTATCCAGCCAGGCGCCGGGTTTGATCCAAGTGCTCTTGAAATTACCCAGCTCATACTGCAGGCAAGACTCGGCCATCAGGCACAGTGACAGCGTGGCATCATAGGCGGCGGCGTAGATTTGCGAGAGCCGGCCGATCAGCCACAGGTAGGTGGTGCGGCTGGGGAACACCGAGGTCATCACCTCATACTCGGCCTGGTGGGCTGCGCGGGTGGCGTGGGCTTCTTGCAGGGCGATGTTGGCGGCCTTGAGCTGCACGTCCCTTTCGCGCAGTTGTTTGTCGAGGACGGCGAGTTCGAGGGTGGCTTGCTTGGCTTCGTACTGCCATTGTTTGGCACGGAGTTGGAATTCAGCACTCTTGTCGAAGACGTTACCCTGTGTTTCCAGTAGTTCTGAGACTGATTCGATGAGGTTGGCGACCGCCTCGGGTGCCTCTTCAGGTGACCAACCACCTATTGCAGCTCCACCGATAGTGGGTAGAAAAGACATAGCGGAAGTAAGGGCATAGAACGGAGATGCGGCTATGCGGGTGCCATATGAAGCGGTCCAATACGAGAGCGCAGACTCCTCCAGGCTTTTAACCCCGACGTCGTTCAGTTCCTGGTAGTAATCCAGACGTTGCTGCACCATCGCTTTGCTGGTGAGTAACGTCTCACGCTCGCGCTTGGCCAACTCCAGCGCCTGTTGCTGAAGCTGGTAAGGGAAGTCCAGCAGTTTGATCAGGTTGCACTTGCTGAGCAATTCAAGCTGCTGGTTGGCTTCGGCCTGGTAATAGCCCAGCAGCGTATGCCCCATGCCGATCAGCTGTTCCACGGCCTCCCGGGCGAATGTGCGCGCCTCGTCATAACGGCAAGGTGGCACCTGCGGGGGCGTGAGCCTGGCTACCGGACTCTCGCTGGCGCTGGTGTGCCCCTGGGCGAGGCGCTCCAGGAAGTCGGGGTCGAGCATGATCGGCACGGGCTTGCCGTCCAGGCTCAGGCCGTGGCGCAGGTTGAACAGGCGGTTGCGCAGCAGGTTGCGCAGCTCGACCAGTTTGTTGTTCAGCGGCGGGGTGAACTGGTCCGGGGTGGCTTGTGCCAGCGTCGGCGCATCGGCCGGGGCGCTCGACAGGTGCTCGGGCAACAGGCCGATCAGTCGCAGGGCCTTGTCGTAGCATTGCGCGGCGGCCTCCAGCGTGGCCAGGGTGAGCTGGCGGTACAGTTCGTCACCCTCGCGTTGCCAGTTTTCCACCACGAACAGGTGAAGCGCTTTGCGGTAGCGCTCGGGCTCGGCATAGGCGATCAGGTCGGGATCGTCGGTTTCCGCTATTTTTCGATAGGCGCCATGGTCATCTCGGATCGGCTTGCTCAACCAGTACTGCGGGGTGTCCTGGTCTGTTCTCCAGGTACGGTAGGGGTCGAACAAGTGGCCGGTGCACCACTGCCAGGCACCCCGGTAGTCGCGGTTTTGCCGCAGCAGCCAGGCAATCAGCAGCGGGGCATGGAAGAACAATTCCCAGAAATACATGCCGTTGGCACCGCGGAAGTCGACGGTACTGCTGGTGCCGCCAGGTTCCAGGCGCGGTTCGGGCAGGTGCTGGGTCGGCCAGGACAACACCTGCATGACCGACTGCGTGGCCTCAGCGACCAGGCGCTTGCCGAACAGGGTGTTCAGGCGCAGGTAATTGACCGATAGGGCGTTTGTGGGGTCCGCTTGATTGACTTCGGACAAATCCAGGTAGAGGGCCTGCTCGGCATTGCGCCTGATGTGTACGCTGTCCACGGCATCGTCGGCGTCGTCCACCAGATTGTAGATCAGGGTCGTTTTCCAACGGCTAGCAAGATAGTAGAGCTCAAAGTCAAATGAATAGCTTTTGATGGCCCGATCACGGCTGATGGGGAGCTGAAAAGCAATCGTGCTCTGGCCATCGAGGGGGACTTCATCGGTGAAGACGGGTGGATGCTCGGGGCCGAAACGGAGCAGGATGCGAACACAGGCCTCAGGTTCAAAGTGCCGAAGGCGAATGAGCGAGTCCAGAAGCTGCACCAGGGCCTGGTCAAGGGGCGCGTTTACTTCAGCCAGGATGGCGGACTTTTCCATTGCGATGTACGTGCTAACGGCATCGAGCTGGCCTGCGTGCTGCGCGCGAGTGATGGCCGCATGGACCGAAGTCCTGCCAGTAGAGCGCTTCGTAATATCTTTGGGCGGGTCCTCTGAATCCGGGTTTGAAGTGTAGCGGACGCTCAAAATGGAGCGCTTTATTTTGCCTAGATTGTGCAAGTGAGTGGGGCTGGTTAAGGCAGATTCTAGGTCTGTTAGACTGTATTCTTTGAGAGTGTTTGAGTCTGAGATAGATAAAGGTTGTTGGAGGGTGGCTAGGGTTTTAGTTGTTGGTGATACTGTGGCTGTAAGCGTTGGAACTGCTGGGGTTAGGTTCTTTGATTGAAATTCGACTTGGAGGTATTCAGGTGTTTTGGATTCGTATTCTACGAAGAATGTTAGTTTGAAGTTTTCTTCGTCGTGGATTCTGAGAAAGGCGTTAGTGTGGATTTTCGCTACGGGCTTATTGTAGGGGTTAGAGGCGCTGTCGAATAGAGTGATGGCAATTTGGTTGGGACGGATAAGATATGGTCCCGGGTAAATTTCGGTGATCGAAATTCTCTTGACGTGCGTGTTCGTTATGAGTATTTCGGTTTTGTGCATCAGGTGGTAATCGACATTCGTGCTGGGGAAAACAGCTGCTAGTACAAGTTCTGGAGCTTTCAGTGTGCCAATACTCTCGAGGCTACCATTGAATAGGGTGGTCTCTGGGAATTGATGGGCTCTACAAGGTTTAGAGGTTATTGGTGTTCTAATTGTGTGCTCTTTTTTGTCTATAAGGTTATCTTTGTTAGGTTTAACCACGTTGTAATCAATGGGAGGGGGTAATGAATTGAGAGCGTAAAGCGATACCCATGTTGGCTCGTCTTTTTGGTCTTCTACAATCTGACGAGGCCCAATATAGGGATGCTGCACCGTGCGCGGATCACGGAAAAGGGCTATCCAGTTTTTTACCAGTCTTTTCTCAATGGTATTGTCTTTCGAACTGGCCTCATCCAATGTCTTGGTGTCGAGCAGTAGGAGATCCTTGGCAATCAGGAAGTACTCGTTGTCACGCTTCCAGGTGCTGGTATTGACGTCGCCCTTCGAGTCCTTGACCTTCTCCACATCGAACAACATCACCATCAACCACGGGTCATTTTCGCGTCCCCCCAGTTGATTCACCATCACCATCAAACCCGCCTGGAACTTCTTGGTCTTCAAGAATTTGTTCAGAGTGCCTTTGCTATCTTTACTTTCATCAAAATGTCCTGCCGCATCATGCCCATCCAGCAGCATCAACACATTGGCCGGGCTCCAGTTCCCGTCGATCTGCTGGAAGGCGAAGCTCACCCGCAGCGCATGGTACTCGCTCGGTTTTTTGTCCGGTCCCATGGGAATTGCCGCGGTGTCCCGCTCGACCCACACCACATACCGGCGCCCGGCGATGATGACCGGTCGGATCAGGTCTACTTCCGTACGTTGGTCATCTTCGTTTTTTTGCTTCTCCAAGAGTTCCTGTGCAAGGGTCTCAGCGGTTTTGTCTTTAGTTGCTGGGTCGTTCTTCTTAGTCGTAATTTCTTTCTTGACACCCTCGACCACCGGCAATGGCCCCTTGACCATCTCGCCATTCATTGCCAGCGTGATCTCCTCCCACTCCCCCCAGGCCAGCATGCTCGGTGCGTTGTCGGCGTCGCGTTGTTTCATGTCCAGCGTGCGCCAGTAGTACTGGGGTGGCTCGACATTGCTCTTGCCGATGAAGTGGTAGGTATCGCTCAGAGGATCAATACCGCTGGCGTACGCCGAAAGCGGCTGGATATTGCTGACGTGCTCGAAGGTACTCAGGTAGCCGAGCAGGGCGGTCTGGATTTCGTCCGGTGTGCACTTGCCTTGGGCCAGCTGGGTTTCAAGCTCGGCGAAGGCGCTGCTCGTGCGCGTGCGGCGCGAGGGGTCGATGAAATTCTGCGGTTCGTTTTGGGCGTCCTTGCGCAGTTTCCAGCGCTCGAAGCTGCAAGAAAAATTATCCCACTCGTCGCGCATGGCTTGGGGGATTGCCTTGTCGCCATAGCCGTCCTCCAGGCGTGAGTGGATCTGCTGCAGGTAGCGCTGCAGGCTGGCGATCGCCGAGAGCACCCGGGTGGTAAGCGGTTCGTGAGAGACCTGCAGGTCGATCAGCAGGTAATCGGCCAGGGCTTCAGGGCTTTTGATCCGTTTGAGGTCCTTGTGCGGGGCGGCCCAGTGCACCAGCATCCATTGCATCAATGCATCGCGCCAGGCCAGCTTGAGCTGGGCATCCAACGCCTGGCATTGCTGGCTGGAGCAGCTCTGGCGCAGCGCGATGGCCGCCTGTTCGAAGGCGTTGTCATCTGTCGACTCGGTGAGTGCGCCGATGACCAGCAAGCCATCCACCGACAGGCCTTGCCGGCTCGCCAGCTGTGTCAGTTGCAGTACCCGGGCCAAGGCGTGCAGCGTGGTGGGCAGAGGGATGCCGAGCTTGGCCAGGCCACCCTGGTCGTGCCCTAGCAGTGCTTCCAGGTCGGCCCAGGCCTTGGCCTCGCCTGGGGCGTCGAGCGGGGTTCGCACCTGCTCGAGGTAACGCAACAAGTCCGGCTCGTGCTTGTCGGTGGCCAGCCCGCCCAGCAGTGTTGT